>NZ_VULV01000003.1:0-193068 GCF_009696495.1 Bifidobacterium sp. WCA-178-WT-4B | reverse complement strand
CCGTGGACTTGTCCCGGCCGATCCTCTCCGCGGTCCGACGGATGCTCAGATGCTGTTCGCAATGCAGCTTCTCGATCAGGATCCTCTCCTCGGACGACAGGTGCGAATACTGTTGACCCATGAGTGCAACACCTTCTTAAGTTAGAAACTTCGAACACTTCCAACCCTAGACAAGGTGTTGCACTTCTATTTAGAACCCGGGGGCGACACGCGCTTGTCGCGGGTTGTGCTATGGTGTGGGACATGCAGATTATCTCATGTTGCTGTCGCTAACCGACGCCCCTGGGCGAGCGGTCAGTGACGCATAACTTGAGATAGAGCATTCGAATCGCGGCAAATCTGCCGCATGAATTTTCATGGAATTGATGGCACGAGCGTAACCGTGTAACGCGCGAGCCGTGGTTAACATGAAAAACCGGTTCACTTTTCGGCTTCACCGTACAGTGAGTGGGAATACTCGATTTCAAACCAAAGCCACAGTCCATTCGTCTGGGAACGTCGGTTCACAAACGCAACGCAGCAAAACACCACAACCCCAGCAACGAAGGACTTCACATGACCATCCACAACAGCCTCGCAGAACTCATCGGCAACACCCCACTCGTCAAACTCAACCACATCCCGCAGGTGGCCGGCATCGGCACCGGCGGCACCATCTCCGGCACCGGCAAGTACCTCAAGGAAGCCTCCAACGGCGCGGTCAAGGTCATCGGCTCCGACCCGGAAGGCTCCATCTACTCCGCTTCCTCACACGATGAAGTCCACCAGTACGACATCGAGGGCGTGGGGGAGGACTTCTACCCCAAGGCCTTCAACCGGAACATCACCGACGACATCGTGCGCGTATCCGACGCCGAAGCCTTTGAAATGACCCGCCGTCTGGCCGGCGAGGAGGCGCTGCTGGTCGGCGGCTCGTCCGGCATGGCCGTGGCCAGCGCCATCAAGTACGCGCTCGCCAATGATTTGGACGAGAACCAGATCATGGTGGTGCTCGCCCCTGATTCCGGCCGCAGCTATCTGGAGAAGATCTTCAATGACGACTGGATGCGCGCCAACGGCTACGGCGATATTGTGGAGCGCACCAGCAAACCCTCCCTCGCCGAGCAGTACCTTGACGGAGCTCCCTCTGATGAGGGAGCTGGGGACGAACTCCATAACTAGCTATCAAAAGAATCAATACCAATATCCACACTGGCCAACCGCACCTGTTTTACCTTCGAATACGGAACAATCCCGAAAGGAACCCGATATCATGTCCGCTGAATACAACGCCAAGTTCGCCAACACCGACATCGCCACCCGCGCCATCCACGCCGGCCAGGAGCCCGACCCGACCACCGGTGCGGTCGTCACGCCGATCTTCGCCACCTCCACTTTCAAGCAGGATGGCGTGTTGGGCCTCAGGGGAGGCCACGACTACTCCCGCTCCATCAACCCCACTCGCACCAGCTTCGACGAGCAGCTCGCCGCCGTGGAAGGCGGCAAGTACGCGCTGAGCTTCTCCTCGGGCTTGGCCGCCATCGACGTGCTGCTGCGCTCCACCATCAAGCCCGGCGACAACATCCTGCTCGGCAACGATGTGTACGGCGGCACCTATCGCCTGCTCTCCAAGGTGTTCGTGCCGTGGGATGTGGGCCTCGACGTGGTGGACATCACCGATCTGAAAGCCGTGGAAACCGCATTGGCCTCCAAGCACTACCAGTATGTGTGGGTCGAGACCCCGTCCAACCCGCTGCTCAACATCACCGACATCGCGGCCACCGCCGGAGTTGCCCACAAGTACGGCACCAAGGTCGCGGTCGACAACACCTTCGCCTCGCCCGCCCTTCAGCACCCGCTGGCCGATGGCGCCGATGTGGTGGTCTACTCCACCACCAAGTACATCGGCGGCCACTCCGACGTGGTCGGCGGTGCCGTGGTGGTCAACGACGAGGAGACCCGCGAGAAGGTCGCCTTCCTGCAGAACGCCGCCGGCGCAGTGCCCTCCCCGTTCGACTCCTGGCTGGACATCCGCGGCCTGAAGACCCTGGATCTGCGCGTCAAGCGCCACAGTGCCAACGCCCTGAAGGTGGCCGAATGGCTCGAATCCCAGCCCTCTGATGTGATTGAGCGCGTCTGGTACCCGGGCCTCGAGTCCCACCCTGCTCATGAAATCGCCGCCCGCCAGATGCACGGCGGCTTCGGCGGCATCGTCTCCGTGCAGCTCGCGGGCGGCGCCGAGGCGGCCAAGCACTTCGTGGACCACACGCAGATCTTCACACTGGCCGAATCGCTCGGCGGTGTGGAAAGCCTCATCGAGGTGCCCGCCGCCATGACCCACGCCTCCGTGGCCGGCACCACCCTGCAGGTGCCCGCCAACCTGGTGCGTATCTCGGTCGGTATCGAGAACGCCGACGACCTTATCGCCGATCTCAAGCAGGCGTTGGATCGTATCTGACCGTACTGACGGTACTGGTGGCACCGTATTGACGGTGCCACCACGCTTATCGGCGGACTCGCTATCGATTGGTACCTACAAAAATCCCCGGCCCACAAGGGTCGGGGATTTTTCGTTATCGATTAAACATGGATTGAATCAGCTGGCGTCGCCGCCCTGCCATCCAGTGGCATCCGCACCAGCCGGGCGCAACGCCTGACCGGAAGTCGGTGTGGTGCCATCAACGACCACACGAGTGCCGATGGTGGCAAAGTCGTACATCCACTTGGCGTCGGCCACCTGCATGTTGATGCAGCCGTGCGAGCCTGGGATACCCTGCTGCACATAGATGGGGTGCTCGCCCCACATGTATGCAGGAACACCGTGCAGGGCCTCGCCGCCGTTATAGTAGGAAATCCACGGCGTGCCCGGCTGGTTGTAGCCTTCGCCAACCATGGTCTGCGATTCGTACTTGAGATACACGTAGAACGTGCCGGTATCGGACAGCATGGAACCATCGGCGGTGGGCTTGCCAGAAGCGATGTTGAACTTCCTGACCACCGTGGTGCCCTGATATGCAGTGGCAGTCTGGTTCGTCAGATCAACATGAACCCACTTATCGCCATTTGCCGTATCGAAGTTATGAGGCACCTCGACCTGCTTGACATCATATGGGCTGTCTTTCACAGCCACAGTGGAATCAGTGGACTGGTTCTGCTCGATGGCGGTAGCCAGACGTTCGGGGGCGTCCCCGGCACCAGTCACTTCAATACCATCCACGCCGAGTGTCTTATCGGCACCAATTTCCACGCCGCCTTCGTCTTTCGGCGTGATGTAGACCTCGCGTGTCACCTTGGGAACAGTCAGTTCCTTGGTTACGCTGTCACTGGTGACGTACTTGGTGATGGCATCGCGGTCGACTACCAGACTCATGGTGCCATCCGCCTTATTCACCGTGGGCTTGAGGAATGAGGCAATGGCATCGGCCGGGATGGTGACGCTCTTGTTCACGCCGTTGTCCACGGTCAGTTTGAGGCCAAGCTTGGCATTGGCGTCAAACTGTGTTTGCTGTGCGCTCGCCTCATCAATCGGATTCTTTGCAGTCTGTATCTTGACCGGCACCGTCGCATTTTCGCCCGGGGTCGCGACGGCCTCCTTGACTGCAGCATTGACAACATTGATATCCGGGCCCTTGCCATCCTGACCCGCGGTGTAATCGAACTGCTTGGTGCTCTTGTTGTAGACAACGGTGGCAATCTGCGCTCGGTCGGTCTCGTCGACCAGGCCGGCGGTGACGAATTGTTCGGCAGTCTCTTTGTCCGTGGTGGCGGTCAGAGCGATATGCGGCTGATCGAAAATATTGAGCTTGGCCACGTCGCCGGTCTTCGCGTTCAACAGCGCATCTACGGTTTTATCCGTGTCGACGGTGACACCAAGGTCCTTCAGCGAGGCTTTGACGCTGTTGCCTTCGGCGGTGAACGTCACCGTGGTGTTATTCTGCTGCTGCTTCACAGTATTCGCAAGTTCTTCGCGGGTCTGGCCCATGACAGAGACATTGCCCAAATGAACACCGGGCGCAGCCTTGTCTTGGAAGTACCAACGTCCGACGAAGAAATAGGCTATTAATGCGGCAAGCAACACTGCAAATATGGTTATGATGGCGATCCGTGCGGCCTTGCCATGTGATTTAGCGGTGGTGGATGCCATGACATGTTCACCCACATAGGCTGTATTGCCGGCATGGTTATTGGTGCCATTGTCGCTTTGCTGTGGTGTGGCGGTACCTGTGGCCGCGGCTGCGAACAGCCCATCGGCGGCCACAGGCTGCAGCACCGCCGTCTCCTGATCGTCAGGAGAGGAGAAGGAAAATGTATCGTTGGCCATAAAATGCCCCGTCTTAGTTCTCTCAAAGCGGCATATCGTGCGATATGCCGGGAATAGCGTTCCTCGACGCATAATAATACGGAAGGGCTACGTACATCGTTACGAGGTATTCCGTTATACGATGAAATCCATCCGCGGTCGGCCTACACTGGTCGTTTATGACAGCACATCAGGCGGCGCTGGAGGCGCTCACACGGTACTTCGGCTATGACTCGTTTAGGCCCGGACAGCAAGGAATTGTCGAGGCTTTGCTTGCCGGACGCGATGTCTTGGGCGTGATGCCCACCGGCGCAGGCAAGTCCGTGTGCTACCAGATTCCCGCCGCGCTCAGCCCGGGTGCGACTTTGGTCATATCTCCCTTGATTTCCCTGATGCGCGACCAGGTCGATGCGCTGAACGACCTCGGTCTGCCGGCCGCGTTCATCAACACCACTCAAACTCCCGACGAGCAGGCGATGGTGTTCGCCCAAGCCGCCGCCGGACAGATCAAACTGCTGTACGTGGCACCGGAACGCTTGGAAACCGGGCGATTCCGCGACTTTGCCGCCCGTACGCCGATCTCGCTGATCGCCGTGGACGAAGCCCACTGCGTCTCCCAGTGGGGTCAGGACTTCCGCTCGTCGTACTTAGGTATCGGCGATTTCATCGCCGGTCTGCCGCAGCGTCCACCGGTGGGTGCGTTCACCGCCACCGCCACCGAACGGGTGCGCCGGGACATCGTGGAACTGCTGGGATTGCGGAATCCGGCCGTCACCGTTACCGGATTCGACCGGCCGAACCTGTATTTTGATGTGGTCAAACTGGAGACCAAATACAAGGCCGCATGGGTGGCGCGGTATGTGGCCGACCATCCGGACGAATCCGGCATCGTCTACTGCGCCACCCGCAAGACCACCGAAGCGCTCGCCGACACGCTGAACCAGATGGGGCATCCGGCTGTCGCCTACCATGGCGGCATGTCGCCGGACGCGCGTGAGGCGGCCCAGCGCGACTTCATCACCGACAAGGTGCCGGTGGTCGTGGCCACCAACGCTTTCGGCATGGGCATCGATAAGTCCAACGTGCGTTACGTCATCCACCACAATCTGCCCGAATCCATTGAGGCCTACTATCAGGAGGCCGGCCGCGCGGGCCGTGACGGCGAGCCCAGCCGATGCACGCTGCTGTGGAATGAGTCAGACATCGTCACCCGGCGTCGGTTGCTGGATAACGATTATGAGAACGAGCGATTGACGCCCGAAGAGCAGGAAATCGTTCGCCAGTCCAAGCGCCGGCTGCTGGACGGTATGGTCGGCTACTGCCGCACCACCGACTGCCTGCACCGGTATATGACCCGGTATTTCGGTCAGGAATTGTCGTCGAATGCTGGTTCCACGGCAGGTGAAGACATTGCGGCGGACTCTTCGCAGTCCGGCAGATGCGGTGCCTGCTCGAACTGCGAAAGCACGTTCGAGACCATCGACGTGACCCGCGTGGCGCAGGCGATCAGCCGTTGCGTGCATGACGTGGGGCAGCGCGTCGGTTCCGGCAAGATCGTCAAGATCCTGCGCGGTTCGCGGGCACAGGATCTGGCATGGCTGAACCCGGAGCGGATGCCCACCTTCGGCATGCTCAAGGACGTGAACGAGGCTCGCGTTCGCGACGTGTTGAGCCAGATGGCCACGGACGGGTACCTGTCAATCGCCGAAGGGCGTATGCCAATCGTCATGTTCGGTGCGCGGGCGGCCGAAACCGCCGCTCCCGACTTCCACTATGAGATCAAACGGGTGGAACGCAAGTCGGCGGCGGCCGGTTTCGGTCGGAGCGGGGGAGTGGCTGATACTGCCGATTCCGCCAATGTTCCCGGCGATGCGCTGGGCTCGTATATCCCGGACGATGACGAGGAATCGCTGTTCCAGAAGCTACGCGAACTGCGACGCACCATCGCCCAGGAAATCGGCAAGCCGCCGTACATCGTGTTCTCCGACAAGACCTTGCGCGACATGGCCCGCATCAAGCCGGTTACCAACGCGCAATTTATGGCGGTCAACGGCGTCGGTCAACACAAGCTCGACCTCTACGGGCAGCGCTTCATGCAAACCATCGCCTCGTTCAATGCCGGGAGTGCGTCATAACAATCTCCTATAGCGAACCGCGGAGTATCTGCGGGCGTTCTTGGGCTGGCGCTACTACGATGACTGTTCGATACTTCATGACCGAACAGTCAGCAAGTAGAAAGGCAACAGCATGGCAGAGGACAAGGCCGAAAAGCCCGTCGTCGAATCATTCCAGCTTGATCACACCAAGGTCAAGGCACCGTACGTGCGTTACATCGACACCGAAACGGGCCCTCACGGCGACGTGATCTCCAATTACGATCTGCGCCTGACCCAGCCGAACAAGCAGGCCATCCCCACCGGCGGCCTGCACACCATCGAACACACCATCGCCGTGCTGCTGCGCGAACGTATCCCGGGCTACATCGACTGCTCGCCGTTCGGCTGCCGCACCGGTTTCCACCTGCTGACCTGGGGCACCCACTCCACCGAGGATGTGGCCAAGGCGTTGAAGGAATCGTTGGAGTTCATCGCATACAAGGCCACGTGGGATGACGTGCCCGCCACCACTGAGAAGAGCTGCGGCAACTATCGCGACCACAGCCTGTTCGCCGCCAAGGAATGGGCCAAGCAGGTCCTTGAGGAAGGCATCAGTTCCGACCCGTTCGAACGCAAGGTCGTCTGATTCGTCTGATTCGATTCAATTCTGATTCGGCTCCCGCTGGCGGGAGCTGGGGGCAAAGCCGACTGAGGGTGGCTGTCCTCAACTCGGCTGGACTGTCCGGCTCCTGCGGACGGAAGCCATTGTTTATTAGTGTCCGTCATGCAACGCGGAGGTGATTTCTTGTGCCTACGACATGGTAGGTTGGCCGTCAGTTAGTCGCCGGTCACCGTGCCGGCACCCCGGCATGTCGGAGAGGTGAGAAGTGACTCAGTCGAACGCTGCAAACAAGGCGACAGGCCGCCGTTTCCGCCACGCCACCATGCGCGATCTGCCGCAGATGCAAAAAATCTACGCACGCGCACGCGCGTTGATGGCCGCCAACGGCAACCCCACCCAGTGGGGCAACGAATTTCCGCGTGAATCGGTGATTGAGGACGACATCGCCAACCAGCGTACGATGCTGCTGGTCGACACCTGCAATGGCCACGAACGCATTCTGGCCCAGTTCGCCCTGTGCCCGGGCAAGGATCCGACCTACGCCAAAATCGAAGGCGCCTGGCTGGATAACGACACCTATGTGACCATCCACCGCATCGCCGCATCCGGTCTGGTGCGCCACGCGGCCCGCGACTGCATCAGGTGGGCCCTGAAGCACTACGGCAACGTGCGCGCCGACACCCACCCCAATAACAAGGCCATGCAGCACGTGCTCGAAAGCTCCGGCTTCGCCCGTTGCGGCCTGATCCAGCTGCTCGACCGGCCGGTCGACACCACCAGAATCGCCTATCAGCGCCACGAGTGGTGAGTGTGGCTGTCGCCAGCGTGTTCGGTTCCGCGGTGGAGCTGGTCAGGTAAGGTCCACGTCGTCGCGCACGTACAGTCCGTCGGCCGCCCGTTCAAACTCGTGCATATCGCAAAAACCGTACGCTGAAAGTAACTCAGCGTACGGTTTTTCACGAAAGCAGCCATCGACTATCGGTCAGCCGATAGACCTCAGTCCTCAGTCGCAGCGACCTTGGTGTCAGCCCCGGCCTTCTGCTCAAGGCCGAGCTTGGAGCGCTTGCGGCTGTAGCCGAAGTACACGATCAGGCCCAGACCGAACCAGATGGCGAAACGCACCCAGGTCTCCCAGTTGAGACCGGCGATGAGCACGAAGCAGAATACGATGGACAGGATCGGGGTGACCGGCACGCCCGGCGCGCGGAAGCCGCGGGGCGCATTCGGCTGGGTCTTGCGCATCCATAGAATACCGGCCGACACGATGATGAACGCGGACAGCGTACCGATGTTCACCAGCTCGAACAGCACGTTGATGTTGATGAAGCCGCCGGCGAACGCGGTCAGCAGACCGAAGAACCAGGTGCCCTTGAACGGGGTGCGGTACTTCTCGTGCACGTGGCCGAAGAACTTCGGGAACAGGCCGTCACGGCTCATGGCGTAGCAGATACGGGACTGGCCGTACAGCTGTACGAGCATCACCGTGGTCATGCCGATGAGGGCGCCCAGGTTCACGATCACCGCGAGCCAGTTCATGCCGGTCTCCAGGATCACGCCGGCCACTGGGGCGTCGATGTACTTGGCGAACTCCTTGTAGGGCACCACGCCGGTCATGATCAGGGTCATGATGATGTACAGGACGGTGGAGACGGCCAGCGACAGCAGGATGCCGCGCGGCAGTGTCTTGTTTGGGTTGATGGTCTCCTCGGCGGAAGAGGACACGGCGTCGAATCCGATGAAGCTGAAGAACACGATCGACGCGGCCGGCACGATGCCGTACGGCTGGGTGGAGCCGGGCTGGAAGGTGTAGACGCCATACGGGGAGAACGGCTGCCAGTTGGACGGCTTCACATACCACACGGCGCATGCGATGAACAGCACGATGATGGCGAGCTTGATGAGCACCATCACGTCGTTGGTGCGCTTGGTCTGGTTGATGCCGATGGACAGCACCCACGTGATGATCAGCACGATGACGAAGCCGGGCAGGTTGAAGTAGGTGGTGACGTCCGGGTTGGTGCCGTAGGCGGCGGTCAGTTCGACCGGCAGATGCAGGCCGAAGCCTTCCAGCAGCTTGTTGAAGTATCCGGACCAGCCGGCGGACACGGTGGCCGCCTGCAGGGCGTATTCCAAGATCAGATCCCAGCCGATCACGAAGGCGACGAGTTCGCCGAACGCCAGATAGGCGTAGGAGTAGGCCGAGCCGGAGACCGGAGCCATGGCGGCGAACTCGGCGTAGCATAGTCCGGCGAAACCGCAGCAGATGGCGGCCAGCAGGAACGATACGGACAGGGCCGGTCCCGCGGTCAGCGCGCCCTTGCCGGTGAGCACGAAGATGCCGGTGCCGATGATCGCGCCGATGCCGAGCATCGTCAGGTCGAATGTGCGCATCGTGCGTTTGAGGGGAGTGGATTCGGCGACAAGCTGATCCACGCTTTTCTTACGAAACAGATCCATGTTCTTCTCTCATGAAATCTAGGATTATGGGGCTGAACCGGACGGATTTCCGGGATCCCGGCACGCCTCAACGCCGGGAATCATAGGCGGTCCTGTGTTGAAAACCGCACATTGGACATCAGTGTACGACTGCCCGGCGAAAACGGTGCCTGCCGTTCCGCACGCCGGGACGGCGTCATGCGGTCGAAACGACCGCACGTCATATTCCCGCGCAACAATAGATATCCATGAACATGAACGCAGCACCGGAAATCGCATTCTCCTCCGAGCGGGGCAAAGCCAATTACGAGGCCGCCCGCCGGCAATACCCCGCGCAGGCCATCGTGAACCTCAAAACCATGCGCGACAACATGGCCCATCTGGTCTCCGTGGTGGGTGGCCCCGCATCGGGCACGGCGGTGATGGGCGTGGTTAAGGCCGACGCATACGGCCACGGCCTGCTGCCCACCGCCCTGGCCGCGCTCGCCGGCGGGGCCACATGGCTCGGCACCGCGCAATCGCATGAGGCGCTCCTGTTGCGCAGGCTTGGCATCGGCCCCGACCGGTGCCATATCCTGACCTGGGTATACAACGGCGCTGCGGCGCCGTTCGATGATTTGATCGCCGCCGACATCGACGTGTCGGTCGGCTCCCTGTCCGGCATCGAGGCGTTGGCCGCCGCCGCGCGCAGGCTCGGCAAGCCCGCCCGCGTGCATGTGAAGGTCGATTCCGGTTTTGGCCGCAACGGGTTCACTCCGGCCGGATTCGACGCCGCGCTCGCCGCGCTCGTGCCCCTCGCCAAGGAGGGTGTGCTGCGCATCGTGGGCCAGTGGAGCCACCTCGCCGTGGCCGATTCGCCCGATGTGCCCGAATTCGTCGCCTCCACCGACCAGCAGATCGCAACGTTCAAGGACTTCACCAGGCGCATGGAGCTGGCCGGCATCCCGCCCGAGATCCGACATCTGGCCAATACGGCGGCGACACTGGACCGACCCGAGATCCATTTCGAACTCACCCGCCCCGGCATCGGCCTGTACGGCTACGAACCCGACCCCGCGATGGGCACCCCGCGCGACTGGCATCTGACCCCGGCCATGCGCCTGCAGGCGCAGCTCGGCACGGTCAAGGACGTGGAGGCGGGTCACGGCATCTCCTATGGCCGTACCTATCTGACCCCGGACAACACGTCCACCGCCATAGTGCCGCTGGGGTACGCCGACGGCATCCACCGCTCCGCCTCGGGATTCGACATGGAAGGGGCCAAGCATGTGGAGAAGCCGGGAGGCCCGGTGCGCATCATGACCGCCGAAGGCCCGAGACTGTACCGTGTGTGCGGTCGCGTGTGCATGGACCAGTTCATCGTGGATCTGCATGGGTCCGCCGCCGAACTCGGCGTCCATGAGGGCGACACGGTCGAACTGTTCGGCGCGGGGCGCGGCGAGGATTACGTTGAGCCTACCGCCGACGATTGGGCCCGCGCCGCCGACACCATCAGCTACGAGATCTTCACCTGCCTGCGCAACCGCATCCCGCGCCTGTACGAGCATGCTGCCGAAGTGCTGCCCGCCGCCGACCTCGCCAAACTCGACCCGGCCACGCTGCTATAAGGTGCATTACCGCCATACGGTGGCACCCCGTAATCCCTTCTTCCCGAATATGTACCACTGACATGTGCTGAGCGTCACATATTCGGGAAATCGGCCCCAATCTCCCGAATATGTGCCGTTGAGTTGACGTCAGTGGCACATATTCGGGAAGTCGGGATTACTGCGGCCGATATGTGTGCCTATGCTTGGCATATGGAAACAACGTTGGATGGGGAACAGGTGATGAGCGATGAGGGCTACAGCGCCTTCGACGAGGAGCGATGGGCACCCGAGCCGCCCAAATCCAAGTCGCGCACGGCTTTCGAACGCGATCGCGCGCGACTGATTCATTCGTCCGCTTTGCGGCGTTTGGGCGCGAAAAGCCAGATTCTGATTGCCGGTACCGACGATTTCGCCCGCACCCGACTGACGCATACGCTGGAAGTCGCCCAGATCGGTCGCCAAATCGGCGCATTGCTCGGCTGCGATCCGGACGTGGTCGACTGCGCCTGTCTGGCCCACGACCTTGGTCACCCGCCGTTCGGGCACAACGGGGAGCGTGCGCTCGCCGACATCGCCAGCAATATCGGCGGCTTCGAGGGCAACGCACAGACCATGCGTATCCTGACCCGGCTCGAACCCAAGATCTTTCACCCGGACGGGCGTTCGGCCGGCGTGAACCTGACCCGTGCGGCCTTGGATGCGGCCGTCAAATACCCGTGGACCTTGGCCGAAGCCGACCAACACCCCAAGGGGGAGCGGTCGAAGAAGTTCTGCGTCTACCCGGATGATGAGCCGGTGTTCCGCTGGCTCAAAATCGGCGCTCCCCAGGCCACCAAGCCCATGGAATGCCAGATCATGGACCTTTCGGATGATGTCGCCTACTCCGTGCATGATGTCGAGGATTCCATCGCCACCGGCGCGTTCGATCCGATTGTGCTCGCCGATCCGAAGATGCTGGACCACATCATCGAGCAGACGCGCGCATGGTATGGGGCGAAGTGGGATGCCGACAAGCTGCTGGCCGCGTTCATGCGATTGCGCCGAGAGCATTTGTTCCCCGCGCATTTCAATGGTTCGCGCGAATCGTTGGCACAGCTCAAGAACATTACGTCCGATTTGATCGGCCGCTTCTGCTGGTCGGTGGAAACCGCCACGCGCGACACGTATGGGCCCGGGCCGTTGACCCGGTATTCCTCGAACATCGTGATTCCCGAGGACACGAATTACGAGATCGTGGCGTTGAAGGGCATCGCCGTGTACTTCGTCATGGCGCCTCGCGAGCGCGAGCCATTCCATCAGGAGGAGCTCAAGATCGTATCGGATTTGGTCGATGTGCTTATGGCCGATTCGCCGCTCCCCTCCGACGCTTTGGAAAGCCAGTTCCTGGCCGATTGGAATGAATCCACCAACGACGACGAGCGCCTGCGCGTCGCCATCGATCAGGTCGCAAGCCTGACCGACAACTCCGCCCTGGCCCTGCACTCCATCTTGTGCTGAGGCTGTGTCAGGCGGGTGCGATACTCCGCCCTGCGGGTTCACCTCTTGGAAGGGGCCGCGCTGAGTCTGAGGGGAGTCGAACCCAGAAGAACTGGTGTCCAACGGTAAAAATTTACTGTGTCTCAGGTGAGGCGGTACTCTAGAGACTTATGGTCGGAATGATTAAGAAAGAAGATGTCGAGAAGGTGCGCGCCGCCGCGGACCTGTATGACATTGTATCTGCGACCGTAACGCTTAAGCCCTCCGGCACCGGCACCTTCGTGGGCCTGTGCCCGTTCCACGACGAGAAAACCGGCAGCTTCAACGTGCGTCCCTCGCTCGGCGTGTGGCACTGCTTCGGCTGTGGCTTGGGTGGCGACGTATTCAAATACGTCGAACAATCCGAAAACATCGACTTCCGCGAAGCCGTGGAACTGCTCGCCGACAAGTACCATATCGAGCTGCACTACGAGAACAGCGGCAACGGCCCGAGCCGCGAGAACACCGGCTCCAAGCGCACGCGACTGCTGGAAGCCTGCGAGGAAGCCCAGCGCTTCTTCGTCTCCCAGATCCTGACCAAGGAAGCGCTGCCCGCCCGCAAGCTGCTTGGCGGCCGCAACTTCTCCCAAGCTGATTGCGAACGTTTCGGTTGCGGCTACGCGCCCCAAGGTTGGGATAATCTTGTGCGTCACTTGGCCTCCAAGGGCTTCACGCAGAAGGAAATCCTCGACGCGGGCTTGGCCCGTCAAGGCCAGCGCGGCATCTATGACTATTTCCGTGGCCGCGTGACGTGGCCCGTCCGCGATTCGACCGGCCGCACGCTCGGCTTCGGTGCGCGCAAATTATACGAAGACGACCAGATCGCCGCCAAATACATCAACACGCCGGACACGCAGCTCTACCGCAAAACCCAGGTGCTTTACGGCATCGATTTGGCGAAATCCGCCATCGTCAAGAAGCGGCAGGTCGTGATCGTCGAAGGCTATACGGACGTGATGGCCATGCACTTGGCCGGCATCGACACCGCCATCGCCACGTGCGGCACGGCGTTCGGCGCCGAGCACGCCAAGATCGTGCGCCGCCTGATCGCCGACGATTCGCTGGGCGCGGTCCAGCTGGTCGGGCCGCTGAAGGTCAAGGACCAGCCATTGAGCTCGCGCATCGTGTTCACGTTCGACGGAGACGCCGCCGGCCAGAAGGCCGCGCTGCACGCCTTCGGCCTTGATTCGGCCTTCCTCTCCCAAACCTTCGTGGCCGTGGCCGACGACAATCTTGACCCGTGCGACCTGCGCATCGAACGGGGCAACGAGGCGGTGCGCTCGCTGATCGCCCGCGCCAAACCGTTGTATGATTTCGTGATCGACGCCGCCATCAGCCGGTTCGACCTGACCTACACGCCCGGCCAAGTGGGTGCGATGAAAGCCGTGGCCCCGCTGGTGGCGCAGATTCGCGACCGCTCCCTGTGGGACGCTTACGCGCGCAAGTCCGCGGGCCGTATCGGCGTGGACCTTGAGGTGATGCGCCGTGAGGTGATGAACGCCCGACGGCGGATGCACGTGCGCGATGAGGATGCCTATGCGCCCAAACGTCGATTCGAGCGTGACGAGCCGCGTGTGGAACCCGGTGCCGATCCATACGCCAATCCGGCCGCACGCAGGGCCTTGGAGCGCCGTGACGCCGCCGAGCAGGCATATTACCGGATCGATGACGCCGTGTTCATCGCCGAACAACAGTTCATGGCCGTGCTGATTCAGGTGCCGCGCGCCATCGACCGCGCCATGTTCGGGCAGCTGACCATCGAGCATTTCATGACTTCGGTGTTCCGCACCCTGTTCCAGGCGATCGCGGCCGCCGGCGGACTGCCGTCCGACGATACCCCGCAGGGTCTGTGGATGCACAACCTCACCAAGGCAGGCGGGCCGATGCTCAATCAGGTGATCAACGAGCTGGCCGTCATGCCGTTGCCACTGCCTGGCGACGACGGTGGTAATGGCGCACAACCTCCGCAGTCGAACGTGCCTGGGGGAGTCGGCGGTGGTGCGGCCGCCGTGCAGCTACGCCCTGCCACGCCGGAAGAGCAGCGCTATGCCACCGAACTGCTCACCCGGCTACTGGACATGGGCTTCATGCGCCAGATCGGCTTGGCCAAACGCCGCATGGCCCAGCTGCCCGACGGCGAAGAGAAGATAACCCTCCTCGGCCAGATCACCCGCATGGAAACCGCCCGTAAAGACCTCCAAGCCCAAATCTACGGCAACACCGTCGGCTAATACCTCCCACTGATTGCGCGCATCTTCGAATACGTGCCGGATGCATAAGGCCATACAACCGGTTGCCGGATTGGATGGGTGCAGAAGTTGCGGATTGGCCCCATCCAAATTGGACTGGTCTGGGTGGGGCCAATCCGATTCGTTCAATAATGAAGCACGATACCAAGCAGCGTCGAAACGAAGGGAAACTCATGACGCAGAATCGTGCGGAACTCAACCGTAATCTGGCCCAGATGCTCAAGGGTGGCGTGATCATGGACGTCACCACGCCCGAACAGGCGAAAATCGCGCAGGACGCCGGTGCGTGTGCGGTGATGGCGCTGGAGCGCATCCCCGCTGACATTCGCGCCGCCGGTGGCGTCTCCCGCATGAGCGACCCGGCCATGATCAAGGGCATTCAGGAAGCTGTCTCGATTCCGGTCATGGCCAAGGTGCGCATCGGCCACATCGCCGAAGCCCGCATTCTGCAGGCCATCGAAATCGACTACATCGACGAATCCGAAGTGCTTTCCCCGGCCGACGACGTGTACCACATCGACAAGAACCAGTTCGACGTGCCGTTCGTGTGCGGCGCGAAGAACCTGGGCGAGGCGCTGCGCCGCATCGCCGAGGGTGCTGCCATGATTCGCACCAAGGGCGAGCCCGGCACCGGCGACGTGATTCAGGCCGTGCGTCATATGCGCACCATGAACAAGCAGATCCGCGAACTCGTCGGCCTGCGCGACGACGAGGTCTACGAGGCCGCCAAGCAGCTGGCCGTGCCCTACGATCTGGCCAAGTACGTGCACGACAACGGCCGTCTGCCCGTCGTGAACTTCGCCGCCGGCGGCGTGGCCACCCCGGCTGACGCCGCCCTGATGATGGAGCTCGGCGCCGAGGGCGTATTCGTGGGCTCCGGCATCTTCAAGTCCGGCGACCCGGCCAAGCGCGCCGCCGCCATCGTCAAGGCCACCGCCAACTGGCAGGACGCCGATCTGCTCGCCAAGCTGTCCGAAAACCTCGGCGAAGCCATGGTCGGCATCAACGAGGACGAGATTCAGACCATCATGGCCGCTCGCGGCGAGTGAGTGCATTACCTTGGCTCCCCTCTTTGAGGGGAGCCAAGAAAGGGTGACGCTCCCGCCAGCGGGAGTCAAGGCCCAAGGAGACAACATGGTTGTAGCTGTTGAATATATTTCCAAAGAAGAGTCCGCGGACGTCGAAAACGTCAAGCACGGCGTGACCGGCATCCTGGCCGTACAAGGCGCATTCGCCGAACATGCGGCGGTGCTGGACAAGCTCGGTGCGCCGTGGAAACTGCTGCGCGCGGCCGAGGATTTCGATGAATCCATCGACCGCGTGATTCTGCCTGGCGGCGAATCCACTACACAGGGCAAGCTCCTGCATTCGACCGGACTGTTCGAGCCGATCGCCGTCCACATCAAGGCAGGAAAACCGGTATTCGGCACTTGCGCCGGCATGATTCTGCTGGCTAAAAAGCTCGACAATGACGACAATGTCTACTTTGGCGCACTCGACGCCGTCGTACGCCGCAACGCCTATGGTCGTCAGCTCGGTAGTTTCCAGGCCACCGCCGATTTTGGTGCAGCGGATGATCCGCAGCGTATCACGGACTTCCCACTGGTATTCATCCGCGGACCGTACGTGGTGTCGGTCGGCCCTGAGGCCACGGTCGAAACCGAAGTCGATGGCCACGTGGTGGGCTTGCGTCAAGGCAATATCCTGGCCACCGCCTTCCACCCGGAACTCACGGACGATACCCGCATCCACGAGCTCTTCCTGTCGCTGTAGTCGATTCGGCTGCCGCTAGACTGGTATCCGACTGACGAATCAAGGAGACGATCTGCCATGCAGCTTGAGCTGAATCGACGCAGCAAGGTGCCGATGTACCGGCAGCTGGCTGCCGGGCTGCGTGAACAGATCGTCTCCGGCGCGATGGCCGAGGGCTACCGCCTGCCTCCCGAACGCGAGCTGTCCTCACGTCTCGAAGTCAATCGCACCACGGTGTTGCAGGCGTATCAGCAGCTCAAGGACGAAGGTCTTATCGCCTCCAAAGTCGGCAAAGGCACGTTCGTGCTGCCGGCTGCCTCCGCAAGCCGAACACCGCACACGTCAAACAGTGACTTCGGGAATGCAATAACGCGAACAACACGATCGTCGGCAGAAATGGGAACATCGCAAGCCTCCTCTTCCGGCGACGTAGAACGTGCTACCTCCACTGGTTTCTTGACGACGGACCAGGGCAGCAGCTCTGCGGCGGTCCATACGATTCGTGAAAGCCGTTCGGTTCAGGGCCCGGAGCCAACCGTCGTGCGTCCGCCATGGTCGGTGTTGTTCTCTGATTATTCCAACCGGTTTACCTACCATGACATCGCCTCGGCCGAGCGGGCGCAGCGCGGCGACACCATTATTGACTTCGCCACCGGTTCGCCGAACCCGGCGGATATCCCGGACGATTTGTTGCGCAAGGTGAGCATCGAGGCGTTCGAATCGCGGGAATTCGACGGCCAACCGGAATCACCTATCGAGGGATTCGAAGAGTTGCGTGCGCTACTTGCCGAACATATGCGCACACGAGGCGTACAATGCGGCGTCCGCAACGTGATGGTGCTCTCCGGCTCCGAGCAGGGCATCGACCTCATCGTGCGCGCGTTCATCAACCCCGGCGACTGCGTGCTGGTCGAACAATCCACGTTCTTCCCGGCATTGCAGACCTTCCGCTCGGCGGATGCGCGCATCATCGGCGTTCCAGTGGACGAGCACGGTATGCGTACAGACCTGTTGGACGGCTATTGCGCGCGATTCCGGCCCAAGCTCATCTACACCGTCCCGACGTTCCAAAACCCCACCGGTACCACGCTGCCGCCCGAACGACGCAGCGAACTCATCGACGTGGCGCGGCGCTATCAGTGTCTGATCGT
This sequence comes from Bifidobacterium sp. WCA-178-WT-4B, assembly GCF_009696495.1. Classification (NCBI taxonomy): domain Bacteria; kingdom Bacillati; phylum Actinomycetota; class Actinomycetes; order Bifidobacteriales; family Bifidobacteriaceae; genus Bifidobacterium; species Bifidobacterium sp. WCA-178-WT-4B. The sequence goes on along the minus strand of NZ_VULV01000003.1, from coordinate 175,379 downwards.
GGAAGACGATGCTTACGGCGATTTGTGGTACGGCGGGGAATCATCCGACGCACATCGCCCCATACCGCTTAAGGGCATGGAGAATGCGGGATACGTGATGTATTTGTCGACGTTCTCGAAAACCGTCACTTCGGGCCTGCGCACGGGATGGGTTGTGGCCGACCCGCATGTGATCAACCGGCTGGCGGCTCTGCGGCGCATGGTCGACCAGCATACGAGCACGTCATCGCAGCGCATCTGCCTGGAACTGCTTAAAGAAGGCCGCGTCGCCGAACATTTGCGCGGTTTGATTAAGGCTTACCGCATTCGACGAGATGCAGCAATCGCAGCATTGGAGCGGTATGTGCCGGATGAAGTGTATTGGACCGTGCCTGCAGGCGGCTACTATATTTGGGTTTCCTTACCGGACGGCGTGCGCTCTCTGGATGTATTGGAATCCTGCCGTTCCCAAGGCGTCACGTTCATGCCGGGCAGCGTGTTCGACGTTGACGAAATGGATGATTCCCACATCCGTCTCAACTTTGTGCGCCCGGATGCTGCTGACATTGATACCGGCATTCGAATCATTGGCGAGACGATAGCACAGATGTAGCCAAGTGACTGGCTCATTGCGGTTGTCGAGTTTTTTGATGGCTACATACCCACATCGATGAGTGCATTCGACGAATGAATAAGCGAGGAAGCCAGCATCAGTTCGCTGTGGCATGCGCATAGCGTTGTCGGGCGAACGGGGCAGACCACGTGGTCGTTGCGTGATCTGGCCGATCGAGCCGGCATCGCATTGCCCCTGGCGTAGTGGCGAGGTGGCGCAGTAACGAGTTATGCCATCGCGAGCCGATGATGCGAAATACGGAACCGGTCGCGGCCATCAACGGGTATCATACATGCGGAAGCAACGATACGTTGGCGTCAGCACACTGGCCATTCATGTATGCGGCAAGTGCCGCCGATCAGTGCGGCAGTGCGCGCTACTTGGTGATCGTGTTGTACGTGGGCATGTTCGTGTAATCGAACTGCACGTTCTTCACGTTCTGTGCAGACACGGCGGCGAAACGTTTGACCGGGAATACTGGGGTAATACGCAACTTCATCGCTCCTCTTCCTCGAATGAAACTATGTTCCATTGGTTTGAGCCAGTCACGTACGGTATTCGTGTCTGGTCTGCCACACAATGATGCAGCCGTATATACGGGCACAGCATTGCGCGGCATCATGGCACCGTATTCCGGCACGGCGGCCGTGTTGCTGGTCGTTGTGTTCCTGTTCACCGATCGGCGCGTATTCAAATACGTGGATTGGGGACTGCCGCTCACCTTCTGCATGTTCTTCATCTTCATCGGCAACAAGAAAGGCTGGTATCTGGCCTTCTACTCCGCCGTGAACGTACTGTTTTTGGCCGTATTGCTGACCTTGAGCTGGATCATCGAGCCGAGTTTCTGAGCCCAGCCATCTCCACCCCGTTGGCGGGGGATGTCGGCGAAGCCGACTGGGGGGTCTACCGCGCGTATACGGTGGGGGAGCCGGTCAGTCGGCTCATGGCCGACTGCGGGATGTCATGAATGCGGCCGATGGTGGCATCCAGCGTGGATACGCCGGATACGCCGTCTGTGTTGGCTGTGGTGGATGCAGAGGTGATGCTGGATACGCCGACTGCGGACGATGATACGGCCGCAACCATCGGCTGACGATAGGCGTTGGAGTTGCGGGCCAGCCGGGCGAGCGCAGGGCGCTGCCTGCGGAACAGATTGATAAACATACCGCACACTCCTTCATCGTTGGCCGGCGGTCTTCTGGCCGCCGTGGTTTCCATCCTGCCCTCCCGCGCTTGTATTCGCTATGGGGGATAGCCCCTATTATTCCCTGAATCTGCACGATTCCCCTCATCCTTGAGGGTGATTCTAACGGCAAAGGCATCGGCCTAATGGCCGATGCCAATCAGCGCGAAACCACCAGCGTGACGCTGTACGGCTTGATCTTCATCGCCAGCAATGAAGACGGCGACGGCAATGTGTAAGCCCGATGTTCCGGCACAATCGCCCCCGAAGCCTCACCGCGGTATCCGATAGTGGTCTTCGCCATCGGACTGGCGCTTAACGTCGTCACTTCCAAACGCACCGGTCGCGATGGCGAGGTGCCCAGCCCGGCCAGTCCGCGCGCGATTTCCAACGTCACATCCACCGGGGAATCGGAGGTATTGACGATTTTGATGTAACGGCAGGCGTCATCCCCGTCATGCCCGGTGGCGCTGACATACAGATGTTTGGTGGGACGTGACGCGGTCTGCTTGATGGATACGGCATACGTCGTGTCGCCCAGATGCGTGGAAAACAGCCGCTCCACCTCATAATTCACCGTGGGGTTCACATGCGCCGGATTGAATTCGATAAGATTCTGCGCCCACCCCTTAGCCGGGATATGCGCGAGCAGCGGCGCATAGGAGGTCATGCGCACCACGTCGGAATTGCGCTCGCAGCCGGTCAGGAACGCGGCCTCGCCGAGTGCCGACTTCCACGTGTTCGCGCCTTGTTCGGTCTGTGGTTGGCCGGCAAAATAGCCGTTGGCTGAATATTCGCCGAAATAGACGCCGGCGCCGCAACGCGGGTAAGTATCGAATCGTGACGCTTGTGATGCAAACCATTCGGGGGAGTGGTAGGAATGCTCGTCGACGATAATCGCGTCACTGGTGGCGGAATCATGTGCCCCGGAATCGGCTGCGGCCAACGCTCGCGCATGGTCCCAGATGCGCTTCATCGCCGGCTGGAAGGGGAACAGTCCGGCGCTCATCCCACACAGCATATCCGGGTATCGTTCGTGAATGGCCTCGCTGATCATGTCAAACTTGGCCACGTAGTCAGCCCCGAAGTTTTCGTTGCCCACGCCGATCATGTCCAGGCCGAACGGTTCTGGATGGCCCATATCACGCCGGACCGCGGCCCACGAGCTGGACTCCGGATCGCCATTCGCGAATTCGATGAGGTCCAGGTAGTCCTGAATAACATTGTTGCGGAAGGTTGCCGAATTGATATCCATGTGGCGCGGATCGCGGCCGGGCGACTGGCATGCGATGCCGGCGAACAGGGTAGGCAGCGGCTTGGCCTTGAGGTCCTCGCACAGGCAGAAATATTCGTAGAAACCGATCTGGTAGCTCTGCGAATAGCTGGAACCATCCGGCATCTTGAACGACCACATCGAATACTGTTGGCGTCGCGCGGCCAGAGAGCCGACGGTATCCTTCCAGCGATATTCATTGCCGGGCGTCACACCTTCGACGATGCAGCCGCCGGGGAATCGCAGAAACGCTGGATGCAACGCCTGAATGGTCTCCACCAAATCGCGGCGCAGCTTGCCGTAACGCCATTTCGGGTCGCCCGCGCCCCAATAGTCCGCATCCATGAACTGCACCAGATCAAGATCGAACGTGGTGCGTTCGCCGGCGTCAATGGTGATACGCAGCTTGCCGTAATCGGTGTTCAGGCCGGTTACGTCGGCGTTGAACCGGTACCAGCCGTCACGACCGATGACGATGGCATCATCCGACGAATCCGGACTGATCGAAACGCCGGAATCCTGCGCATCGGCCCCATCGTCCTGCCTCAGACCGGTCTCTTCCGTACCGTCAAGCGGATCGGAGTCCACGATATACGACAATCGAGTGACACTGGTGAGCGGCAGGCCATACCTATCGACCACGCCGACGGACAGCTCGGCCCGCCCATGAACCGGACGTACCGCGAGACTGACGGAATAGGTGTGGTCGGCAACGATGGAGAACGCGGGCTCGCCCCCGTTGTCGCCGCCTCCGTTATAGCCGAGGTTTTCCAGATATGCAGGGCCGGTTTCGGAAGGAACATCGGACGTGATGCGAGCGTATCGGCTATGTGCGTGAATTGGCGGGGCGGGACAGTCGGTGGTCACCCGCTGGCCGTGAATCCCGCGTATCTCACTGCCGAGGCTGGCGGCGGAACAGTTGATGAAATCCCAGAAACGCAGGGAATCAGCCTGTGTACGCCATCGTTCGGCGCCGGCCATACGCCACGTGTGATGGTCGAGATAGACGCCGTCAAAACTGTAGTTGTTCACCATGTTGGCGTTCAGCCCGCCATCCGCACCATGGTTGATGTCCTCGAGGAACACGCCGTACAGCCGCCCGCTTGTGTGATGGGTGGGGCTTCCCACGCTAATCCGCACCATGGTTTCGATTGTAGAGGGCATGGAGCGGAAAGGTAAACGGAAGAGTTCGCTCACCGTTCATGTTGCGGTCAATCCAAGTCGATTGTTCGCCGGTATACAGCCGGTACCCTCGAAACGGGAATGGAAAATACGGGCGACTAGGAGCGTGGCTGTGCAGTCCTCGGTGGGAATACGCGAGCGCATCGACCACGTGTATCCGTCGCTGCGTCCGGCGGAGCGCGCCGTGGCCCAGTATATTCGGGATCATATCGAGGAGGCGGCCGACCTGACCGTCGGTCAGATGGCCGACATCGCCCACGTCAGCCAGCCGACGGTGATTCGGTTCGCCCGCAAGCTCGGCTTCGGCGGTTACCGTGAACTGCGGTACGTGTTGCGCCATCCGGCCGCCGAGCACAAAGTGACCTTCAATCCGTTGGATGGATTCGATCTGAATCCGTGGGATGGCGAGGATGAGATTCCCAGCAAAGCGGCCGATGGTGCGAAGGCGCTGATCGATGAGCTGCACAGTGCGTTGGACCCCAAGGCCTATCGCAAGGCGGTCGCCCTACTCGCCGAATCGGAGTTCATCGACATTTTCGGCGTGGAGAACTCGTTGACACCGGCGATGGATCTGTTCACCAAGCTCGGCTACCTGGGACTGACGTGCCGTCTCAATACTGACGCTTACCTGCAGCAGATCGGTGCCGGGCACCTGACCCACGGCGCTGTGGCCGTTGCCTTCTCTCATTCGGGCAGTTCGGCGGATACTGTCAAAGCGTTGCGATTGGCGAAATCGCATGGTGCGAAAACCATCGCCATTACCAATGCCATCGGCGCACCGCTGGCCAGCTGGGCCGACGTGACGTTGTTGACGGGTCGTGACTCGCATACGATTTATGGCAATGCGATTTTTTCGTGCGTGGCCGATACCGTGCTCGTGGACATGCTGTACATGGGCGTGATTCTGTCCGACTACGGCCGGTTCTCCACCGCGCTCGACGAATCCGGTCGCATGATTCGCGATCGCGTATTCGAGAACTGAGCTGCTGCTTTATCGAGCCTTGGGCTGTATTGCTCTGGTCGTTGCTGCTTGGGTTGTTGACGATTTGGTCGTTGTCGCCCTGGTCGCTACCGTCCTGAGGCATGTGCCAGCGAATACGTAGTGGACTTGGCGTGTGTATGACGTTCGATCTTGCCGCTCAACTCCAGCTGGTCCAAGAGCTGCGTCATCTGATCCTTGTTCAGACCAAGCGCTTTCTGCATGGTTTTACGGCTGAGCTTCACGCCGCGGAACGCGAGGAAATTGAGCGTGAACTGCTCCAACGTTTGAGGCGACGGTTCCAGCGTTGCCGTATCGAGCGGGCGGGTACTGACCTGATCGTCACCGTCCGGGCGCTCGCCGAATCCGCTGCCGAGAATCAGTGTCTGCAATGGCGCGCAGCCGATGATGCGTGCGCCGGCCAAAGCATCTGCGGCGTTATCCGTCATGCGCTGAATCGTGGGGAATGAGTACATTTTGGCGCGCTGCGCCTCGTCAGTGGTGCTGGGCGCGGCGGAAGCATCGGTATCGGTTCGATGCGAGGATGTGGCCTCGGCCGATACCGGGATGGGCAGCACCATTGCCACCGAAGTGGGGCCCACTCGCAGTTGCGGACTGACCGCGCTCTGCGCGTAGGCGTCCATAATGCGTTGAATGCCGGTACCGCAGTTCTCGCAGAGGCCCAGATCGGCGAACAATTCAGCCAAACGCGGGGTGCGTGGCTGGCATACGCCGTTGAGCAGATCGTTGATCTCCAAACCATCGGTCAGGCCGCCGAGCGACACGATCTCCAAGCGGGAATCGAAGATATTGATCAGTGTGGGGCCGGAGTACGTGTAATCGCGATGTTCCAGTGCGTTGACCAATGCTTCGCGCAGTGCTATGGCCGGGTGTTGGCCGGATTCGTTGATGCCGTTCAGCAGGGCGCTGGCTTGGTCGAGCTGGCGCAGCACCGAGCCGGTGAATGTGTGACGTTCGCGAATGGCGTTTTTGCCATTGCCCTCGAAAATGGTGGCCTTGATAACGAACGGGCATTGGTCGGACAGCAGGGTGGCAAGCGACGATTCGGTGGTGCTGGTGAAAGTGTTGTTGGAGCCGGTGTTGATGATGCTGCCGGCGAGGGCATTACCGGCATCGGCAGAGACGGATGCAGTCATGTTGGTCACAACCGGGCTTTCCCAATCCCTGCCTTCACTGGCAAAACGACCCTGTGCGTATGTGAAAGTGAGCTCACCACTATCGCCTGCGACGGTCTGGCCCGATGCGGCGTGATCTATGTTGCTCTCCGTTGTCCCCATATCGCCGATGGTACCGGTGCAAGCCGACGTTACGCCGAGGTGTTTTACACCCCTACGGCTAGACTTACATGAGTTTGGCCCCGTAGCTCAGCTGGATAGAGCATGTGACTTCTAATCTCAAGGTCGACGGTTCGAGCCCGTCCGGGGTCACGATGTAATAAGCCCTTGGTTCCTCATCGTTTGTGGGGGCCAGGGGCTTTTGGGCATTATGCCGGTCTGGGTCCGTCTGGAGCCTGAACCGTCGACCTCGAGATCAGCGGTTATATGCTTATCACTGCCATCCGGGAACACCCTTAAGGGGTGCGGCTCCTGCATAACGGCTATACTCTGATTTGAGATGTGCTGGATAATAACCAGCTATCGCGCGTCCGCCAATGGCGACGAACGAAGGAAGAAGGGCCCGTGCCGCGAGCAATCATCGAGGTAAGAAACCTACGCAAGGAATACCCCGTCGAGGATGAGACGGTGGTGGCGCTTGACCGTGTCAATCTCAGTATCCCGCAAGGCCAGATCTGCTGCATTTTCGGCGAATCCGGCTCCGGCAAATCCACGCTGCTCAACCAGTTGGCCGGCATGGAAAGACCGACGCGCGGCGGCGTGAGAATCGGCGGCGTACCCGTCAGCAAACTCGATGAGCGTGAGCTGGCGGCCTTCCGCCAGAAGCATCTCGGCTTCGTATTCCAGTCGTACAACCTGCTACCCAATCTGACCGCGCTCGAAAACGTGGCAATGCCGCTGATGTTCCGCGGCGTGCCTAAGGAACAGCGCGAACGTGCGGCGCGTGGCGTACTCAAACGAGTCGGGCTCGGCCATCGTCTCAGCCATTACCCGCGCCAGATGTCGGGCGGCCAACAGCAGCGCGTCGGCATCGCCCGGGCGTTTGTGACCAAGCCCGAGGTGGTGTTCGCCGATGAGCCGACCGGCAACCTCGACTCCAAAACCAAAACCGAGGTCATGACGATGATCTGCGCATTCGCCCGCGACTTCAACCAGACCATCGTGCTGGTCACCCATGATCCGCAGATGGCCTCATACGCCGATCGCATCGTCACCCTGCTCGATGGGCGCATCATCGGCGACCGGCTCCTCGGCGCCGGATCCCCTACTCCCCGCCCATCCGCATCATCCACACCATCCAGCCAAGGCATGCAAGGAGCAGACCGATGAAGCATCTCACCCGCCGCACCATCGCCATCATCGTGGCGTTGCTGTCCTCACTCGCGCTGACGCTCACCGTCGTCTCCCTGCCGCGCCAGGCGTATGCGGTCGATGGCGCGGACGCGGGAGGCGCCGCGCAGGGAAGCGACGGCGGCGCCACGCCGCTCGCCGGACCGGTGCCCAACATCATCATCACCAACTTCGCGTATGGCGGTGATTCCGTGGCCGCCGGATCCAAATTCAACCTCGACTTCACCTTCCAGAACAAGGGACAGGTGGCGGTGACGAACATGGTCGTCACCGTGGACGGCGCGGAGGGATTCGCCATCGCGGGCGGCACGAACACGTTCTACGTCGACGCGCTGTGGGCCGGGTACGCGATGACGCAGAGCGTGCCCATGCAGGCGCTCGCCTCCGCGAAAAGCGGCGCGCAGCCCGTGACCGTGAACTTCCGATACGAGTATGTGGACGCCGGCGCCCGCTCCTCAAGCCAGTCCGACGTCAAGATTTCCGTGCCGATCAGTCAGCCTGACCGGTTCGAAATCAGTGATCCCGTAGTGCCCGACCAGGTGATCGCCGGCCAGGAAAACACGGTCACGATGGAATATGTGAACAAGGGCAAAGGCGATATCGCCAACGTCGAGGCCACGATGGAGGGCGAAGGTTTCGATGCCACGATGAAAACCCAGTACGTGGGCAATGTGGCTTCCGGCGCCACCGGCACGATCGGGTACGCCTTCACGCCGCACGCGTCAGGCGAGCTGAAGACCACGCTCAAAGTCACGTACGAGGATTCCGACGGACAGACCAAAACCAAGGAATTCCCGCTCACCATGTCCGTGGCCGACGCGCCAGCGGCGGACCAGCCCGGCGCGTCCGATTCGGTCGAAGGCCGCGGCGGCGATCGGGGTCTGCCGGTGCCGGCGTATGTGGCCATCGCCGTGGGCGTCGTGGCGGTGATCGCGGCGATCGTGCTGCTCGTGCGTCGCAGACGCAAGCAGAAGGCCAAGAAGAACGATATTGATGAGGACTGGGATGATTGGTCCGAAGGCAAGGATGATAAGACAGATACCGGCGTGACGGATGGTGCTGCGGCAGACACCGCTCCTATCGCACCAGTCTCACCGGCCTCACCGGCCGGCCCGTCCCACAAGGCCTGAAAGGCCCGACCATGCGATTCGGCGACATACTGCGGCTTTGCAGACAAAACCTATGGCGGCGTAAATCCCGTACGATTCTGACCGTGCTGGGCGTTATCGTCGGCTGCTGCTCGATTGTGCTCATGGTCTCTTTGGGTCAGGGCATTAACGAGCAGAACGAGAAGATGCTCAAATCGATGGGCGATCTGTCCATCGTCACCGTGTACACCAACGGTTATGCCGGTCCGATGGGCGGTGGCGGTTCGTCCGAGATGGGCGATACCAAGCTCGACGACAAGGCCGTGGAATCCTTCCGCGCGATGAGCGGCGTATCCGGCGTGACGCCGATGATGAACTTCCCTTATAACGTGACGGCCAGAGCAGGCGCGGGCGGCCGTTACATCTATGATTACGTGCAGATCATGGGCATCGACATGACCCAGCTCGACCAGATGGGCTACAAGCTCGTCGGTGGCGAGAAACCGGTCAAAAAAGACCAGGTGCTTGCCGGCGAATGGTTCGCCTATGGTTTCATGGACACCCTGAAGAACGGCGAACAACGCACCAGCACACGTGGCGGTCAGTATTCCTCATGCACGTTTAACCAGGCCACCGGCCAGTGCGAGGAAGATCAGGACGAAGATCCGTTCTTCGACCCGCTCGCCACGCAAATCAGTCTGACCACCGGCACCAATTATCAGGGCGACCAGTACACCATGAACATGCCCGGCGGCGGTGGCGGCACAGGCGGTGCGGGCGGCAGCGCCGCGGGTCAGTCGGAAAACGTCACCCTCGATGTGCGGGCTTCCGGCATTGTGGCGGGCGACTACAACAAGGGCTATGCCACCTCCGACGGTCTGGTCATGGATTTGCAGGCGTTGAAGGAACTGGCCGCCAAAGTCGATCCAGCCGCCGCCAAAAAAGCCACCGCCTATGATCAAGTGCTGGTCAAGGCCGCCGACCTCAAGTCCGTGCCCGAAGTCGAATCACAGATCAAAGCGTTGGGCTACGAGACCTCCTCCTATGAAGACATGCGTAAGTCGTTGGAAGAACAGTCGCGCGCGATTCAGCTGATTCTGGGCGGTATCGGTGCGGTTTCGCTGTTGGTTGCGGCCATCGGCATCGCCAACACAATGGTTATGTCCGTAACCGAGCGCACGCGCGAGATCGGCATTATGAAGGCGCTTGGCTGCTACGTTCGTGACATTCGCGTCATGTTTCTTGCGGAGGCCGGCGCGATCGGATTCTTCGGCGGATTGATCGGCTGCGTGCTGAGCGGACTGATATCGCTGGGCATCAACGTTGTCGGCGCGTTGTATGCGGGCGGCATGAGCGGCGGCATGTCTGGCGGTATGGTCAGCGGTGCAGGCGGGGGCTCCGGCGACGGTACCGGTGGCGGAACATCTATCTGGACCATACTCTGGCAGGCGATAGTTGGTGGCGAGAATGTGACCCGTTATTCGGTGATTCCGTGGTGGCTGTTCCTGTTCGCCGTACTGTTTTCCACGCTGATCGGCTTGCTGTTCGGCTTCGGCCCGGCCAATAAAGCCGTTAAAATCCCGGCCCTAGACGCCATCAAAAACAACGAGTGACCGATTCGACCACCTGATGTACCGTCAGGCCATACCGCTCGTCCAAGACGTCCAGCGGCACGCGGTCGGTGAATTCCTTGTCCGCGCCGAAGTTCAGCACGCGCGGATTGCGATCGTGGCCGGCCGCACCGCATTCGGACACGTGATGATTCGCGTAGTATGCGGTCACCTTCTCGCCCCAGCCGCCTTCGCGCTGACCGTCCTCGAGGGTGACGACCAGCGCGTGGCCGTCACGCAATGATTCCAGGGTGGCGCAGTCCAGTGATGAGCATTGGCGCGGGTCGATGACCGTCGCCGTGATGCCGTGGTCCGCGCACAGCGCGGCGGCCGTTTGCTCGGCCAGCGGATAGGCGTTGCCCAGGCCTATGAGCGCGACCGCCGACCCGGCCTGGTTGACGCGCCAGTCCAGCACGCGGTCTCCGTCGTCGCCGTGGGACCTTGCGGCCGGCCGGGGGTGCGCCGCGAACCGACCGCCGGTCAGCGGCAGCAGACTCGGGTCTCGCTCGGCCGACAGCAGCGGCTCTCCGGGCACGCGGATCACCACCGGCCCGTCGGGGGCGTGCGTGGCGCCGGAAGGCGCGGTGGCCCACGCGAGATCGGCCAGATACTCGTCGGCCGAGGTCGGCGCCAGCATCGTGACCCCGGGGATGTTGGCGAACATCGCCACGTCATATGCGCCCGAATGCGTATTGTCCGAGGCAGACACGCCGCCCAGGAAATCAAGCACCGTGACCCGCGAACGATTCAGGCTCATCTCCTGGAAGAACTGGTCGTAGGCGCGTTGGAAGAAGGACGCCGTGGTGGCCACCACGGGGGTGCCGCCCGCCCGCGCGATGCCGGCGGCATACGCCACGGCATGCGATTCGGTGATGCCCGTGTCCACGTAATGCGAGCCCGCGCGTTCGCGGAATTCATGGGTGATGCCGTTGGAGCCCGGCGTGGCGGGGGAGATGACCACCAGCCCCGGTTCGTCGGCGAATCGGGGCTCGAGGGCCGCCATCGCCATCTTGCCGTAATGCTTGCGCGGATTGTCCGCCTTGCCGATGGCCGAATCCGGGTTCTGCCAGTGCGAGGCCTCGCACTGGCCCTCATGCGGTTCGTGATCGGACAGGTTGCAGTGATCCGAATGCCACGGTTCGCTGTGCAGCACGTTGCTCGTGGGGCGCACGCCGGTGTCGGAGACTGCCGGATCCGGCTCATGGACGTTCCCGACCGAGGCCGAGGATGCGCCGGCCACGTGACCGGCGCCGTCATATCCCGCGCCCTTCAGCGTGTGGATATGGACCACCACCGGATGATCGATGCCGCGCACCTCTTCGAAGGCCGAGACCAGCGCGGCGACGTCGTTGCCGGATTCCACGTACCGGTAATCCAGGCCGAACGCGTTGAACAGGTTCGGCTGGGCGGTGCCGCCGGATGCGCGCAGACGGGCGAGCGGGCCGTACATGCCGCCGAAATCGCCGGCGATCGACATCTCGTTGTCGTTGAACACGATGATGAGGTTGCCGCCTTGCTCGGCCGCGTTGTTCAGTCCCTCGAACGCCACGCCCGAACTGAGCGAACCGTCCCCGATCACGGCGACCACATTGCCGATGCCGCTGCCCGGCCCCTCCATGTCGCGGGTCTTCGCCAGGCCGCAGGCCAAGGAGATCGAAGTGCCGGTGTGCCCGAGCACGAACTGGTCGTGTTCGCTTTCGTCGGGGTTGGTGAAGCCGGTCACCTCGCCGAAACGGTTCGGATCCATATACGCGCCGGCCCGCCCCGTGAGCATCTTATGGACGTAGCTTTGGTGGGACACGTCGAACACGATGCGGTCGCGCGGCGAGTCGAAGACGCGATGCAGGGCCACCGTGGCCTCCACCATGCCCAGATTGGAGCCGATATGGCCGCCGTGCCGATGGCCGTACGCCAACAGCGTGGCGCGAATCTCGCGGCATAGTTCGGCGAGCTCGTTTGGGGCAAGGGCCTTGACATCGGCCGGGCTGGCAATGCGGCTCAGCAGATGGGAGTCGTCGCCATGGGAAGGGGTAATGCTCGGGGGGATGTCGTGAAGGCGCGCGGTCCCCTCGGCGGCGCCGGAGACGGCGAAGGAATCGCTTGAATCAAATCCGTTTCCTGACGCGTTGCGCATACCCTCGAATCTCCCTTCGCTAATCTTTCCGAAGTTGAATGCTAACGCCCGGCATTGTCCGAGGTCCACATGACGAAGCAATGCCCCCAACATCTCCGTAAATGGGTGATTCGTTCGCTGCGCGATGTGGGACAATGAATGCGGTAATTCCCTTGATACCAAGGAGCGCGCAATGAAGGCCGTATACGCATCCACCGTCAACCATGCCGATCCGCTTGCCGCGTTGGCGGTGGGCGAGCAGCCCGAACCCCAGGCCCGCCCGTTCTGGTCGACCGTCTCGGTGCGTGCGGTGAGCGTGAACCATCACGACGTCTGGTCGTTACAGGGTGTGGGTCTCGCCGCCGAACAGACGCCGATGATCCTGGGCACCGATGCCGTGGGCATTCTGGACGAGGACATCCCCGGCAAGCATGGGCTCAAGGCCGGCAGCGAAGTGGTGCTGTACACGTTCGTCGGCACCGATGGCGCGGGCGTGGCCCCGGGCGAGCGCCGCACGATCCTCTCCGAGAAATACCCCGGCACGATGGCCGAGAAGACTGCCGTGCCGTCCGCCAACGTGTTCGCCAAGCCCGCAAACCTCACCACGGCTGAGGCGGCCGCACTCGGCACCAGCTGGCTGACCGCCTACTCGCTGTTGTTCGATGCCGCCGGCATCAAGCCGGGCGACTCCGTGCTCATTCAGGGCGCGGGCGGCGGCGTGTCCACTGCGGCCATCCAGCTCGCCCATGCCGCGGGTCTGGAGGTGTTCGTCACCTCGCGCGACGTGGACAAGCGCGCCAAAGCGCTGAAACTCGGCGCGCAGGCCGCGCTGGAGACCGGTGCGCGGTTGCCGCGCAAGGTCGATGCGGTGATCGAGTCCGTGGGGGCGGCCACATGGGGTCATTCGGTGCGGTCGGTGCGTCCCGGCGGCACCATCGCCATCTGCGGCGCCACCACCGGCGACCAGCCCGGTGCGGAGCTCACGCGACTGTTCTTCCAGGACATCCGCGTGCAGGGCTGCACCATGGGTTCGCGCGAGGATTTCGCCCGGCTGCTGCGCTTCGTGGAGCACGCCGACCTGCATCCGGTGATCGATTCCGTGGTCGACGGATTGGACTGCGCCCCCGAGGCGTTCGCCAGAATGATCGCCGGCGACATGTTCGGCAAGATCGTCATCGCATTGTAGGAGCCCGGCTTCACGGGCCGGGGGAGCGGGTCGGCGGGGCGGACCCGGGGAAAACCGCAAGGCGTTGCCGAAGTAAGCGCCCAAGCGTACAGTGGGCCTTATTCTCAATAACTAGGGAGTAAATGATAATGGCAAATGAATCCAAGCCCGAAGTCGCAGTGGTCATGGGATCGGCCAGCGACTGGGAGACCATGAAGCGCGCCTGCGATATTCTCGACCAGTTCGGCGTCGCCTACCACAAGCAGGTCATCTCCGCGCACCGCACGCCCGAGCTCATGGCCGAGTTCGCGCACAACGCCCGCGCCAATGGCCTGAAGGTCATTATCGCCGGTGCCGGCGGTGCCGCCCACCTGCCGGGCATGATCGCCGCGCAGACCACACTGCCCGTAATCGGCGTGCCCGTGCGCTCCCACGCCCTGTCCGGCTGGGATTCGCTGCTGTCCATCGTGCAGATGCCCGGCGGCATTCCGGTGGCCACCACCGCCGTCGGCAACTCCGGTGCCACCAACGCCGGCCTGCTCGCCGTGCAGATGCTCTCCGCCTTCGAGCCCGAACTGGCCGACAAGCTTGAGGATTACCGTAACGAACTGAAAGAAAAGGTGGCTGAATCCAATGCCCAGCTTGTCTGAGGAAACAGGCGGTCGTGTTTCGATGCTGATGCCGGGATCGACCATCGGCATCATCGGCGGCGGCCAGCTCGGCCGCATGATGGCTTTGTCCGCCCGCTACATGGGCTTCCGCGTCGGCGTGCTTGACCCGACGCCGAACTGCCCGACCGGTCAGGTGGCCGACTTCCAAATCACCGCCGAATACGATGACAAAACCGCCATCCATGATCTGGCCGTGCAGTCCGACGTGCTCACCTACGAGTTCGAGAACGTGGACGCCGACGCCATCGACGAGGTGCGCGGCATCACCGCCACCCCGCAGGGCACCGACTTGCTGCGCGTGACCCAGCACCGCGTGCACGAGAAGCAGTTCATCAACGACCACGGCACCGCCACCGCACCGTGGCGCGCTGTCAACAACTTCGATGAGCTTGACGCCGCATTGGATGATATTCATTATCCGGCCGTGCTGAAGACCGTGTCCGGCGGCTACGACGGCCACGGTCAGCTCGTGCTGCGTTCCGACGCCGACTTGGAGAAGATCCGCTCCCGTTCCGACCGTGGTGGCGGCTTCCCGCCGAGCATCCTGGAAGGCTTCGTCGACTTCGCATTCGAGGCTTCGATCCTGGTCTCCGGCAACGGCAAGGACTTCGTCACCTTCCCCATCGTGCGTAACGAGCACCGCAACAACATCCTGCACATGACCATCGCCCCCGCTGAAGTGTCCGAACATGTGGCTCGCGAAGCGCATGAACTGGCGATTCGCTTGGCCAAGGGCTTCGAACTGGCTGGCACGCTGGCCATCGAACTGTTCATCACCAAGGACGATCAGGTCATCGTCAACGAGCTCGCCCCGCGCCCGCACAACTCCGGCCACTACACCATCGAGGCCTGCTCGATGGACCAGTTCGACGCCCACATCCGCGGCATCGCCGGCTGGCCCATGCCCAAGCCCAAGCTGCTCTCGCCGGCCGTGATGGTCAACGTACTCGGCCAGCATGTGGAGCCGACGCGCGCGCTGATCGCCACCCACCCGGAGTGGAATGTGCACGACTACGGCAAGGCCGAAGTGCGCCACGACCGCAAGATGGGCCACATCACCGTGCTCACCGACAACCCTGATGCCACGGTTGCTGACCTTGAGGCCACCGGCTGCTGGGACGACCTGAAAAAGAAGGCGTGACCTTATCGATGGTTGAACATATCGAACGCCAGACCAAGCAGAAGGACGCGATTCGCGCCGCCTTGGCCGACTGTGAGGAGTTCATCTCCGCTCAGGACCTGCACCGCAGGCTGGAGGACGAAGGCTCGAAAATCGGCTTGGCCACCGTGTACCGCCAGCTCAACGCCTTGGCCGATGCCGGTGCCGCCGACACGATCCGCCTGGACGGCCAGCAGCTGTTCCGCCTATGCGGCGACGACGGACATCACCACCACTTGGTGTGCAAGCGGTGCGGCAAAACCGTGGAAATCGACCCGCCCAGCGAGGCTTGGCTGCGCAAAGTGGCCGACGGCCACGGCTTCACCGTCGAATCCCACACCCTGGAGGTCTTCGGACTATGCCCTGATTGCCAAAAGGAGCAGAAAGCGCAGAAGGCTCAGAAAGCAGTGAGCGAATAATTGGAATAACAAATGGGATCGGCTTCAAAGCCGATCCCATTTGTTATTCCGCTGCTATTCCACCGACTTCAGGGCGCCGAGCATGTCGACCGTCTTCAACCGCCGGTAGACCAGCACGCCGAGTCCGTCGAGCACCTTGATGGTCGGCAGTTCGCGGATGCGTTCGGAGACGTTGAGATTCGTCAGATTGTAGAGGATCACCACGGCCAGCAGCTCAGCCGCGAGAATCAGCACTTCCATGATCTGATCCGGCAAGTCGACGATTGTGGCCACCTGTTTCTTCGAAGTCGTGTTCTGCACAATGCCCTTCGCGCCGTCCAACTTTATGAGCTTGGCGCTACGCGACTCCACATTGGAGGTCTCATGGTTCTTTGAGCCTCACCATATAGGCGTTCGACTGGTACTGTTCGCCGAACACGTGCTTATAGCCACTCGAAGTCATGAACATGAAATGCCCGATATGCATTTCGGTGATGCCGTCCACGCGCACCTTGCGCTCGATGCCGCTCGAATCGGTGACGGTAATCGTGTCGCCTACCTTGGCGTCCATCATCTCCGCCATACGTTCGGAGATGATCGCACCACGGTCGGTGAGCACCTGCGGCTTGTGCCCGGTGCGCGAACGCAGGGTGATGTAGTCGCCGAAATTGTAGGCGTCATCAGTGGCGATCAGGGTAATCGACTGTTTGTCGTTCTCCGTGCCGGCCACTTTCGACATCTCCTCGTAGTAGATCGGCGCGGACTCGGAGACGGCCCCGCCCTTCATCGCCTTGGCCACTTCGGCGCGCTGCGAATAATGTTTTCGTCAGCTTTGGTCAGGCCATAATCGCTGATGACGGTTATGTCAGCGAGATTGTTCTGATTAAAGAAGTCGGTGCCGGTTATTTGCATGTCCGGGCCGGTGACGAACAGGCCTACGAGCGCAAAGGAGCCAAGCGTCATCAGGCTCACGATGGAGGCGAATCGACCCTTGGATTTGGCCATGGTGACGCGGGTGTCTTTCCATAGCATGCGCTTATGGAATGACCCGTTGCGTCGGCGGTTGCGCTTGGCCTTGTGCGCGTGGGGCGTTCTGCCGGGCGCGGTATAGGAGTCGTTTGCTGAATTTGCGGCGGAATCGGCTGCGGAGTCGGTCGCGGGCGTAAGGTTGGTCGTTTCGGTGAAATCGTTGAGATCGGTCATACTGCTTACCACTCCAGATCCTTGATATCCATCGGGTGCTCGTTCACTTCGATCGATTTGACGCGCGCGTCATGCATGTGGATCACGCGGTCGGCAATCGGCGCGATGGCGGAATTGTGCGTCACAATGACCACGGTCGCACCCTTCTTACGGCTCTGATCCTGCAGAATCTGCAGCACCTGCTTGCCGGTGTTGTAGTCCAGAGCGCCAGTCGGCTCGTCGCACAGCAGAATCTTCGGGTTCGTGGCCACCGCTCGGGCGATGGCCGCGCGCCGCTGTCCGCCGCCCGAAAGCTGCGCGGGGAAGTTGTTGATACGGTCCTGAAGCCCCACGTCGATAAGCGCTTGGGTCGGTTCCTGCGCGTCTTTCATGATTTCGGAGGCGGGCTCCACGTTCTCCTTGGCCGTGAGGTTGGCCACCAGATTGTAGAACTGGAACACGAAGCCGAGGCGTTGCGCTATGTCAAGCGTGAGTATGCGTTCTTCGACGCACTGTCCCGTTCGGGCAACGATATGCAGATGTATGACCGGGTCAAGGATGTGTTGAAGCAGATGCTGCTTGGGCAGGCGGCCCGTGTGGGTGCCGAGCTGAGCTACAGCGGCATTCCATGCGACTATGCGCTGGAAATTTTGGTCTCCGCCGTCTCATCGATTATCTGGCTATGGATCCGGCGCGGCTGCAAGGAGGCGCCCGAGCAAATCTGCGCCATCATCGAGAAAAACAAAACCACCGCGCCCGTAGACATCATACGGTAAGCGCGGTGGTTCGTGTCGGAATTTGGCTCCCCTCCCTGAGAGGAGCCAATCCGCAGGAGAAATCGGAAACCTAAAACTCAGACAGCCAGCTCGGCCTTGAGTTCCTTGAGGTCGGCCAGGATCTCATCGTGGCACTTCTCGTTGGTGTCGAAGGCAAGGTGGCAGAAGGCGCACTCGTGGCCTTCGCGGTTCTCGTGGCAAGCGTGCAGGCAAGCCTTGCCCCCGCACTCTTCGGTGTGGTTGTGCTCGCAGCCGGTGTCGTCGCAGCAGTCGCCGGTGAAGCAGCAGCCGCAGCGGCCACAGGCGGCCACGCCGTGCTCGTGCTTGGTGGCGTCGAACTTGGCCAGCGTGTCCTTGCAGACGGCGAAGGTGCCCTCTTCGGTAACGATCTCGTAAGCATGCTCATCGATGGTCTTGATAGTCATTGTTGTTCCTTTCAGCGTTTGTTCGTCTGCGACTGTAGGGCGGCAGACGGCAGCGGCGAAAGTTGGTGAAAGTGATTATCAGGCCCATTGCTGCTATTAAGAGCAATGAGACCTCATGCAGTTTTGTGTCGGTAACGGGTCGATTGTTGGCCGAGTGCCGACGCCTGGTATAGGTGGTGGCGGTACCAATCCAAATATTGGTGGAACGACGACGATGAGCGTGTCTGGCGTCGGTGCTGCGCCAAGCGTTGGCAATCTAACGATGCGAGTGGAGCTTATATCGTCGCTATTGCGCCAAGGATTGGAAGGGCACCGATGCTGAAGGCCAGTAGCGTCGGGACTGCGCCATTATTTGTTCGAGCGCCGACGGCCAGTATCGTCTGGCGTCGTCAGTGGTCCATCCTTTGGTGAGGTGCCGACGCTGAGAGGCGGTTCGATGGCATGCTTCGCCGCACACTTGGGGCACAGGTCGAAAATCTCCAGTTCGTGGGCGATGGTCTGGTACTTCAACTGCTTGGCGGCTTTGTCGATCCACTGCTCAAGTCCGGGAATCTCGATTTCGATGGTCCGCCCGCATCCGTGGCATACGATGTGATGGTGGTGATGCTGGTCCGAGCACTCGCGGTAGAGGGCCTCGCCGTTGACGTGGATTACGTCGAGCTCGCCTTGGGAGGCCATCATCTGCACATTGCGGTAGGCGGTGGCCGTGCCGATGCGCGTGCCGCGCTCGCGCAGGATGTCGGTGATTTCCTGGGCCGCGGCGAATCGGGATAGTTCCGCCAGGACCTGGGTGATGAGGAGTCGGGGTCACGTCACGCGCCGAGTGGTCGCGGTTTGCTCGATGCTCATGACGTTCTGCCCCTTTCTGTTAACAAATGATATTCATTATCGTTATTAAAGCAAATCAGATGCCCGGCATGTTGTCACATGATTTGAATCAACTGGCAGAAATCCCGCGTTTCAACGAGGCCTGCGCGGGATTTCTGCCAGTTTTGAGCCCTATAAAGGCAGAGCCCCCGCGTACCTTTCGTTGTAACGCGGGATTTCTGCCGATATGGGGCGAGTCATGGCGCATCGCAGTGCTTTCCATTTCGGGAGACGCGTCATTTACTGCCAGTAGAAGTAGCCGGTCGGGGCGGCTGCGGCTTTGCTGGCCGACCGGACCTGCAGTATCAGGCCTTGGCGCTCGTGGCCGGCGGAGCCGTAGGTGCCCTGCTTGATGACGGCGTCGACGGTGACCCAGTCGTGATTGTGCGGGGTGCCGGCGTTGCCGGAGCTGGCTATGAACCCGAATGGGGTCATGTCGAGAATGCAGCAGGACATGAACTGGCGGGACAGCTCGAACTCGTCCGCGTCGAACGTACGCGACTTGCTCACAAACCCGGTGACCTGCACATGGTAACCGACGTAACGCTGCGGATTATGGTCGATCTGCTCGAACCATGAGCCGAATTCGTCGTCGCTGATGGTCAGGGTCTTGTTCGTCGTGTCGAGTCCGTGCAGCTGCGAGGAGCCATCAGGCTTGTGCGAGCTGCGGGGAATGACAATAGCGCGGCCGCCGGCGTACTCGTCGAAGCCGCCGCTGTCGCTGCTGGGCTGGAACGGCACGGCGATCAGCAGCGCCGGAATAATCAAGGCGATCAGGAACCGTAAAACCGAACGCTCCGTGGCGTGGAACAGTCCGAGCCATGCTGCGGTCGCCAGCACGAACAGCAGTACCGCACCGATGATGAGATACGGCAGCGAACGCGGCGTGGTCAGCGTGGTGTATGATCCGCCCACCGCTGCATAGGCGATGGCCGCGCCCAGCGCCGCGAAACACAGCGCCTCCACGCGGTCGGGGAGTGTGACTTTGCGCTTCATGGCTACGCTCCCATCACCAGATGGGCGGCAATCGCGGCGAGGAAGCAGGCTGCCGCCACGGTCGCGATGAACCGGATGATGAACCGTGGCCGGCATTCCGTGGCCAGCATCAGCGTGTTCTTGAGGTCGAGCATCGGGCCGAAGACCAGGAAGGCAAGCATGGCGGAGACCGGCAGCGCGCCAATCATGCTGGCGGCAATCACCGCATCGGACGTAGAGCACAGCGAACACAGGAACGCCAGTCCCATCGCCGCCAGAATCAGTACGATGGCACCAGCGTCATCGAGCGTGCTTGAACCGTTGGTCAACGACGACAATGCGGTGCGCATGATGGAGGCAATGATCGTGCCGAGCAGCAGAATCGGCATCATCCGCATAAAGTCGTCATGCGTATGCCGAATGAAATGCGTGAACCGCTCCAATCCACGCCCCGTGCCCCGCCGGCGGGGCTGTCGACAAAGCCCGACTGGGGGGTGGCTCTCAGGCAAATCACCCGTCGCCCCTGCACAATCCTCGCAAACCAACGACCGCCCAATCTTCAGCGGCCTCTCGCGCACCGCAGGGGAGCGGAGCGGCCACACCGCGAACGACACCCCCGCGACTATCGCCACTACCATGCCCAACCCCGCGCGGGCCGCCACCATTCCTGGTTTGTCGGTGAATGCGAACCATGTGGACCATATCGCCATCGGGTTCATCACCGGCACCGCGCACAGAAACGTCACCGCACACGGCAGCGGCAGGCGTTTGCGCATCAGATTCGCGAACGTGGGCACCACCATGCAATCGCACACCGGTAGGCACAGACCGGCCACCAATGCCGCGGCCAGTCCGCCGGCCAACGATTTCGGTATGTGGCGGGCCAGAAAATCGGCGCTGACGAACGTGCTGACCGCGGCCGACATCATCGCGCCCAGCAGCATGAACGGAATCGCCTGCAGGATAAGCCCCGCGGCACCGGTGCCGATACGCACCAGCGGAACCGGAAACCCACGCGACTCGAGCATCGCGGAAGCCGCAATCAGGAACGCCACCAGCGGCGTGCCGATAATCAGAAACAGATAGTTCGCCGAATGGTCCTGTTGCGCGGTGTTCACCTGTTCCGTGCGCTGCGTGCGAGGTTCTTTCATGCGAGTATCACCTGCCATATCGCCGTCATATTAGCACCGTACGCATGATAGTGGTCGAGATAATATGCGAGTTCCCCGCATACCGATGGTACACATCGATATGCGGGGAACTTTGCACATGGTTGCCTGGGCCGATGGCGAATCGGTGGGCCAGCATCTCGGTGGCCACTTCCTCCTTGCTCATGGACACCGGGTAATACGTGGGCCAGTTGTCCATTTCCTTGAGGGTTTCTTCCTGTCGTTGAAGTGACGTTGCGCGGTGGCGGCGGTGGCAGAACCGGCCCCGGCCTTGTCCGCGTAGGCGGCGTTGATGGCTTCGGTGGCCTTCTTCGCCCTCGGCGTGGTCGTGGGAATGCTCGTGCTCGTCGGTGGCGGTGACGCCCATGAGGCCGCCCACGTTCACGATGGTCTGGCGTTTCTTGTCAAGCTGCGCCTTTTCCGCCCAGCCGTCGTAGCCGGCGCCGTTGAGCACCGCGATGTCTGCCTTGGCGAGCTTGGCCAGATCGGATGCGGTGGCCTCATAAAACGGCGGTTCGCCCCGGCAGGTGACGGCATACGGAAGGAAATGGGAGAAAGAACGTACGCCGCCGGCCTATGGAGCGGACCGTCGAGTTGTTGTTACGAGACTTGATGGATTGCGGAATCCACGATGTTGGTTATGGCTTCATATACCCCTTTCGTACGGCTGCGGCCAGATTCTGCGGAACCTGAACCACTTCGCCTTCAGGCGTTCTGACCGTGGCCAGCTGAGGCACCTTGGCCTTCCAGTTGGCTCGGCGCGAATGCGTGTTTGCTCGGGACGCCTTGTACTTGGGCAGTGCCATCAGCCTTGCCTCGCCTTCCAGTGGGGGTTCTTCTTGTTGATTACATACAGATGGCCGCGCCGGCGGACGACATAGGAGCCATCCTTGCGGGCCAATGAGCGGACCGATGCCTTGACCTTCATGTCCGTTCCTTTCTTCTTGTCTTACGGTCTTTGCGGAATGTGCGGCGAATCACTTGCGCCCGTAACGAGCGTTGAACTTCTGCGCCTGACCGGCGGCGTCGATCACCACATTCTTGCCGGTGTAGAACGGGTGGCTGTAGCTGGACACCTCCACATTGACGAGCGGGTAGGTGTTGCCGTCCTCCCAGTCGATGGTCGGCAGGTTTACGGCCTTGGCCACCAGTGTGGACTTGGTGAGGAAGTACTTGTCGGCGGAGCGGTCATAGAAGACCACGGGGCCGTATTCGGGGTGGATGCCCTCTTGCATGGTTATGGACCTTTGGTTGTGTGGTGTTGTGTGGTGATATGGATGAGAATGGCGTCGGACGCGCGGGTGGAATCCGGTGAATTGAGATGGCCTGAGACGGCCTGACGGCCGGTTGTGCCGGCCCGATCACCAGCTGGATTTCACCACGCCGGGCAGTTTGCCCTTGTGTGCCTTCTCACGCAGATTGATACGTGACAGGCCGAACTTGCGGTTGTAGGCGCGCGGGCGGCCGTCGATGGAATCGCGGTTGCGCAGACGGGTGGGGCTGGCGTCGCGGGGGAGGGCCTGCAGCTTGCGCATCGCCTCGGCGCGTTCTTCGGCGGTCAGATGAGGGTTGACGCTGTCGCGCTTGTATTCGGCGCGGCGTTCGGCATACTTGGCGACCATGCGTTCGCGCTGCAATTGTCGGTTGATCTTACTGGTTTTGGCCATGTCCGGCTCCTTGATAAGGCTCCGGGGCGCGGGAATCGCGCCGGCCGGAGCTGGGACGAGTGCATTCGTTCATTGGGCGCATGCCGCAAGGTTCGGAAGATGAGTTCATGAAATGGTGATAGAGGAAACCGCCGGAATGCCAACAAGGAAACGATTTCGGCGGGTGCTTAAGCCTCTTCCTCGCCTCGCGACTGGTGTCCAATGAACGAACAGATGGATTAGCGGGTCTCTCGGAAGAGCACCCGTTTGCGGACTACCGGATCGAACTTGGTGAGCTCAAGACGGTCCGGCGTATTACGACGATTCTTGGTGGTGGTGTAGGTGAATCCGGTGCCGGCCGTGGACTTCAGGGTGATGACCGGGCGGATTGCGGAGGATTTGCTTGCCATGAGTGGTGCTTTCTATGTGTGGGTGTCACGCTGTTATGTCACGTATGTCGCGTACGTCGCGGTGCCATGTGGGTGATGCAGCTCGTTAGCGCGGTTTGTTGCGCGGTTACGCGCCGGCACAGTGGCGGGCCTACTGACTGCCCGAGCATGGGGGGGTGATGCCGTGGCCGGTTCAGTTGACATTCTGATCGCGGCGGATGCGGGCGATCGCCGCCTCGATGCCGATGCGGTCGATGGTCTTGATGCCCTTGGCGCTCACGGTAAGCGTGACGTGCCGCTGCAAGGACGGCACCCAGTACCGCTTGGACTGCAGGTTCGGGGCGAAGGTTCGGCGTGTTTTCCTGTGCGAGTGGGAGACGCGGTTGCCGACCCCGGCGCGTGTTCCCAGAATTTGACATGTTTTGGACATGCCTGCAACTATATCATAATGATAACCATTATCAAATTAGAAAGGCTGTCATGATTCATCCGGCATTGCAATCACAGGGAAACGCGGAGGGGCGCACGCCCGTGGTGCTGCTCACCGGCGCCGACCGCCTGAGCCTGGACTCCGTGGCGTTCTCGTTGGTCGATTCCTTCCCGTCCGTATGCTCGATTGCTTATGACGTGCGCCCGAACGAAGCCGTGGAATCCGGTCTCGATATCGTGCGCAACGTCGCGAAGCCCCAGGCAAGCGGGGTGGTGTTCGGCGAGTCCGATTCGTTCGGGCTCGAGGGGTGCTGCATGAGCTGCACGGTCAAACATGACCTTGAACGGACGCTCGGATCGCTGCAAGGGCGGGCCGGCGCGTTTCTGGTCTCGCTGCCTGTGGGCCTTGAGGCCACGCCGGTCGCGCAGTATCTGGCCGATTCCTTCCGTCTCAACGAGTGGGGTGAGTCGATGTTCGTGGGTGCGGTGGCCAATGCCGTAGGCCTTGACGAATTCGAAGAGCGATTCTTTGACGACGACCGTTTGTGCCTGTACGGCATGGGCGAGGAGAACGGCGTCTATGACGAGCGTTCGACCGGCGTAGTGGTCTCCCGCCTGATCCGTGAGGCCTCGTGCGTGCTCGAATTGCCGGTCATTGGTGCCGGTTGCCTGGCACGCCATTTGGATACAGACGGGGAGTGCGCCTGCCGCGACATCATCCGTGCAATCGCCTTGCGTGATGCGCTGGTCTGTGAGGATGCCTGCACCGTGGGGCTCGTCGACCTGGTGCAGGCGTCGGTCTGTGCCGCGATGCCGTTGTGACATGTGCGGCAAACGGCAGAACCCCCGCGTCCGAACGAAGGTGGCGCGGGATTTCCGCCGGCGGCGCGGGTGTGCGCGTGCAACACGCCGACGTAAATGCAAATGATAATAATTCTCAATACATGTTATTCTGTCGTGTGGGTGGCCGGGCGATGATGCAGCAACAGCAACATCGCCCAGCCAAACAGCTGAATTAGAGAGGAAAATCCAATCATGTCCATCATGTCCAACGCCAAGCGCGCGCTCGCCATCGCGGCCGCCTCGGCGACCCTGTTCTCGATGGCCGCCTGCGGTTCCAGCAATGCCGCCGGCAGCAAGTCCGATTCCAGCAGCGCCGCGTCTTCCGGCAAGATCGAGGTCGTCGCCTCCATCAACCAGTGGGGTTCCGTGGCCGAAGACCTCGGCGGCAGCAACGTCGAAGTCACCAACATCATGGCCAAGACCAACGTCGAGGCGCACGATTACGAGCCCACCAGCCAGGATGTCGCCAAGTTCGGCACTGCCAAGGTAGCCGTAGTCAATGGCGCCGACTACGACCCGTGGGCCACCAAGGCCGCCAAGTCGACCAAGGCCACGCTGGTCACCGCCGCCGAGACCACCGGCATCAAGGAAGGCGACAACCCGCACGTCTGGTTCTCCGCCAAGGTGCGCTCCAGCACCGCCGACGCCATCACCGCCGCCTATCAGAAGGCCGACCCGAGCCACAAGGACGACTACGCCAAGCTCAACAAGGATTGGCACGCCAAGGAAGACCAGCTTGAGTCCAAGATCAAGGAGACTTCCGCCAAGACCGAGGGCCTGCCGTACGCCGCCACCGAATCTGTGGCCTGGTACCTGGCCGACGACCTCAAGATGACCGACGCCACCCCGAAGGGCTACGCCCAGGCCTCCGCCAACGAGAGCGAGCCGACCCCGGCCGACATCAAGGACTTTCAGGACACCCTGAAGGCTGGCTCCATCAAGATGCTCGTCTTCAACAGTCAGGAAGCCACCTCCACCACTGACCAGATCACCGGTGCCGCCAAGGACGCCAGCGTGCCGATCGTGGAGCTCACCGAGCAGATGCCGAAGCAGTACACCAACCTGCTCGACTGGATGAGCGCGCTGGTCGACCAGTTCGCCGCCGCCGTGAAGTAATGCGGCAGTAGCCGGCAATCCGCAACAGCGATAAGGGAAATAGCCAAGTCAGATAGCGAGGCGTTGTCTAGGGGAGAACAGAACACTTCGCTATCAGGGAAGGCTCCTTATATATCAGGGTGCTTCGGGGATGTCCCGAGGCACCCTTTGCGTTAGGGTGAATAGTTAGGAAACGGTAAGAAAATAGTGGAACTATGGATTTTCCAAAGTTCAGTGGCGACAATATGCACTTGAAAAGTCACATACGGAAACAGGCGAATGAGCGAGAACACTAGTAGTACCACCACCACAGTGAAACCCCATTTCAAGCTTTGGGCCAAAAAGGCCGAAGCCAATGAAGTCACGCCCCAGCACCCCCACAAGCCCTTCCCCGGCTGGGTGTACGGCGTGCTCTTCGTTATCTTCGACATCATCGTCGTGACGGCGCTCGAAGTGGGCGTTTCGTCTAGCTCCACCCGCGTGCAGCTGTCCAGCCCGACCGTCGGATTCGGCTTCGTGAGCAAGATGTGGACCGACGGCAATTTCGTGTTCGTGCTCAACGTGATACTTGTCGCGCTGCTGTACCTTATGCTCCTGATGCTGCTCAACCGGTTCTGGGCGTCGAGCATCGTGATGCTCGCGGCCGGGATCATCGTGGCCGTCATCGAGCATTTCAAAATCGAGATCCGCTACGAGGCCATCCTGCCCGCCGATCTCGGGTTCCTCGGCTCCAATACCGGCAACATGCTCACCTTCGCCCCGGCCGGCGCGCACGTGACCATCCTCATCGCGCTCGCCGTGTTCGCCGTGCTGCTCGTCCCGGTATTGGCGCTGCGGTACGCCGACGGGCGCAAAGGCCGCATGATTCAAACGGATGATCGCCGCCTGAACCTCACGTCCCGTCTGATCCTGTTGCTGCTGCCGATTCTGGTGTTCGCGTTGTACTGCATGCATGTGAGCACCACCGCTTCGCTGGCCAACAAGTTCTCCCGCGCCTTGGGAGACACGCCATCCATGTGGGATTCCGTGTATGACGCGCAGCGCAACGGTCCGCTCGTAGCCTTTACCCGCCAGCTCAACCCGAAGATCATGGACGAGCCGAGCAACTACTCCGAGGAGACCATGAAGAAGGTCGCCGCTCGCTACCAGAAGAAAACGGAGATGATCAACGCCTCCCGCACCAATAATCTTACTGATTCGACAGTGGTGTACGTGCTGTCCGAATCCTTCTCCGACCCGAGCCGCGTGCCGGGACTGAAGACCAGCAAGGATTCGATGCCCAACATCCGCAAGATCAAGGCGGGCACCACCTCCGGCCTGATGCTCTCCTCCGGCTACGGCGGCGGTACGGCCAACCTCGAATACATGGGACTTTCCGGCCTGAGCATGGCCAATTTCGATTCCTCCCTGTCCAGCCCGTACCAGCAGCTGGTCCCGAGCCAGCATTGGACCCCCACCATCAACCAGATGTGGGGCGCGCCCGCCAACTCGCTCGGCTATCATCCGTACGAATCCAGCATGTACTCGCGTGCCACGAACTACAAGAAGTTCGGCTTCTCGCACTTCTACACGTTGACCGGTCCGGACGTGATCAAGTATCAGGACAAGATCGACGAGTCGCCGTACGTTTCTGATAAGTCTTCCTATGATTCTGCGCTGGAAGGCATCAAGTCCGGCAAGACGAACAAATTTATCCAGATCATTACCATGCAGAATCACATGCCCTACCACGAGTGGTATGAGAATAACGACTACACCGCCGAATCCACCACGGGTACGCCGCTGGGTGATGATGAACAGCAGTCGATTGAGACCTATCAAAAGGGTGTGGAGATTACTGATCAGGCCACTCAGGAGTTCCTGAATGAACTGGATGCGCTGGATAAGCCCGTCACCGTGGTGTTCTATGGCGACCACTTGCCGGGCATCTACTCGTCCGCCAGCGAGGATGACAATAACTCCCTGGCCCTGCACCTGACCGATTACTTCATCTGGTCGAACAAGGTCTCTGGTTCCCAAGGCAATAAAGCAAGTGATGCAGCCTACTCCTCGCCGAACTTCTTCGTGGCGCAGGCCGCCGATCACATGAACGCCAAGGTCAGCCCGTATCTGGCGTTCCTGACCGAGATGCATTCCAAGATCGCCGCCATGGAACCGCCCGTGGTCAACAAGATCCAAGGCTGGGACCGCATCCCCGAAGGCCAGAACATCTACCTTGATCAGAACGGCAACCCGATGTCCACCGATGACTTCGACAAGGAAACCAAGCAGCTGCTTGCCGACTACAAGCTCATCCAATACGACATCACTGCCGGCAAAAACTACCTCAAAGACACTGATTTCATGACGTTGCCGTAAACCCGGGCGGCGCGCGCCGGCGCGACGGCGGGACGCGGGCGCGATGACGTACGATGGGTAGGTCGGCACCCGGGAAGACCATTCCGGGGGTGTGTGGGAAGGAAGCGTCATGGTCAATGTGGAATTCACCCGGCTACGTCACGCCTATGAATCAGGCCGCACGAGACCGTTGGCCTGGCGGCGGGCGCAGCTGGACGCATTATGCCGGCTGGTGACCGACAACCGCGACGCCTTCGCATCCGCGGCCATGGCCGATTTGGGCAAACCCGCGGCGGAAACCATACTGATGGAGCTCAATCTGGTGGCCAGCGAGGCGAAGTTCGTCCGTAATCGGCTCGGTTTATGGGCCGCTCGCCATCCCAAGGCAATGCATTGGATGCTGCAGCCCGCCGCCGGCTGGACGATCGCCGAACCCAAAGGCGTGGTACTCATCATCTCGCCATGGAACTACTCGGTGCTGTTGGCTCTGGAGCCCATGGCCGACGCGCTAGCCGCAGGCAATGCCATCTGTCTGAAACCCTCCGAGCTTTCGCCGAATACCTCGCGTCTTATCGCCGAACTCGTGCCGCAGTACCTTGACCCCGAGGCCGTGCGCGTGGTCGAAGGCGGGCCCAAGGAAACCGGCGAACTGCTGAAGTGCCAGTTTAACCATATCTTCTACACCGGCGGCGGCCACGTCGGCAAAATCGTCATGCGGGCGGCGGCCAAGCACCTGACGCCGGTCACGCTGGAACTTGGCGGCAAATCACCGTGTTTCGTAGACCGTACGGCGGATATCAATGTAGCTGCACGACGTATCGCATGGGGCAAGTTCACCAATGCCGGACAGACCTGTGTGGCACCCGACTATGTGCTTGCCACGCCGGATGTGGCCGAGGCTCTGGCCGAACGTATCGCCGTAGCCATCACCGAATTCTATGGTGAAGATCCGAAAGCCTCGCCTGATTTTGGTCGTATTATCAACGATCGTCATTTTGAACGACTGTGCAAGCTATTGCCCGTCGGCACCGTGCCGCCTGAGGAGCCGAGCTCGCCGCTGGTGCAGGTGGCATCGGCGGTAGGCGCGGCCATGGATATGGTCGGGCGGCGCTTCAATGTCGTGGCTGCCGGACGCGGAAGCGCGGGGGAGACTGCCGGTGGCGGTGCCGGTAGCGCGAACAATGCGGCGAAGCCGGCGGCCGGTTCGAATACGGCAGCCGCTGATAGTGATGCGACTGCCTCGGCCGCTGTCGAGCCGAGCGAGATTCACAAGGTGCCCGGCGTGTTCGACCCGGCCGGTCGAATCGTTTGCGGCGGCAAGGTCGATCGCGCCGCCCGATATATCGCGCCCACCGTACTGTACGGCACGTCGCCAGATGCGCCGGTAATGAAGGAGGAGATTTTCGGGCCGATTCTGCCGATTCTGGTGGTCGAGGATGCCGAGTCCGCAATCCGATTCATCAACAAGCGCTCTCGACCGTTGGCTGCGTACGTGTTCTCGCGCGATCACGAGGTGCGGCTGACTTTCGAACGTCAGACCAGTTCCGGTGCTCTTGGATACTCGCTGCCGTTGGGCCATCTGCTTTCCAGCCGACTGCCGTTCGGCGGTGTGGGCGATTCCGGTATCGGCGCCTACCGCGGCAAAGCAGGCTTCCTCACCTTCAGCCACGTCAAAACCGTGGTTACCAAGCCGCAGTTCCCCGACACTCTGCGCCTCGTGTACCCGCCCTTCAATGAAGCCAAGGCCAAACTGTTCAACATCATCGCCAAATTCAGCTAGCGTGATATCGCTCGCTGATATTGGGTGATGGCGTTGTCATAGTGACGTTCGCTGTCCCGGCAGCCACGTCAATCGATTGATTCGTGTACCGGGCCAGATTTTTCTGTCCTGGTATTTGATTTCGAGTCATTTTCTGCTTACCGGGACAAAACTGACGCCGAAAGTATCGTCCGCGTATTACGAAAATGGCGGAATAGTGCGGTTTTGCATGGAAGGGAATTCCAAATATTCCTATATTCGAGGTGTTCAACTGTCCTGGTTTGCGAAAAAGAGCCGAAATCGGCTACCGGGACAGAAAAATCTGGCCCGGTAGCCACGTCAATCGATTGACATGGCCACCGGGACAAAAATATGCGGCAGATGCGCCGCTTCTGTTACTTCAGGGCTTTGAAGCCGATGTCGTGGCGGTAGAACAGTCCGCGCAGCTCGAGCTTGTCGATGATCGCGTAGACCTTGTCTTGGGCGGACTTGATGTCCGGGGCGGAGGTTTCGACGAGCAGGACGCGGCCGGAGTTGGCAATCAGACCACCCTTGTCGTCGGAGGTGACGCCGGCATAGTAGACATGCGAATTCTCGTCGACCTCGATTTCGGGCACACGGGCACCCTTGATGACATTCTCCGGGTAGCCGTTGGAGGCGATGACCACGCCGAGGGTGGCGTTGGACTCATTCCACGTGAATTCGGGGGTTTCGCCGTTGAGCATGGCGGAGATGCCGGCACCGAGGTCGGAGGTGAGCTTCGGGAGCACGACTTCGGTTTCCGGGTCGCCGAAACGGGCGTTGAATTCGATGACCTTCGGGCCGTCGGCGGTGGCGATCAGGCCGGCGTACAGGATGCCGGTGAACGGCGTGCCTTCCTCGGCCATGCCTTCGACGGTGGGGCGCACGATTTTCTCGATGGCCTCGTCGATCACGGACTGCGGAATCTGCGGCACCGGGCTGTAGGCACCCATGCCGCCGGTGTTCGGGCCCTCGTCGCCGTCATGGGCGCGCTTGTGATCCTGCGAGATCGGCATCGGCCAGAAATCGGTGCCGTTGACGAAACTCATCAGGGAGAACTCCTGACCTTCCAGGAAATCCTCGATGACGACCTTGGCGCCGGCGGCGCCAAAGCGGTGGTCGATGAAGATGTCCTCGAGCGCGCGCTGGGCGGTGTGCTCGTCCATGGCCACGGTCACGCCCTTGCCGGCGGCCAGACCGTCGGCCTTGATGACGATCGGGGTGCCATGCTCGTGCACGTACGCCTGCGCCATCTCCAGGTCGATGAAGGTCTGGTAGTGGGCGGTCGGGATGTCATGACGCTCCATGAGCTGCTTGGCGAAGTTCTTGGAGCCTTCGATCTGGGCGGCGGCCTTGGAGGGGCCGAACGCCTTGATGCCCGCGGCGGCGAAATCGTCCACGATGCCTTCGATCAGCGGGACTTCCGGACCTACGAACACCCAGTCATAGCCATTATTCTTCACGAATTCGATAAGTGCGGCGTGGTTCGACTGGCTCAGCTGCGTGATGTGGATGCCGTCCCTGACCATGCCCGGATTGCCGGGCGCCACGGTGACCTCATCGACGCTCGGCGCTTTGAGCAGCGTGTAGGCAATGGTGTGCTCACGCGCACCGGAGCCGATAACCAATACTTTCTGACCCATGTTGTTCCTTTCCTGCGGAAAGCGAGTTACTTCAGTACGATTTGCGTGCCGGTGGTGTCGGCAGTGATCTGGCCGAGCACGTAGGCGGGCTCGTTGTTGTCGGCGAGCAGCTTCAGCGCCTCGTCCTTGCGAGCGGGGTCGATGGCCAGCATCATGCCGATGCCCATGTTGAAGATGTTGTACATCTCCTTGTGATCGATGTTGCCAGCCTTCTCCAGCACGTCGAAGATCGGGAGCACAGGCCAGGTGCCGAGCTCGATCTCGGCGGCCAGGCCGTCCGGGATCATGCGCGGGATGTTCTCGATGAAGCCGCCGCCAGTGATGTGGGCCACGCCCTTGACCACGCCCGCCTTGAACAGCGGGGAGAGGGCCTTGACGTAGATCTTGGTGGGGGTGAGCAACACGTCGCCGAGCTTTTCGCCGCCCAGCTCGTCGAGCTTGGTGTCCACGGTGTAGCCAGCCTGCTCGAACAGGGCCTTGCGCACCAGGGAGAAGCCGTTGGAGTGTACGCCAGTGGAGGGCAGGCCGATGAGCACGTCGCCTTCAACGATGGTGGAACCGTCCACGATGGCGGACTTTTCGGCAACGCCGACCGAGAATCCGGCGAGATCGTACTCGTCCACGTCGTACATGCCCGGCATTTCGGCGGTTTCGCCGCCGACCAGCGCGGAACCGGCCTGTACACAGCCGTCGGCCACACCGGCCACGACCTGCTCAAGCAGTGCCGGGTCGTTCTTGCCGCAGGCGATGTAGTCAAGGAAGAACAACGGCTCGGCTCCCTGGGCGGCGATGTCGTTGACGCACATGGCCACGCAGTCGATGCCGATGGTGTTGTGCTTGTTGGCCAGCTTGGCGACCATGAGCTTGGTGCCCACGCCGTCGGTGCCGGAGATGAGAACCGGCTCCTTGTATCCCAGGGAGGCCAGGTCGAACAGACCGCCGAAACCGCCGATACCGCCAACTACGCCAGGGCGGTTCGTGCGGGCCACGTGCGACTTGATACGCTTGACGACTTCGTACCCGGCTTCGACGCTCACGCCGGCGTTCTCATATGCTTTTGGCATTTGGTTGGCCTTTCTACTTATTTTGGCTCCCCTCTGGAGGGGGGCTATCGGCAAAGCCGACTGAGGGGAGGCAAGCGCCTCTGGTTCAAAGAATTGTTATTGAGTGGATTGGTGGTGAGCTATTCGGCTTCCGGCTGCACGGTGTTGTATTCGTTGCCGATGTACTTGCTCTTGTACAGCGCGAATTCGGGCAGGCGCACGCGGTCTTCGGGCGTGAGGGATTTCAGGAAGTCGGTCTCATAGTCGTCGAGCGCGGTGGGGTAGTCGCCGTTGAAGTAGGCGACGCACAGGCCTCCGTAAGGGGCGTCGGCGTTCAGGCCGATCGATTCGACCAGACCGTCCAGCGACAGGTAGGCCAGCGAGTCGGCACCGATGTATTCGCGGATCTCCTCGACGCTTTTCTCGGCGGCGATGAGTTCCTTGGTGGTGGAGATGTCGATGCCGTAGAAGCACGGGTATTTGAGCGGCGGTGAGCTGATGCGCATGTGCACTTCGGCGGCGCCGGCCTCGCGCAGCAACTGGACGATGCGCTTGGAGGTGGTGCCGCGCACGATCGAATCGTCGATGACGACCACCCGCTTGCCTTTGACCACGCCGCGCACGGCGGACAGCTTCATGCGCACGCCCTGCTCGCGCAATTCCTGTGTGGGCTGGATGAACGTACGGGCCACGTACTGGTTCTTGATCAGGCCCATCTCGTTGGGCAGCCCGGCGGCCTCCGCGTAGCCGGATGCGGCGGACAGGGAGGAGTTCGGCACGCCGATGACCATATCGGCCTCGACCGGGGACTCCTGCGCCAGACGCGCGCCCATGCGCTTGCGGGCGGAGTGCACGTTGACGCCGTAGATGTCGGAATCCGGACGGGCGAAGTAGATGTATTCCATCGAGCAGATGGCCAGCTGCGTGTTGTTGGTGTACTGCACGATCCTGTAGCCGTGGTCGTTGACCACCACGATTTCGCCGGGGCGAATGTTGCGCACCAGTTCGGCGCCGACCACGTCGAGGGCGCAGGTCTCGGAGGCGAGCACGTAGGCGCCGTTCTTCATCTTGCCGAGGGAGAGCGGACGGAAGCCGTTCGGATCGAGCGCGCCGATCATCGCGTCCTCGGTCATGAGCAGGTAGGCGAAGCCGCCGTGCACGGTGTTGAGCGCTTCCTTGAGCTTGTCCATGAAGGTGCGCTGCAGGGAACGGCGGATGAGGTGCATGAGCACTTCGGTATCGGAGTTCGAATGGAAGATCGCGCCCTCGTCCTCCAGCTTGCGGCGCAGCGACGGGCAGTTCGTCAGGTTGCCGTTGTGGCACAGGGCCACGTCGCCGTCGTGGAAGCGGAAGATGAACGGTTGGATGTTGTCCGTGGTGCCCGAGCCGGCCGTGGCGTAGCGCACGTGACCGATGGCCCGGTCTCCCTTGAGTCGTTCGATTTCGCGCTCGTCGCTGAACACCTGGGTGAGCAGGCCGAGTCCGCGATGGCCGGTCAGATGGCCGTTATCGTTGGAGACGATACCGGCGCCCTCCTGACCGCGATGCTGCAGCGCGTGCAGGCCGAAATAGGTGAGTCGGGCGGCGTCAGGGTGGCCCCACACGCCGAAGATGCCACATTCCTCGTGAATGTCTTCGAGTTCAGCCGACAAGCCAAAGCTCCTTTTTCAAACAGGGGATTAACTATCCGTCAACCCTACCAATCGGCGGCTACATCGCGTGTTGTGGGGTGGTGGTGAAACTTGTTGGGGTTCGCGGACGCGGTTTAAGCACCAGATCAGTGGAGTGTGAATAGTGGTTTAGTATTTTGGCCTTTCGGCGTATGAATCCGGTGCTTGTTCTTCGGCTTCGTCTCAGTGCCTGAAATGGCTGAAAAACTCGATGGTCTCGGGATCCTGCGACTCGTCCATCACCTCGGCGGGTGTGCCGTTCTCGGCGATGACGCCGTGACGGAGCAGTACGATGCGGTCGGCCGCGTCGTGGGCGAAGCTCATTTCGTGCGTGGCCATGAGGATTGTGGTGCCTTGGGCCTTTAACTCGGCAACCATGTTGAGCACTTCGCCGACCAGCATCGGATCAAGAGCAGATGTGATCTCGTCAAGCAGCAGCAGTTCCGGGTCGGTCATCAGTGCGCGCGCAATCGCCACGCGCTGCTGCTGGCCGCCAGAGAGCTGATCAGGGTAGGCGCTGGCTTTATCGCGCATGCCGATGCGTTCAAGCAGTTCCATAGCGCGGGTTTCGGCGCGATCCTTGCTCCAGTGGTGAACCTTGATTGCGGCAAGGGTCACGTTCCTGAGCACCGACATGTGGGGGAAGAGGTTGAACTGCTGGAACACCACGCCGATACGTGCGCGAATCTTGTCCTGGTCGGCACGCGGGTCGGTGATATCGGTATTGCCCAGCCAAATCTGGCCGTCATCGACCTGTTCAAGCAGGTTGACGCATTTCATCAATGTGGATTTGCCCGAACCGGAAGGCCCCAGCAAAGCCACCACCTCATGTTGGTGAATGTCAAAGGAAATGCCACGCAGCACCTGCGTGTTTCCAAAGGATTTGCGCACGTCATCAAGACGCAGCACCGTCTTGTTGCTCACGGGGGAGTCACTCGCCTCGGTGTTGATATTGGTCATTTCGCTCATACCGTTCCTCCGCTGAGTTCGCGTTTACGCAGGCGTTCCGTGTACCAGTCGTTCAGCAGGATGAACGGCACGCTCATCAGGATGAACAGCAGGCTGGCGACCACATACGGCGTGAAGTTGTAGGTGCTGGCCACGTCGATCTGTGCGGCGCGCACGGCATCCACCGCACCCAGCACGGAAATCAGGCCGACGTCCTTTTGCATGGAGATGAAGTCATTCATCAGTGCGGGCGCGACTTTGCGCAATGCCTGAGGAATGACGATCAGTCGGGTCGTCTGGCCGGAGGTCAGGCCCAACGAGCGGGCCGAGGCTCGCTGAGAAGGATGTACGTCGTTAAAACCGGCACGCAGCACCTCGGAGACGTAGGCGCTGTATCCCATTACCACTGCAATGGTGCCGAGTACCGAGGGATCGATACGGCCGAACAAGCCTAGGCCGGGAATGCCGAAACCGATTAGATACAGCACGACGATAATAGGCACGCCGCGCATCACAGTCGTGTAGATCAATGCCAGGATACGCAGCGGGAACAGAATAGGGGAGCGGCTGGTGCGCACCAATGCGATCAGCGTGCTGAGAATCGCCACGCCGACCACTGCGACGAGCAGAACGCGGATGTTGAGCCATAGGCCGTCAAGCACATGGGGAAACGATTTGACGAAGTATTCGCCGGAGAAGAAGGTCTCCTTGACTCGTGGCCAGCCGGGGGAGAGCTTCAGGCCGATGACGATGACCACAACGAACACAATGGTGCTGATCAGACTGGTAATCGTCGATTGAATTTGCTGATGAACACGATATTGGTGTCGTTTGAGCTCGACCTGACTTACCTCGTGTCCGTCAGGGGCATTGTGCTGCCTGGTTTCGGTTGGTGCTGCGGTCATGTGATGAATGTCGCTCGCTTCCTGAATGCCGGAATGGCCGGGTGTCACAGGACAATTTCCGCAGCGCCCGGCCAAGGTGTTGTGACCTTATGATGTGAGCCTACTCCACTTACTTCTTCAGTTCGGTCAGGTCGGTGGTGTACTCGGCCAGCCACTTGTCCTGAAGCTTCTTGATGGTGCCGTCGGCGTTCAGGTCATCCACTGCCTTGGTCACGGCTGCAGTTAGCTTGGAATCCTTCGGCAGCACGATGCCCATGCCGCTCTTGTCTTCGGAGTCAGGCAGACGGCCGAGCACCTTGGCGTCCTTGACCTGCTCGGACTGCACCATGTACACGCATTCCACGGTGCTGGTGACCAGTGCGTCGATTTGACCGGCGTCAAGTGCCTGAGCCAGTGCGGCATCATCATTGAACGTCTGGATGTCGTCCTTGATGTTCGCCTTGGCGTAGTCGTAGGCAAGGGTGCCGACCATGACGCCCACGGTCGCATTCTTCAGATCGGATACCTTGGTGGCGTTGGCGAACTTGCTATCTTTCTTGACCACGACGGACTGGCTGTCGTTGTAGTAGCTGGACGAGAAGTCAACGGCCTTCTTGCGCTCGTCGGTGATGCCGAACTGCTGGATGTTGAGATCCCAGTCCTTGGCGCCGGGAGCGATGGCGGTGTCGAATGCGGTGCGGGTCCACACCACGTCGCTCTTCTTGAAACCGAGCTTGTCGGCCACTGCGTAGGCGACGGCCGCCTCGTAGCCCTCACCGCTTTCCGGCTTGTCGTTCATAACCCACGGTTCGTAGGCCGGCTGTCCGGTGGCGATGGTCAGCTTGCCCGGCTTGTACGTCTGCTGGGTGATGTCGTTCGAATCGGCGGAATTGGATGCGGTGGACTGGCCGGAACCGCAGGCTGCGGTGAACGACAGAGCCAGGATGCTGGCGGTGGACGCAATGGTACGGACGATGTGTTGCTTATTGAACATGGGCTTCCTCTCCTCAAGTGTTCGTCATGCACACGGTTCAAAGTCGTGCTTGATGCATGCGCGCCAATTGTATGGCTATTGGGTTACTGCAAAACAGCGATATTCTCGGATGCTGGTTATCTCCATTGCTTATGGCCGGCTAGAGCCGCGCAATCTGGCGCGTAAGCGAACGATATCTCATATTGGCGCAGAGCGAAATGGCGTTCACTGTTCGAGTGTGAAGCCGTCGAATACGAA
The DNA here is from genome assembly GCF_009696495.1 of Bifidobacterium sp. WCA-178-WT-4B. Lineage (NCBI taxonomy): Bacteria > Bacillati > Actinomycetota > Actinomycetes > Bifidobacteriales > Bifidobacteriaceae > Bifidobacterium > Bifidobacterium sp. WCA-178-WT-4B. The sequence continues at coordinate 138,148 of NZ_VULV01000003.1, read as the reverse complement.
TCCCGGACTGACCACACAGGAGACCAGCGCATCGCCCTGGCCAGGCACTGTGCGCTGCCAGACGCCAGCCGGTACGACCGCATGTCCCGATACGGTTACGTCGGCCTGATCGGTGGTGATGCCGGAACCCAGGGTGATTACGGTTCGCTTGGATTCGTCGGATTCCGGAGTCTCGCCGCTGCCGCCGAGTTCCAGCTTGACCGATGCCGGGCCATGCCACAGCCAGACCTCATCCGCATCGACCTTATGCCAGGTGCTGGCATCTCCCTCGGGCAGCAGGAAGTAAATCAGTGACGATAGCGGTCGGCCTGAAGCCTCATCTGTGTGCGGGGATTGCCAGTCACGCGTGTACCAGCCGCCTTCGGGGTGGGCTTCCAGTCCAAGGCGTTCCACTATGGACCGGGCGTATGGACTCATGTCTTGCAAAGCGACGCTCATAATGAGATCTCCTGTTCTTGGCGGGTTTGCTGGTTTTGGCTTCTTGATATCAGGTCGGGTCAGCGGTGTCACCAGACGTTGTTGTAGGCTTCGCGCCCGGATATCACCGTGGCTCGGTTCGTGCCTGCGCCGTGCTTCACCAGTGTTTCCAGTGTTTCTTCGATGCCGGCCGGAGATGATGTGTCGACGGGGATGTCGAAGAACGCGAAATCAGCCAATGCGCCCGCGTTGATCTGTCCAATGCGGTTTCGGCCCACGTGCATACCCATGGAGGCGGCACCGCCCAGCGTCATCATACGAATCAGGCGATGTGTCAGATCGTCGCTGGCATAGCCTTGTTCGCGGGCCAGGTCGTAAAGCATCGACACGTCATCAAGCAGATCGAGGGTCGGCGTGCTGGAGAGCGAATCGGTGCCCACGCTTACCAGATTACCTTCCTCGAGGTATTCGCGCACCGGTGCATCTTTGCCGGTGTTGGTAATGCGATTCGATCGGGGGCACAAGGCCACGCCCACGCCGCGCTGACGTAGAATACGCCGATCCTCGCCATTGGCCCACACGCCGTGTGCAATGTGCACATCCGGGCCAAGCGAGCCAAGCTGATCGACGAACTGGATGGCGGAGGCACCTTTGCCCACGTCCTTGAGCTGCCGGTAGCTTTCCCAATCGTGGTCACGCCAGTCGGACGCCGAATAAGTGGTGAGCACCGGCGGATAAGTGCCGGCCTCGAGCGGGGTCTCCGCCAGATGGATATGCAGTCGCATGTTCAGCTGACGAGCAATGTCTGGAAGATCAACGAACGGTTCGGACTCCAGCGTATACGGAGCATGCGGGCTGATGCCGAGGTTCGGCAGCTGCTCCTCGTTCATCCGGCGCAACTGCCGGATGAGCTCGGTGCGGCCCTTTTCCATCCATTCGTCGTTGTGCCAGCCCATTACCTCCCAATAAGCGATGCCGTGCATGCCCTGCGAAGCCAGCGCGCCGGCGGCGTCCAAATCGGTGACGATGTCTGCGGCGGCCGTCGTTCCCGATTCGACCATCTGGCGAGCACCGTCCTCGGCCCACTGCTTCCATGGCTGGGTCTTCTGCGCCTCGGCGTACACCTCGTTGAATGCCAGTTCCCAGGCGCGGAACCGATCGTAGGTGCCTTGCCCGACCTGCACCATGCCGCTGTACTGCAGATGAGTGTGCGCGTTGACCAATCCGGGGGTGAGCACCCCATCCCAATGCCGTTCACGGATGGTGCCGTGAGACGTCATTTCCTGCTTCAGCGCCTCCAGCACCCAGCGGCGTTTACCTACATGAACCACGCGGTCGCCATGTATGGCAACTGCGCCATCGATGATGACGGGGCCCGTCACGGGGATGATGAGTTTGGCGGAATACAGTGTCACATCATCGATAAGCTCGGTATCGACGGTCGGCCAGGTGTTGTCGGTCATATTCTCCTCGCTGCGTTGTGTTCGGTGCCGTGTCTATGGCTATCGGTCGGCGTTCTCTCGGTCGTTTTCCGCGAATCTGGTCAGTCGCCAATCGTAGCCGTTGTCCTCCACGGCATGGCTGGCTCGGTATCCGCGCGCCTTGAGCGCGCTGGCGGCGATGCGCTGGTCGGTCGCTGCGTCAAGTCTGATAAGCGTGTGATCCAGTGTGCCTCGATGTTCCAGAAGATATGCGACGGCGCTGGCCTGTACGGCGAAGCTCAGATCCATGATCTCGATTGGATTGCCGCCTCCCACCGTGTAGTTCACGCCATCGCCGTCGGCGATTAGCGTGAGCGTTGGCCCGTCGGGAACAATGAGTTGCGCGGTGTCCCTGTTGACCTGTGGGGTGAAGTCGCTTACCTCGTCCAAGGCGATTTCGTTGGCGATGCCGCCGATCACTGCGAGCGCCGCGCCCTCGTGCATTGCGCGCATGTGCTCAAGTGTGACTGTATGTCTCACGCCAGTGGCGGACACCACCATATCCGCGCAAGGGAGTGCCTCGTCAATGTCTTGTGCGGCGAAGCCGTCGAACACCGCTTTGAGTGAAGCCACTGGATCGATATCGCAGATGGTGACTTCGGCTCCAAGCGCGCGAATACGCCGTGCGAAGCCTTGGCCGACCGGGCCGTAGCCGATGACGGTGACGTTCTTACCGTCGAATGCATGCTCGCCGAGAATGCGCTGCATGGTGGTCACGCATGTCTCCCCAGTGCCGTGGGCGTTGTCGAATCCGGTTTTCAGCACACTGTCGTTAACGGCTACGACCGGGTAGGTGAGGGCTCCCGCTTCCTGCATCTGCTGGAACGCGCGTACGCCACTGGTCGTTTCCTCGGCCACTCCAATGAGATTCGCCGTGAGCTCGGGGCGTTCGAGCGAGGCGAGACGGGCGAAGCTGGCACCATCGTCGATGATGATGTTCGGCTGTATCTTGTCCAGCAGGCGCAGGGCTGCCTCGTGCGCCTGTTCCGCGGTCCAGGCTCGGCTGGATTCGACCGTGATTCCTTCTCGGCGCAGCTGTTCCGCCACTCGGGGATCCGTGGAATCCGGGCCGCAATATACGCCGACGATTGCGCCGGCGGCCTTAAGCTTGCGTAGCAGAATCGCGGTTTTTGGCTCCAGTATCAGGCAGACGGCAATACGAATGCCTGAGAAATCGACGCGGGTGGTGAGGTCATCCATGGTGTCGCGTAATACCGGCATGTGCTGTTCCGCGTACTCCATTGCCTCCAGCCCACTTGCCGTGCGCATGTCGGCAATGGAATCAATGCTTTGTGTGCCGTCACAGAGGAATTCCTCGCTGTGGCCGTCGGTCATCGTGGCATCTTCGACGGTCATGCCCCATTGCTGGGCCTGAGACTTGATTTCGGCATGCTTCTGCGGCTCCGGAATCGCGAGGCGGGCTCCTGCCAGTGATCGATTCGTTTTCTGGGATCGGGCTGCCGCCCACGCCGCAAAATCGCTGTCTGCCGTAATGCTTTTCTTCATATTCCCATGGTACGCATGCATGCCGCTGCTCTGCCGCTGCGCGTGTGGTGTGGGTGAAGAGCGTGCTTGGGCGCGTTGCGTGCGTCGACTTTGGCAGCTTCGAACAGGCATGTTGTATCGAACAAATGTTCGACCGTATTGATATGCTGGTCGGGCCGGCGGTGGTAAGGAGGTGATGGCGATGGACAGCGGAACGGTATCGACGCAACGCGAGCATACCTATATTGCCATTGATCTCAAGTCCTTCTATGCTTCGGTGGAGTGCGCGGCGCGCGGACTCGACCCGTTGACCACGCATCTGGTGGTGGCCGATGAAACCCGCACCGATAAGACAATATGTTTGGCGGTCTCACCCTCGCTGAAGAACTATGGCATTCCCGGTCGTGCGCGGCTATTCGAGGTAAAACAGCGCCTGAATGGAGTCAACATCGAGCGCGCGGTCCATGCTCCCGGCGGCCGATTAATCGGGGAGTCCTGCGATGCGCGCGACCTGGAACGCTCGCCGAGACTCAAAGCCTCGATGGTCATCGCCAAGCCGCGCATGGCGCACTATTTGGAGGTCAGCGGGCAGGTATATGGCATCTACCTCAAATACGCCGCACCCGAGCACATCCATGTCTACTCGATTGACGAGGTGTTCATCGACGTCACGCCATATCTGCGCTCGCTGGGTATGGGGCCGCATGCCATGGCGCGAACCATCGTGCGCGAAATTCTCGATGAAACCGGCATCACCGCCACTGCCGGCATTGGCTCCAACATGTATCTGGCCAAAGTCGCCATGGATATCGTCGCCAAGCACATGCCCGCCGACAAGGACGGCGTGCGCGTGGCCGAACTGAATGAAATGTCATATCGTCGGCTGCTTTGGGATCATCGTCCGCTCACCGATTTTTGGCGGGTTGGGCGCGGCTATGCCAGAAAACTCGAGCACGCCGGTCTGATGACCATGGGCGATATCGCCCGATGCTCGGTGGGTCGTGCTTCGGATTACTACAACGAAGACCTGCTGTATCGCATGTTCGGTGTCAATGCCGAACTGCTCATCGACCATGCGTGGGGCTGGGAGCCGTGCGAAATCGCGGATATCCGATCCTATGAGCCGGATGCGCACAGCATCAGCAGCGGTCAGGTGCTCACCGGTCCCGCCGACTATGCCACGGCCCGGCTGATCACCAAGGAGATGGCCGATGCGCTGGCCCTCGATCTGGTCGATAAGGGGGTGATGACGAATCGGCTGACACTGGCGGTCGGCTATGACATTGGCAGTCTCGATGCTTCGAAGCTTGATTCATGCGCAGACCGGGCGATGAGGCGTGCCGCCGAACGCGCGGCAAAGACCTATCAAGGGCCGGTGACCGTTGACCGTTTCGGTCGTCGGGTGCCTAAGTCGGCCGTGGGGTCGATTGGATTGGGCGATTTTACGTCGTCTGCCGCACGTATTCGCGAGGCGATGACCATGCTGTACGAGCGTATTGTGGATGCGCGGTTGCTGGTGCGTCGACTCACAGTTGTTGCCGATGATGTGGCCACGCCCAAAGAACTGGCGGCGGGCAAACGCTATGAGCAGCTTGATTTGTTCGGTGATGATGGCGATATGCGATATGACTGTGATAGCACGGAATCCGGTGGCGACGGAAGCGGGCGTATGCCGGCTTGTGGGGACGATGCCGCCGCACAGACGTTGGCTCGAGAGCATGATATCCAGCGTGCGCTGCTGGATGTGAAACGTAAATTCGGCCGCAACGCCGTCATCAAAGCCATGGATATGGAAGACGGTGCCACCGGTCAGGCTCGCAACCGTCAGATCGGAGGCCATCGCGCATGACCCTGCAAGAAACCCATGCATACGACGACATCATCAACCTGCCACACCACCAATCACGCAAGCATCCGCATATGTCTCGTCACCAGCGGGCCGCCCAGTTCATGCCGTTCGCGGCCTTGACCGGATACAACCAGGTCATTGAGCAAACAGCAAAAAACGCCGAAACCGCCATCGCCCAGGCCGAGGCCCAAGGCGATACCGATTTCGGCGCTTAACAATCGCTCCCGTTGGAGGAAGTCTCAGATTCGTCAGCCCACGTGACGCGAGAACCGGCCGGCAGCGGCTGGCCCTTGCGATACTTGCCGGTCAGCAGACCCTGCGCGAGTGGGGAGAACGTGGTGATACCAATGCCGAGCTTGCGGCAGGTGCCCATGATCTCATGCTCGATATAGCGATCCTGCAGGTTGTACTGCGGCTGAACCACGGTGATTGGGTACAGGTTGTAGCGGTCGATAATGCGCGGGGCTTCCTCGAGGCGGGCCGAACCCCACTCTTCGGAAACGCCGTAATACAGCACCTTGCCCTGGGCGACCAGGTCTCTCATACTGCTTCAGCGTCTCGCCGAGGAATCGTTCGGCGGCGCCGCCCGAGTAAGCGTCCGCGCAGTCGAAGAAGTTGACGCCGGAATCGTAGGCGAGCTTCGCGGTCTCCTTGGTCACGTTCTCGGCCGCTGTGCCCTTGAGATCCGTGACCCAGCTGCCCAGCGCGACCTCGCTGATCTTCAGTCCCGACTTGCCGACGCTGCGATACTTCATGTGTACTCCTTGATGATTAATCGTCACCGCCGTCTCTTCATGGCCGGCCGTGAACGCTAACAATTCGATTAAAACAGTTCAACCCCACTTGAATGCAAGTTGGTGGCTACCGCGACACGCCGGTTGTAGTCCCGTGACCAATTTGCCGCAATCAGTAACTGCTAATATATGAGTAATTATTGGCTTTTTAGGCATAAATTGCTAATATATTAGTATGTTTTCTTTGTTAGATGAGCCTATGCCTGGGGATGTTTCGGCTGCGATTGCCGAACGCATGGTTGCCAGGCGCAAAGAGCATAAGTTATCGCAAACGGCTCTGGCTAGAAAATCCGGTGTGAGTCTTGGCTCAATCAGACGGTTCGAGCAGCAGCACGAAATTTCGTTGACGGCGCTCATCAATATCGCGTTTGTGCTGAGTTGCGAGCAGGATTTTGAGACACTGTTTTCACAGCCGTACTATGCAACTATCGATGATGTCATTGCTGCGCGGGAGAGGGAAGCGCGATGAGCGAGACAGTGCCGTTGGATTTATCGGTTGATCGGGTACGGGTGTTTTTGGATGGTGAAATTGTTGGCTCGCTGACGCTGTCGCCGGCAAAAACAGTGGCGTTCTCGTACGAAAGCTCGTGGTTGTCCAGTGGATTCAGCATAAGTCCGCTGAGTCTGCCATTACGTGAGGGGGTCTTTGTCGCCAAAAGAGATCCACTGCATGGTTTGTTTGGGGTGTTCGATGACAGTATGCCAGACGGGTGGGGGCGTTTGCTCACGGATCGTCTTCTGCGCCAGAGAGGAATAGACCCTTACTCTATCGGAACCTTGACGAGGCTGTCCATTGTGGGATCAAGCGGCATGGGAGCCTTGGAATATGAACCAGCAGCGGTTATTGAAAATAGCGTTGCAGCTACCGACTTGGACGATATAGCGAGAGAGTGCGCGAATCTTCTGGAAACTGATTTTTCTGAGGATTTGGATCAGCTTTTTGCACTTGGTGGCTCGTCCGGTGGCGCGCGGCCGAAAATTCTGACTGAGGTTGATGGAGAAGAATGGATTATCAAATTCCCCTCATCCGTAGACTCGGCGAATATCGGAGAACAGGAGTATCAAATTTCTGTACTTGCGCGCGAGTGCGGCATTGATATGCCGGAAACTCGTTTGTTCGCATCAGCGCAATGTTCTGGATATTTCGGTGTCCGGCGGTTTGACCGTACGCGGGATGACGATGGCACCGAACATAAGGTGCATATGATTTCCGCCGGCGGATTGCTGGAAACGTCGCATCGTATTCCCAATTTGGATTACGGACTATTGATGCGGCTGACTATGCGTGTGTGCAACAGCGCAGAGGAGTGCGAGCGGTTGTACCGTCTCATGTGCTTTAACGTGTTCATCGGAAACCGCGACGATCATGCGAAGAATTTCTCTTATCTCTATGATCGTTCTCGCCAAGCGTGGAGATTGTCGCCTGGATATGATTTGACAGAGAATCCCGGGATAAACGGCGAGCACACCACTTCGGTTAATGGTAAGGGGAAGAACATCACTATTGCGGATTTGGCTAGTGTCGGTGTGAAGGCTGGTATTTCGCGGGCGCGCTGTATTGCTATTGCCAATGAAATGCAAGATAGGATTCGTGATACTGGGTTTGCCGTCCGAGATTGATGGTTTCGCCATGCTTAGTTTTTCCAATACGCATTCTCTAGCACGTTTGCCTTTTGAAAAGCTTCGCGATAGGCGGTGATAAGGTCCGGCAAACGCATTGAGGCGTTGGCCGGACTGGTGGAGGGCAGTTGGGTCATGCCGATGGCGATACCGGCTTCGGTCAGGCGCGGCTCGATAAGTTTGCGGTAAAGTTGCGCTGATTTCGCGCCGGTTGTGAAGATGTGGGCGATTGGAGCGCCGCGCAAGATTGGTGCCAAGTCGTTGGGCGCGGCATTGCGGATGCTGGCATCGCTGGCTCCGGTGATATCGCAAGAAGCAATGACATCCCATAACGCAATGTGGTGGCGCAGAGCAAACGCACGACGGGACTCAGGTAAATCGCCGACAGCGTCAGTAGGATCAGCGGAGTTGGCAAACAGCGCCTGCAACACCGGCCAAAACCGGTTCCGCGGATGCATATAGTAAAACGCCGCTTTTCGGGATTTCGGGCTCGGCATCGACCCCAGAATCAGCACCCGCGACTCGCCATCCCACACCGGCCCAAACCCATGCTCCACATGTTCGCTCATGGTTTCCATCCTAAATCGGGCGATTGAGCGCACGAGGCAATCAGGCCGAGAACTGTTTGCCGAATTCCGAGAAGAGCTGACGGCGGGCGAAGACGAGCAGGCCGAGCAGCACCAGCAGGGAGACCAGCCCGCTGACCATCACCAGCACATCCCACGGAGCCCAGCCGAGCGGAATGAACGTCAGAGGCAGCAGACCAGCGACGATGTCGAACGCCAGATACTTGGCGTACTGGTCAATGGCCTTGGTCCGCAGCACGATAAGCAGCACCACGTCAAAGACCAGCGAAACCAGACACGTGATCGGTATGACGAACATGGTGACGACATGATTCATCGTCGCGACAAACCAGACCAGCGCAATCGCCAGCATGATATAGAAATATCGAAACATGAGTCGAAGCGGCCGTGGCGCGTGCAGAATCGCACTGTTGATGAACAGCACACTGATGATCAGAGCGGCCGCCGAAGCGCCGACGATCGGCGCCGGCCACGACCACAGATAGGCGAAGAACCCGAGCAGCAACAGGATCGCACCGGCGACGAACGTGATGATCTCCACCGTCAGACGCCTCGGACGCAGATAGATCTGCTGCGCGGGGAATGCGGCGGGAGAGGCCTCGCCGTGCAATTCGTTCTGGCAGAGCGGGCAACGGGCCATATCGCCGGTGAAATCGACGCTGCAGGCATCGCAATGCTTCATGCCGACGCTCCTTTCTCCACATGCACGCCAGCGATGTTCATACGGCCGCTGATGCCCTGCGTGGCGAGAATCCGACACAGGTTCTTGATGACGTTCAGATCATGGTAGATGGTGGAGATGCCGATGCTCAGGTCGTCGCCGAACGAGCAGACCGTGAAATTCAGGCTGGCCGGTGTGGTGAGGAAGCTCACCGAACGCACATGGCGCGCGAGTCGTTCGTCCAAGGTGACTCGGCCAAGGTTCGAGACGGTGGTCGTGGTTTCGCGGTCGGTGATGAACCGGGCCAGCTCCAGCACCCAGTCCTTGGCAGGGGAGGGCGCGAGACGCAGCACCGGATTCTTTTCCAGCGCAATCATGCGGTTCATATGCGATTCGACGCGCTCGCGACTGGTGGCATGGCCGAGCTGCTCCTGCACATGGCGGGCGATGTCGGCCAACGGCTCATCGGTCAGCAACCCACCCATACCGTTGCCGTGCGCGGTGCGGGCGGCGGACTGCTGGCCGTTGCCGGTCACGTCTGGGCTCGTTGCGGAAGTTTTCGCGGAGTCCTCATCGGCTTCGATATCGGCCGGCGTGTACGCCACGTAAGTCATGCCGTAGAAGTTGCGCACGGTCTCCGACCTGAAGAAGGCGCGCAAGTCGACCGGAATATCCACGCGAATCGCGCGATTGCGGGCGCACGAGGGCATGACGTCGCGAATCGCGCACAGTATCGCGGCGATGAGGTAGGAGGTGAGGCTCACTCCGCACTGATGTGCTGCACCAAGCACCTTGCTGGCGCTGACGTGATATTCCATGAACGTGGGCGCGTCCCGGTCGATAGGGCCGGACAGCCGGTAGATCTTCGTGCCGGGCGCGGCGCCGGCCTTGTCTTTCTCGTAGTATTTGTCGAAGCTGTTTTCGGCTTTGTCGCTGTCCGAACCGTCGTAATCCGAAGGCACGCCCGGCACGTCGTACCGCTCGGCGATGTAGGCGTGCAGCAGTGACTTGAACAGGTTGATGGCGCCGCGACCGTCCGAAATGATGTGCGAGACCTCGAGATTGACACGATTGCGGAAATAGCTCACGCGGAACAGCATGCTTTTGGGCCCGTAATGCAGTCGCGAGCATATCGGCAGATGTTCCGGCTCCACCAGCGGCCGGCCGTCTGACTGTTCGAGGTAATGCCAGAACATGCCGTTGAGCAGGTGCACGTTGAAGCTCGGGAACTGGGCGATGGCATGGTCGAGCGCGTGCTGCAGGATGTCCGGGGCGATGTCGTCCTCCAGCTCAGCCGAATAGCGGAACACGGTCTGCGAGGAGCGGCCAGCCTGGGAGGAGTAGAACTTGCCGATGTTGTCTAGTCGGTACCAAGTACGTCTTGCCACGCGTCGCCTCCCTCCGGTGCGTTGGCGGTGGTGCCGGTGCCGGGAGCCGGTTCCACCGGTGTGCCGTCGAGGAAATGCTCGATGATTCGGTAGGTGGTGGCCACCAGTCCCACGGCCGACGTGTTGAGTAGGTAGCCGTGGATGCCATCGTGAATCCTGTAACAGGAGACGTTGTCGTTCACCAATTGCAGACGACGGGCGTACGCTTCGTCCTCGTCTCTGAGCGGGCAGTATTCGGCGGACAACACCAGCGTGCGCGGCTGATTGCTCAGGTCATGCGCGGTGAGCGGCGCGAAATACGGATTGGTCAGGTCGGCCACGGACGAACGGTACATGTCGATGTAGTCGGCCATGTCCTGTGCGGTGAGGATGTAGTCGGTGCCGTTGGTCCGCACCGATTCGAATGGGCTGGTCTCGGGATTGTAGTCGTTGCCGACCACCGGGTAAAGCAGCATCTGCGTGCGCGGCATGAACTCGCCGCGGTCGCGGGCCATCAGCGATACGGCGGCCACGATATTGCCGCCCGCGCTGTCGCCGAACAAGGTGATGCCGTCGGTGCCGGACGCGGATGACGACGACCGTTCGCGGCATAGACGCCGCGCCACCTCATAACATTCCTCGACCGCCACGGGGAACCGGTACTCGGGGGACAGACGGTACTCGACCGCGACCACTCGACGCTGCAGCCGAACCGCCATATGGGCGCACGCCTGCGCGTACAGGTCGATGCCTCCGGTGCACCAGCCACCGCCGTGGACGAACAGGATCGTGCCCCGTGGCGTGATGTTGCCGGCGTCATCGGCCGAAGCGCCGGCAACGATGGCACCGACGGCATCGGCGCCGGGGAAGGCCGTCCCATACGGGGCAATCGGCGTGAACGTGCGCAGCGGCACCTCGTGCCCGTCCGGCATGGGGACGGCGGCGTCTTCGATGCGGCATTTCGGGTTCGGCGGCGTCTGCTTGGCGACCAGCGCCTCGGCAGCGCGTTGGATCCTATAGGTTTTCCTCACGTTGGGTTTGATGAGGGTGGCGGCCTTCATCGCGGCGAGCGATGCTTCGTTAATCGGCATGACGGCAGGTCCTTTCAACGTCGGGTTCGCGGTGCATACGATTCGGCAACGACAGGGGGAGGAAGCCCGATCGGGCTTCCTCCCCCTGGCTGTCCATCGGACACGGTTCGGGCGTCCGGGCGATCAGGCGGCGAAGTATTCCACGCCGGCCTCGAAGATCGGCTGGTACTTGTTGCCGGGCACGTTGACGTACAGGCCGTTGCCGGAACGCTCCGAGTGACCCATCTTGCCAAACACGCGGCCGTCCGGGCTGGTGATGCCCTCGATGGCGAGCAGCGAGCCGTTCGGATTCACGTCCAGATCCATGCCGGGGGTGCCGGTCTCGTCCACGTACTGCGTGGCAATCTGGCCGTTGGCCCTGAGCTGGGCGAGCACCTCGTCGGAGGCCACGAAGCGGCCCTCGCCGTGGGAGATGGCCACGGTGTGGATGTCGCCGACCGAAGTCTTGGACAGCCACGGTGAGAGGTCGGAGGCCACGCGCGTGCGGACCAGTCGGCTCTGGTGGCGGCCGATGGTGTTGAAGGTCAGCGTCGGACAGGCGTCGGTCATCGGCACGATGTCGCCGTACGGCACCAGACCCAGCTTGACGAGCGCCTGGAAGCCATTGCAGATGCCGAGCATCAGACCATCGCGGTTCTTCAGCAGGTCACGCACGGCCTCGGTGACGGCCGGCGCGCGGAAGAACGCGGTGATGAACTTGGCGGAACCGTCCGGCTCGTCGCCGCCGGAGAAGCCGCCCGGGATCATCACGATCTGGCTCTTGTTGATCTCATCGACCAACGCCTGCGTGGATTCGGCGACGGCGGCCGGCGTCAGGTTGTTGACGATCAGCGTGGTCACATCGGCGCCGGCGCGCTCGAAGGCGGCGGCGGAATCGTACTCGCAGTTGTTGCCCGGGAACACCGGGATCACCACATGCGGCTTGGTCACGGAAGAGCCGACGTACACGGTCTTCTTCGGCGCGTGGAAGTCGATGGTCTCGACGGTCGCGCCCTTGTCCTCGCCCTTGGAACGGTACGGGAACACGGATTCGATGCCGGACTCCCAAGCTTCCTGCACAGCGTCCAGGTCCAGCGTCTCGCCGGCGGCCTTGAACACGTACTCGGAGGTGGTGGTGCCGATTTCGCCGATCTCGACCAAATTGGAGACGGCCGGAAGCTTGGCATCGTCCGCCAGCTCGACGATGAACGAACCGTATGCCGGGGTGAACAGGTCGTCCACGGCGATGCTGTTGTTCAGGGTCACGCCGATGCGGTTGCCGAGCGTCATCTTGAACAGGGCTTCGGCGGTGGCGCCATAGCCCGGCGTGGAGACGGCCAGGGCATCGTGGAAGTCGGTGAGCTCCTCGATCACGGAGAACGCCTCAAGCAGCGCATCCTTGTCCGGGGTCAGACCGTCGGCCAGGTAGCGCGGTGCGATGCGCACGATACGGTGATCGGCGTCCTTGAACTCGGGGGAGGTGGCGCGCTTCATGTTGCCCACGGCCACGGCGAAGGAGATCAGCGTCGGCGGCACGTCGAGATCCTCGAACGAACCGGACATGGAGTCCTTGCCGCCGATGGCGCCGGCGCCCAGGTCCACCTGGGCCATCAGCGCGCCGAGCACGGCGGCCGCCGGCTTGCCCCAGCGTTCCGGCTCGTCGCGCAGCTTCTCGAAGTACTCCTGGAAGCTCAGGTAGGCCTTCTCATGCTCGAAGCCGGCTGCGACCAGCTTGGCCAGCGACTCGACCACGGACAGGTAGGCGCCGGTGAACTGGTTCTTGGACATGATGTACGGGTTGAAGCCCCACGCCATCGCCGAGGCGGTGGTGGTCTCGCCGAACACCGGCAGCTTGGCGACCATGGCCATGTTCGGGGTGAGCTGACGCTTGCCGCCGAACGGCATGAGCACGGTGCCCGCGCCGATGGTGGAGTCGAAGCGCTCCGAAAGGCCCTTGTTGGAGGCCACGTTGATGTCGGTGACCAGCTCGTTCATGCGCTCGGCCAGCGTGCCCTCGCCCCACGGGGTCTCGTAGGACTGCTGTGCCTCGACATGCACGGTCTGGTGCTTGGAAGCGCCGTTGGAGGCCAGGAACTCACGGGACAGATTCACGATCTTGTCGCCGTTCCAGGTCATCACCATGCGCGGGTCCTCGGTCACGGTGGCGATCACCGTGGCTTCGAGGTTCTCTTCGCGGGCGTATGCCAGGAACTCGTCCACGTCCTCGGCGGCCACGTCCACGGCCATGCGCTCCTGGGATTCGGAGATGGCCAGCTCGGTGCCGTCCAGGCCCTCGTACTTTTTGGGCACGGTGTTGAGGTCCACGAACAGGCCGTCGGCCAACTCGCCGACCGCCACGGACACGCCACCCGCGCCGAAGTCGTTGCAGCGCTTGATCAGACGGCAGGCATCGCCGCGGCGGAACAGACGCTGCAGCTTGCGCTCCACCGGAGCGTTACCCTTCTGCACCTCGGCGCCGTCGAGTTCGAGCGATTCCACGTTATGCGCCTTGGACGAACCGGTGGCGCCACCGATGCCGTCACGGCCGGTGCGGCCGCCCAAGAGGATGATCTTGTCGCCGGGGGCCGGGGTTTCGCGGCGCACATGGTCGGCCGGGGTGGCGGCCACGACCGCACCCACCTCCATGCGCTTGGCCACGTAGCCGGGGTGGTAGATCTCGTCGACCTGACCGGTGGCCAGACCGATCTGGTTGCCGTAGGAGCTGTAGCCGGCTGCGGCGGTGGTCACGAGCTTGCGCTGGGGGAGCTTGCCTTCCAGCGTCTCGGAGACCGGCACGGTCGGGTCCGCGGCGCCGGTGACGCGCATCGCCTGATACACGTAGGAGCGGCCGGACAGAGGATCGCGGATGCAGCCGCCGATGCAGGTGGCCGCGCCGCCGAACGGTTCGATTTCGGTGGGGTGGTTGTGGGTCTCGTTCTTGAACAGGAACAGCCAGTCCTCGTCGTGGCCGTTCACGTCAACCTTGACCTTGACGGTGCAGGCGTTGATTTCCTCGGACTCGTCGAGGCCGGTCAGGACGCCGTTCTTCTTGAGCCACTTGGCGCCGATGGTGCCCATGTCCATGAGGCAGACGGGCTTGGCGTCCCGGCCGAGCTCGTGGCGCATCGCCAGATAACGCTCGAAGGCGGCCTTGACGGTGGCGTCATCGATGGTCACTTCGTCCAGCTCAGTGCCGAACGTGGTGTGACGGCAGTGGTCGGACCAGTAGGTGTCGATCACCTTGATCTCGGTGATGGTGGGTTCGCGGCCCTCCTCGCTGAAGTACTTCTGGCAGAATTCGAGGTCGGCCAGGTCCATGGCCAGACCGCGCTCGTCGATGAACCGCTGACCGGCCTCGGCGTCCATCTCGTTGAATCCCGTGAGCGTCTCGACCTTGCCCGGCACCGGCGCCTGCGCCTTCAGCGTCTCCTTGGTTTCCAGTCCGGCCTCGCGGGCCTCGACGGGGTTGATCACGTAACGCTTGATGGCGTCCACGTCGGCATCGGTCAGTTCGCCCTCCAGCGCGTACAGCTTGGCGGAGCGGACCGTCGGGCGCTCGCCCTGGGAGATGAGCTGGATGCATTCGGCGGCGGAGTCGGCGCGCTGGTCGAACTGGCCGGGCAGGAACTCGGTGGCGAAGACCTTGGCTCCGGCGAAGTCGGGCAGGTCGTAGGCCACATTGTCCACCTGGGGTTCGCTGAACACGGTGGGCACGGTCTGGTCGAACAGCTCCTGGGAGATGCCTTCGACGTCATAGCGGTTCACGATGCGCAGGGCCTTGAGGCCGTTCAGTCCGAGGATTGTGCGCAGTTCGCCCGCAAGCTGCTGGGCTTCGACATCAAAGCCGGGCTTCTTTTCCACGTACACGCGAAAAACCATGGAAATCCTTTCTTGAAATTATTGAAAAATTGAAGAAGTGCGGTAAAAGAACTTGGCTCCCCTCTCTGAGGGGAGCTGTCAGCGGAGCTGACTGAGGGGAGTTGTCATGGCGGTGAACGTCTTGACCTCCCCTCAGTCGCCTATCGGCGACAGCTCCCCTCAGAGAGGGGAGCCAGCTGTATGTTCTGCTACCTGCACCTAAACGACTTATTCGGCGACTTCGATGCCTTCGGACTTGGCGAGTTCGGCGAGGCGCTCCTCGATCTCTTCGTAGGCCGGGATGATGCTGCCGAGACCACGGCGGAACAGGTCCTTGTCAAGGTGCTCGACCTTACCGGAGTGGTCCTTCTGGTCCCACAGACGGCAGGAATCCGGGGTGATCTCGTCGGCCAACAGCAGCGTGCCGTCGGTGGCGCGGCCCATTTCGATCTTGAAGTCGACCAGCTTGACGTCGATCTTGGCGAAGATCTCGATCAGGGCCTCGTTGATCTTGCGGGCCAGCGGGGCGATCTCGGCGAGATCCTCGCGAGTGCATACGCCGAGGGCCACCAGGTCATCGTCGTTGACGAACGGATCGTGCAGATCATCGTTCTTCAGGAAGTACTCAAGCACCGGCTCCTTGAGCGGCAGGCCTTCCTCCACGCCCAGACGGGAGCAGAAGTGGCCGGCGGCCACGTTGCGCAGCACGATCTCCAACGGGAACATGTTCACCTTGCGCACCAGCTGGCCGGTGTCGTCCACTCGCTTGATGAGGTGGCTGTCGATACCGCGCTTCTTGAGCAGGTCGAAGATGATGGTGGTGATGAGGTTATTCAGGCGGCCCTTGCCGGTGAAGTCTTCCTTCTTTTCACCATCGCCAGCGGTGGCGGTGTTCTTGTATTCGACCCACAGAACCTCTGGATCGTCGGTTGCGTACAGTTGCTTGGCCTTGCCCTCGTAGAGCTTTTCCAGCTTCTCCATGACTCACCTTTCAGGAGTGGAATTTCTGGGTGAACTAACGGTAAAAGGGTACCAATCGAGGGCTACAACAACACTCAGCATGACGCTACGATGCGGCCAGCGCATCATACGTCGCTGCATCGAACGGCCATACGCTGTTGGGATGGCGGAGGCGGACGGTATTGGTCCGACAATCGACTCATTGCCGGTCGCATAGTCGTTCGGAGTAACAGTATCTACGCAAGCACGCGGACACTCAGATGTTCGTCAATAGACAAAACGTGAGTGTACGGCCGCGCACGCACGATAATGGGAGTGACGAAATGGTGCAAGGAGGTTCGTCATGATTGACCATATTGGTTTGTTTGTTTCCGACGCCGCACAGTACGCGGATTTCTACGAGAAGCTGCTGGCCCCGCTGGGTTACGTCAAGAAAGTGGCGTACCCGACCGCCGTGTGCTTTGCCAATGACGAGGATGGCGACAGCGTTTGGCTGGAGTCTCCGAAGGACGGCAACCCGGTGGTGCCGTCTCATGTGGCGTTCCGCGCCAAGGATGAGGCCGCCGTCAAGGCGTTCCATGAGGCCGGTCTCGCCTCTGGCGGTACCGACAACGGCGCTCCGGGCCCGCGCCCGAACTATGGCCCCACGTATTACGCCGCGTTCATCCACGACCCGGACGGCAATAATATTGAGGCCATGCTGAGCTGATCAGGCCGTGGACTACTCCACGGTAATCGTCAACGCATCGGCAACACGGCCGGCCTTGGCACGGGCGTCGGCTTCGGACTCGCCGACGGCCAGTGCCACGGCCATACGACGGTGGCCATGCACTTCGGGCTTGGCAAAAATGCGCAGGTCCGTGCCGGGTTCGGCCAGAGCAGCGGCCACATCGGTGAACTCGGCCTCACCGTCGCCGGCCACCACAATCGCATGGCTTGCCGCCACCGAGCCGGCCGGAATCGTGAGCGCCACATGCTCGGGGGTGATCGGCAGACCCAGGATCACGCGGGCGTGCAGCGCGAACTCGCTCAGACGCTGGGAGGTCATCGTCACCATACCGGTATCGTGCGGACGGGGGGAGACCTCGTTGAACAGAATCGAGCCGTCGGTGAGCACGAACAGCTCCACGCCGAATACGCCCCAACCGGTTTCGCCGGTCGCCTGAGCCTTGGCCACCAAGCCTTCAACGGCGGTACGTGCGATGTCGCGCGCCCGCTCGGCCTCACCATCGGGCTCGGTAGCCGGCTGCCAGGACTCGCGGTAATCGCCGGACTCCTGACGTTGGCCGATCGGCGCGCACGTCACAATGCCGGCGGACGAAGAAACGGTCAGTACCGTCAGTTCACGTTCCAACGGGGCAAGCGCCTCAACGATCACGCGCGACACATCGCCCTCATCGGCGGCGCGGCGGCCCTCCTGCGCTTCGGTCCAAGCGGCATCGATGGCGTCGGCGGAACGCACCACCGACTGGCCGTGACCAGACGAGCTCATCACGGGCTTGACCACGCACGGATAGCCGACTTCCGAAGCTCCGGCGCGCAGCTCTTCCAGCGAGCCGGCAAAACGATACGGTGTAGTCGGCAAGCCCAATTCTTCGTGGGCCAGTACGCGCAGGCGCTCGCGGTCCATGCAAATCGCGGCGATTTCGGCGCTCGGCACCACCTGGGCGCCCGCGGCCGCAGCACCGGCCAGCACATCGGTGGCGATGGCCTCTACCTCGGGCACGATGATGTCCGGCTTGATTTCATCGAACAATGCCTGCAATTCGGCGGCATTCGCCATATCCAACGCGCGGTATTCATGCGCCACCTGCTGGGCCGGAGCGCCGGCATAGGAGTCAGCAGCACACACCCATGCGCCCAGTCGCATGAGTTCAAGTGTGACCTCCTTGCCCAGCTCGCCAGCGCCCAAAAACAGCACACGGGTGGGGTGCTTGCCCAGCGGTGTGCCCAGCGGGTGGTTGGCTGCGCGAGTTGCGGGGGGGACGGCGGAAGTCTCGGCGGGAATTGCGGGAGAGGAGGCGGAAGTCACGGCAGTATTCACGGCGTTTTCAGTCATACCCACATTCTGCCATGACGCGATGATTTCGGTATGTCGCGTGAGCGGAGTGCCTCGCGCGGCCAAAATTACGGGCGGAATATCCGGCTTCATGGGGCGGTAATGAGTCCATGGGGCGGTAATGAGTCCATGGGGCGGTTTGTTGGTTTTGTGAAACCGCGGAATTAAGCCGTTTTGCCTTACCGCCCCATGGGAATTTCACCGCCCCATGGGGTAAATACCGCCCCATGGGCAGGTTACCGCCCCATGAAGATTCAGATGCCCGTAACCCGCCATAAATACTGCGTATAGACACGCCATTGCGTGTGTAACAGAGCCGTCGTACCTTAGCAATCACCGGCCGATGGAGTATGGGGCGGTCGGGCCAACATTTTTGGATGCGACATATAGCGAATAGCGGCGTGTCGGTTCCGGCGTTTCAGGCTACAAGCCGGCACGCTGGCAATAGTCGAAGGGGGAGGGCGACATGCCGACGTCGAACGCGGCTCTGATTTCTCGACGGGCGGCTAGTCTGCCCGGCAATCCTTTTGCTGAGGCGGACGCACGCGCTGCAGCAGCCGTCGCCGCTGGCAAGGATATCATCGACTTGAGCAAAGGGAATCCCGATGGCTGGCCGCCATCCTTTGTACAGGACGTGCTTTCTCACGCTTCCCACAATCCTTCCCTGTTCCGGTACCCGCCATTTGATGGGCTTCCGGAATATCTGAATGCGATTGCCGGCTGGTATTCGCGCCAGCACAACGTCACCGTGGACCCCGCCACCCAGCTGCTGGCGACTTCCGGCTCGTCCGTCGGCATCACCACCGTCATCCAGGCGCTGGTCGATCCGGGAGATACGGTGGTGGCGGTTGACCCGTATTACCCGCAGTACGAGGGCTCAACAGTAGTGGCCGGTGGCCAGTTCGAGACGATTCCCGCTGACCCGAGCCGCGGATTCCTGCCCGACTTGGATGCGGTGGACCCAGCGCTATGGACTCGCGCCAAACTGCTGATTCTGAACTATCCCAACAATCCGACCGGCGCGGCCGCAACACCCGAACTGTATGAGACGGCCATGCGCCTGGCCAAGCAATACGGATTCATCGTACTTAACGATTTCGCCTATGCGGGGCTCGAATTCGGCGACGTGCGCTCGCTGAGCCTGCTGGAGACTCCGGGCGCGCTGGACGTGGCGCTGGAACTTGGCTCGCTGTCCAAGATGTATATGGTGGCCGGCTGGCGCGGTGGATTCGTGGCGGGCAACGCCGAAGTCCTCTCTGCCGTCAAAGCCGTACACCGGCAGACTGCGGTGTTGGCTTCCAGCGTTATTCAGCAGGCCGGTGCGGTGGCGCTGGAATCCGATCAGAGCACGGTGAAGCTGCTGGCTGTGCAATATCAGCATCGTTTTGAAGTGGTGCGTGACGGGTTTACCCAGGCTGGTCTGCCGGTGGCCGAGGCCCAAGGCGGCCTGTTCGCGTGGGCGCGCGTGCCGGTGCGGTGGCATGGCGATTCCGCCGCATTCGTGGATTGGCTGCTCAACACGGCCGGCGTGGCGCTGATGCCGGGGGTCTGCTTCGGTCAGGCGGGCGAAGGCTGGGTGCGCATCAGTCTGCTCAAGCACACCGCCGAGTTGTTCCAGGCCGTGGCCCGCGCCGATCGTGCGCTGCGAAGCGCGTGATTCAATATTGGGCAAAATGCGGCAGCCCATACCATTTCACACGCGTTCAGGCAGCGCGGCCGACGCCATTGCCGCGCGGTGGTTTAGGATGAGGCAATGCGCGAAAACGGGATTGAAAAGAGCATTGATCGTCCGCTGACTATCGCTCTTGTGGTCGATACGGTGGGCAATCAGGGCAACGGCACCTCCAATTCGGCCTTGCAATGGGCTGCGGAATTGGAGCGGCAAGGCCATCATGTGAGGCTTGTCGGTATAGGGGCGCCCGAATATCCGGCGCGCGTGAATAAGGTGCCGCTTGTCTCGTGGGTGGCCGCCAAGCAGCTCATGCAATTCGCCGAACCCAGCGACACGTTGTTCCGCACCGCCTTCCAAGGCGTGGATGTGGTGCATATCTATATGCCGTTCAAATTCGGCCGTCGTGCCGCTAAAGTCGCCCACCAAATGGGCATTC
The DNA here is from genome assembly GCF_009696495.1 of Bifidobacterium sp. WCA-178-WT-4B. Classification (NCBI taxonomy): domain Bacteria; kingdom Bacillati; phylum Actinomycetota; class Actinomycetes; order Bifidobacteriales; family Bifidobacteriaceae; genus Bifidobacterium; species Bifidobacterium sp. WCA-178-WT-4B. The sequence goes on along the minus strand of NZ_VULV01000003.1, from coordinate 117,832 downwards.
CCGTGACTGCCGGATTCCACCTGCAGCCGGAGAACGTGCTGTATTCGGCCGGCCCGCTACGTCGCATTCCCGGTATTTCCAGCTTCCTGTACTGGCTGTTCAAGCACTGGCTGTACAAGCGCATTGACCACATCCATGTGCCCACCGAAATGACCGCGAGCCTGTTGCGCGCGCACGGGTATAAAGCCAAGTTGCACGTGATTTCCAATGGTTATTCACCGGTGTATTCGCCGAAGAAGCCGGCCGATCCGGATGCCTCGGCTCCCGTGCCGTTCCGTGTCGTCGCTTCCGGCCGACTGGCCAGCGAGAAAGATCAGATTACGCTGATCAAGGCGGTGTCGATGTCCCGCCACGCCGGCGATATTCAGCTGGTGATCGCCGGTACTGGGCCGCTCAAGCAGTATCTCAAGTTCCGCGCCGGGCGTTTGCTGGCGCGCAAGGCCGATATCGGATTCCACAAGCACGCCGATATGCCCGATTTGTTGCGTTCGGGCGATTTGTTCGTGCATTGTTCGATTGCCGACATCGAATCGGTGAGCGTGATCGAGGCGATGGCGTGCGGATTGGTGCCGGTGATCGCCGCGTCCGAATTGTCGGCGGCCGGCCAGTTCGCGCTGATCGACGAGTCGTTGTTCCCCGTGCGGGACGCGGCCCTGCTGGCCCGACGCATCGATTGGTGGATCGCACATCAGGCCGAGCGCGCCGAATGGGGCGAGAAATACGCCGAATACACCAAGGCGCATTATTCCGTGGAAGCCTCGGTCCACAAGTTCGTGGATATGGAACGCAAGGCGATAGGGGAGTAGGAGCCTTCTCGTTTGCGGAGAGGTCTTTCCCTCAGTCCGCCTGCGGCGGCCAGCTCCCTCATCGGCGGGAGCTACGAAAAAACCTCCCTCTGATGAGGGAGGTGGCATCGCGAAGCGATGACGGAGAGAGAGATTAGCGAAGGGTTTTACAACACCTCAATAAGCTGATCGACCTCTTCATGCGTGGTGGCCCAGCTGGTGCAGATGCGCATCACGGTATGCGTGTCGTCGGCCTTCTCGGTAAAGCCGAGCTTGACCTCGCGCTCCAGACGGTCGATGGTCGGCTGATCCATCGTCACGAAAATCTGGTTGGTGGGCGCTTCGAAAGTGAGCATGTAGCCCTTGGCGCGCAGGGCCTCGCGAATACGATCGGCCGCCTCATTGGCGCTGCGGGCAATCTTGAAATACAGGTTGTCGGTGAATAAGGCGTCAAACTGCGCGCCCAGCACGAAGCCCTTGGCCAGCAAGGCGCCGTGCTGCTTGATGCGGGTCAGGAAGTGCTTCGGCGTGTTGTGCTTGGTAAACACCACGGCCTCGCCGAACAGCGCACCCACCTTGGTGCCGCCGATGTAGAACACGTCGGCGATGGTCGCCAGATCCGTGAGCGTCATGTCGGAACCAGTGGCGGTCAGCGCGTAGCCGAGTCGCGCGCCATCCACGAACAGCGGCATATCGTACTTATGCGCCACATCGGCGATAGCCTGCAGTTCGGCTTTGGAGTAGATGGTGCCATATTCGGTGCTTTGCGAGACGTACACGGATCCAGGGAACACCATGTGCTCGTAGTTGCCGTCCGCATAGAAGGTCTTGCAGAACTCGTCCAGTTCGGTTGGATCCATTTTGCCGTTGTGCTGGGGAATCGTAAGCACCTTGTGGCCCGAGAACTCGATGGCGCCGGCCTCGTGCACGTTCGGATGGCCGGAGGCGACCGCGACCACGCCTGCATACGCCGGGGTGATGGTGTCGATGACGACCTGGTTGGTCTGCGTGCCGCCGACGAGGAACCACACATCCGCGTCCGGCTGGCCGCAGGCCTCGCGGATCTTGGCCTTGGCCTGATCGCTCAGTTCGTCGGACCCGTAGCCCGGATACAGATGGTTGTTGACTTCAGCCACGGCTTCAAGCACTGCGGGATGGGCGGCGCGGGAGTAATCGTTCTCAAAAGACAGCATGACGGACCTTTTGTCCTTATGTTCGGTGAATTGGATATGCCCGAGTGTACAACGCAGTGGTTCCGGGTTATAGGCCAAAATGTGTGTCCGTTTTGGCTTGTGTTCCTTTGTGGCGGTGGGCGTTCCTCCTGTTCGAGTTGTATGGGCGGGGAACTCGAGGTCGGCCAGAATGTGTGTCCGGAATGGCCGGTCAGGCCTTGCGGCACAACGGTTGAGTGACTTTCGAGTTGGCGTGGCAGATTGGGTGGATGAACACACCTTGTTGCGCCGTGTGCGGCGAGCCGATGAAGCGGAACGGAAGGACGAGCTCGGGACGGATCAGGTGGCGGTGCCGGAACGCCGGCTGCGGGAGCTCACGCACCCAGTCGCGCGACAACAGCGCCCGTGATCTGCGGTGCGGTCTGGATTGGCTGTTCTCGAAGCAGCGCAGGCCGAGCACCGGCTGCCGGCACGCACGCTGCGCCGCCGGTGCGAGCTCATGTGGGGCCTGTGGCCGCCCGTGCCCCTGGTGGACGAGGTGCATCATGTGGTGCATGTGGACGGCATCCACCTGCACCGCGACGCGGTGGTCCTGATCGCGGTGGCCGGCGGGCACGTGATCGGCTGGCACGTCGCCAAAAGCGAGAAAGCGGCGGCATGGCAGTGCCTGATGGCGCGCATCGCGCCGCCCGACGTGCTCGTGTGCGACGGCGGGGGCGGCGTCCTCAAGGCCGCGAAGGCCATGTGGCCGGATACGAGGATCCAGCGGTGCCTGTTCCACGTGCAGGCCAACATCCTCGAGCTGACCGGCAGGCGGCCCAGACTCGAGGCGGGCGGACGGCTGCGCCGGGTGGCCCTGTCCCTGCCCCGCGTCGGGGACGCGGGCGGCGCGGCCGAATGGCTGGTCTCCTACAACCAGTGGGAGCAGGACTTCGCCTCGTTCCTCGACGAGAAGAGCGAATACGCCGACGGCGGCGTGAACGACATGCACCAAAGGCTCGTCAAGGCACGGCGCAGAGGGTGTCTAATTGTTTGTGTATGGGATCATCTGATTGAAAGGAAACGATCATGGTGACCGAGGCAGTGAAGCCTATGGCCGGCGATGTGGCCGGGAACGACAATGGTGCCGTGACGGATTCGCGGTCCCTGGTGGACTCGCTGGTCGCGTCGGGAGCGCTGGACCCCCTGTTCGAACGGATAGACGGCGGGCAGATCGAGCTCACCGGCGACGGCGGCCTGCTGGGCGAGCTCACGAGGGTCGCCCTGGAACGCGGCCTGCAGGCCGAGATGACGTCGCACCTGGGCTACGCGCCCGGCGACAGGGAGTCGAAGGCGGGCGGCGGGCATGCGAACTCGCGCAACGGCTCGTATCCCAAGACGCTGTCCACGCCGGTGGGAGAGGTGACCGTGCTGGTTCCCCGCGACAGGGACGGCTCGTTCACCCCGAGGTTGGTGCCCAAGCATTCCAGGAGGCTGGGCGGACTGGACGAGATGATCATATCCCTGTACGCGGGCGGCATGACGGTGCGCGACATCCAGCACCACCTTGAGAAGACGATCGGCACGGACCTGAGCCCCGAGACGATATCCAACATCACCGACGCGGTGAGCGACGCCGTGCTCGAATGGCAGGAGCGGCCGCTGGACGAGTTCTATCCGGTCGTGTACCTGGACGCCGTCAGGGTCAAGGTGCGCGACAACGGCAGGGTGATGCCCAAGGCGGCGCACATCGCCATCGGCGTCGACATGGACGGGTTCAAGCATGTGCCTGGCATATGGGTCCAGGACAACGAGGGCGCCTCCTTCTGGGCGCACGTGTGCGCCGAGATGGCCAACCGGGGCATGGCCGACGCGCTGATCGTGTGCTGCGACGGGCTCAAGGGCCTGCCCGAGGCCGTGGAGGCCACGTGGCCCAAGGCGATCGCGCGGACCTGCGTGGTGCACCTGATACGCGCGGCCAACAGGTTCGTCGCCGACCACGACAGGAAGAGGGTGTGCGCGGCGCTCAGGAGCGTGTACTGCGCGCCCAACGGGCAGGCCGCGCAAAAGGCGCTCGGCGAGTTCGCGGAAAGCGAGCTCGGCCGGAGATACCCGTCGGTGGCCGCCACGTGGAAACGCTCGTGGGACCGGTTCGTCCCGTTCCTGCAGTTCCCGCCCATGCTCCGCCGGGTGGTGCACGCCACCAACAGCATCGAATCGCCCGACTACCAGCTGCGCAAGGTCAGCCGCAACCGCAGCCAGTTCCCCAACGACCAGGCCGTGGTCAAGCTGTTCTGGCTGGCAATCTGCGACATCGAGGACAAACGCAGCCTCAAACGCGCCAAAGACGGCAACAAAACCAGGCGCAAAAGCGAGGGAAGGCTCATCGAGGGGCGCATGACGACCAACTGGAAACAGGCCCTCGCCCAACTCGCGGCCGCATACCCCGAACGAATGGAACCTTATTTATAAAACACACCCCAAACACAAACAACTTGACAAGCTCACGGCGCATGATCCGCAGACGCATCCGCGAGGGCCACCTGTTCACGTTCCTCGACGAGGGGCTCGCGTCCGTCGGCCCGGTGCCGTCCACCAACAACCTCGTCGAATCATGGAACGCGCGCCTGCGCGACATGCTGCGCCGCCACCGCGGACTGCGGCTGGTCAGACGGCTGAAGGCGATCTGCTGGTGGTGCCACCAGCACACGGCGCATCCCGAGACCGACGCGTGGCTCGCGGCCAACGCGATGACCGACGAACGACTCGAGCGCCTCTACCGGCAGGCATGGGAAAGGAGCCCGCAAGGCCAGTACGAGACGTTCGGCATCCCCGCAAGATACGGCACCGGCATCGACTGGAACGAGTTCCACACACGGGTCGAATGGCAGTCGAACGACTAGACCACCGGACACACATTTTGGCCTATAACCCGTGGTCCCGGCAGGAGCGGGGAATTCAGGGAAAAACAAAACCCTTCCGCGAACGGAAGGGTTTTACTGGGGTGGCCAACGCGGCTCGAACGCGCGACCTTCTGAACCACAATCAGATGCTCTACCAACTGAGCTATGGCCACCATAGCGTCGTATTCAGCAAGCTGAATTCGCACAACAGGTGAATACTATACACAACTTTTCGGATGTGTGCTCATCGGTGTGTCGCGATGGAATCAAGTGGTTGGTTTCATTCTTGGGGCCAGGCTGCGGGCTGTCTCAGATGGCGGGATGTGGATGAGTGGGTCTTGTGCGGCGATTGATGAAAAGTCAAGGCACACGACGGTGTGATGGTACGACCGGGGATTGTAGAGATGATTACGTGAGTGTTCGCAATGTGAGCATTATGTTTCATATCAACCGCGACCCGCCTAGTTTCATGCGATGTTACCTACACCAAACAAGGGAAGAGAAACACCATGGAAAAGGTTAAAGCCTTTGCAGATTGGCTGACCAAGTGGTTTACGGTCATCGTCATCGTCTGGGCCGTCTTCAACTACTTCGTGCCGGCCGCCAGCTTGTGGGGCAAGGCGTACACCGGCTACATGCTGGGCATCGTGCTGTTCGGCATGGGCCTGACCCTGACGCTGGACGACTTCAAGCGCATCCTGACCCAGCCGCTGATGGTCATCGTCGGCACCGTAGCTCACTTCATCATCATGCCGCTCATCGCCGTGGCCCTGTGCGCGATCTTCCACCTGTCCGGCCCGCTGGCCGTGGGCGTGATTCTCGTCGGCTGCTGCCCGTCTGGCACCTCCTCCAACGTGATGAGCTACCTGTCCCGTGGTGACGTGGCCCTCGATGTCTCCATCGGCATCCTCTCCACCCTGTGCGCCCCGTTCATGATTCCGCTGCTGATGCAGCTGCTCGCTTCTCAGTACGTGTCCGTGCCGACTCAGTCCCTGTTCCTCAACGCCGTCAAGGTGGTGCTCTTCCCGATCGCCCTCGGTGTGATCTGCCACATGATCTTCGGCAAGAAGATCGAGAAGGTTACGGTCGCCCTGCCTATCGTTTCTCAGGTGGCTATTCTGCTTATCATCGGCGTGGTCGTTGCCGCCAACGGTCCGAAGCTGTTCGTGGCCAGCTCCCTGGTGGCCATCCCGGTGGTCATCCTGCACAACCTGTGCGGCTACTCGCTGGGCTTCGGCTTCTCCAAGCTGATGTACAAGATCTACCCGAAGGGCTTCCGCTACGCACAGCAGAAGGCCATCACCTTCGAAGTCGGCATGCAGGACTCCGCTCTGGGCGCAACCCTGGCCCTGACCTCCTTCGCAACCAACCCACTCGCTGCCGTGCCGTCCACCTTCTTCTCCGTGTGGCACAACATCTCCGGCTCTATCCTGTCCAGCTGGTGGCGCAACCACGATGACAAGCACGAGATCCACTGGGATTCCGACAATGGCGAGAAGGGCTCTGCCAAGAGCACCGTTTCAGCGGCCCACCCGTTCGACGCCGATAAGGCCGCCAAGGTCGCTGCCTGAAATCCTGAAATGGTGAGAAAGGTCGGGTAAGGCACGACTCCAGTCAGTCGGTCATCCACCTTTCCTACCTCGCATAACATAGCCGCTCCCGCTTACTCCCGATTGAGGTATCGGGCGTTTCGCGAGGGCGGTTTTGCTATAATTGGTAATGCAGAAAGCGGCAAGGTAATACGGCAAAGAGGCCGGGTCGCTAGAGGTTCCCATCGGATATGGAAGAGCACGAGGATGTGCTGGAAACAGATAACACAGAAGCGGATGTGGTGAAAAGAAACATAATGTAACCTCCTTGGCGGTGCCCCCGTGTGACATAGTCTCCGCGGGGGCACCTGCTGTGTGGCGTTCCCTTTTTGCGACGCATTCCCGGGAATATTGCGTTGGGAGAATAGTTGGGTGTGTGTTTTGCGACGCATTGGAATATTGCGTTGGGAGGAGAGGAAAAGTACGGGGGCGCAGGAGGTCCCCAAACCAGTGAGTTGTGGCTCGGCGCGTCGTTGTCCGGAGGAATCGTAATATAGATATTCGTGTGTGCCAACAGCACGCCTTATGTAACAGGCGAGCATGCTGGGATATCCTTCAAACCGCTGATCGCACGCAGTAATGCGCCGACGGGAGGGGCGAAGGCCATCGGGCCGGTGGACTGGGCTATCTTTTCCGATTCGTCGGGTGCCGTCAACAGGCGGATACCAAGCGAGTGTGCTGAAAAGTGTGGGTGCAGTGCGGCGGTCACACAAAAGCAAGAGAAACCACTGAATCGGAGAATTCAAGTTGCCTACTATTGAACAGCTCGTCCGTAAGGGACGTCAGGCAAAGCCGAAGAAGTCCAAGACTTTGGCCCTGAAGGGCAGCCCGCTGCGTCGCGGCGTGTGCACCCGTGTTTACACCACCACCCCGAAGAAGCCGAACTCGGCTCTGCGTAAGGTTGCTCGTGTGCGCCTGTCCTCGGGCATCGAAGTCACCGCCTACATTCCGGGCGAAGGCCACAATCTGCAGGAGCACTCCATCGTGCTCGTGCGCGGCGGCCGTGTGAAGGATCTCCCGGGTGTGCGTTACCACATCGTGCGTGGCGCGCTCGATACCCAGGGTGTCAAGGACCGTAAGCAGGGTCGTTCCCTGTATGGAGCAAAGAAGGCGAAGTAAGAGATATGTCACGTAAGGGACCTTCCAAGAAGCACGTCGTGCTGCCCGATCCGATCTACGGTTCCACCGTGGTGGCGCAGCTCATCAACAAGATTCTGCTTGACGGCAAGAAGTCGATCGCCGAGGACATCGTCTACTCCGCGCTCGACATGGTCAAGGAGAAGACCGAACAGGAGCCGGTGGCCGTGCTCAAGCGCGCCCTGGACAACATCCGCCCGTCCCTCGAGGTCCGCTCCCGCCGCGTCGGCGGCGCCACCTACCAGGTGCCGGTCGAGGTCAAGCCGAACCGCGCCAACACCCTGTCGCTGCGCTGGCTGACCGACTTCTCCCGCGCCCGTCGTGAGAAGACCATGGCCGAGCGTCTCGCCAACGAGATCCTGGACGCCTCCAACGGCCTCGGCGCTTCTGTCAAGCGCCGCGAGGATACTCATAAGATGGCAGAGGCCAACAAGGCCTTCGCTCATTACCGTTGGTAATCACTCGCCCTGAGCACAAACTAAGGAAAAAGATGGCTGAAGAGATTTCGGACCTCCACGACGTCCGCAATATCGGCATCATGGCTCACATCGATGCCGGCAAGACCACCACTACCGAGCGTATTCTGTTCTACACCGGTAAGAACTACAAGATCGGCGAGACCCACGATGGCGCCTCCACCATGGACTTCATGGCGCAGGAGCAGGAACGTGGTATCACCATCCAGTCCGCCGCCACCACCTGCTTCTGGAGCCGTCAGTCCCACGACACCAAGGACAAGTTCCAGATCAACATCATCGATACCCCTGGCCACGTGGACTTCACGGCCGAGGTGGAGCGCTCCCTGCGTGTGCTCGATGGTGCCGTTGCCGTGTTCGACGGCAAGGAGGGCGTGGAGCCGCAGTCCGAGACCGTGTGGCGTCAGGCCGATAAGTACGGCGTTCCGCGTATCTGCTTCATCAACAAGATGGACAAGCTGGGCGCGAACTTCTACTACTCCGTCGACACCATCAAGGAGAAGCTGGGCGCCGCTCCGATCGTGATGCAGCTGCCGATCGGTTCCGAGAACGACTTCACCGGCGTCGTCGACCTGGTCGAGATGCAGGCCTACGTGTGGAACGGCACCGAGGAGCTCGGCGCCAAGTACGACACCACCGAGATCCCGGACGATCTCAAGGACAAGGCCCAGGAGTACCACGAGAAGCTCGTGGAAGCCGCCGCCGAAGCCGACGACGAACTCATGAACAAGTTCTTCGAGGACGGCGACCTGTCCAAGGAAGACATCCGCGCCGGCGTGCGCAAGCTCACCATCGCCAAGGAAGCCTTCCCGGTCTTCTGCGGCTCCGCCTTCAAGGACAAGGGCGTTCAGCCGATGCTGGACGGTGTCGTCGACTACCTGCCGTCCCCCGAGGACGTGCCGGCCATCAAGGGCTACAAGCCCGGCGACGAGTCCGTCGAGATCGACCGTCACCCGGTCAAGACCGATCCGTTCTCGGCCCTCGTCTTCAAGATCTCCACCCACCCGTTCTACGGCAAGCTCGTGTTCGTGCGCGTCTACTCCGGCTCCGTCGTGCCGGGCGACTCCGTGCTCGACTCCACCCGCGAGAAGAAGGAACGCATCGGCAAGATCTTCCAGATGCACGCCGATAAGGAAAACCCGATGGACCGCGCCGACGCCGGTAACATCTACACCTTCGTGGGCCTGAAGAACGTCACCACCGGCGACACCCTGTGCTCCATCAACGACCCGATCACCCTCGACTCCATGACCTTCCCGGATCCGGTGATCCAGGTGGCCGTCGAGCCGAAGACCAAGGCCGATCAGGAGAAGATGGGCATCGCCCTGTCCAAGCTGGCCGAAGAGGATCCGACCTTCCAGGTCACGACCGACGAAGAGTCCGGCCAGACCCTGATCGCCGGCATGGGCGAGCTCCAGCTCGACATCATCGTCGACCGTATGCGCCGCGAGTTCAAGGTCGAGTGCAACCAGGGCAAGCCGCAGGTCGCCTACCGCGAGACCATCCGCAAGGCCGTCATGGACCAGGGCTACACCCACAAGAAGCAGACCGGTGGTTCCGGCCAGTTCGCAAAGGTCCTGATGAACTTCGAGCCGCTCGACACCACCGAGGGCAAGACCTTCGAGTTCGAGAACCAGGTCACCGGCGGCCACATCTCCGCCGAATTCATCGGCCCCATCGAGGCCGGTGTCAAGGAGGCCATGGAATCCGGTATCCTCGCCGGCTTCCCGGTCGTGGGCGTCAAGGCCACCGTCACCGACGGCCAGATGCACCCGGTCGATTCCTCCGAAATGGCCTTCAAGCTCGCGGGCTCCATGTGCTTCAAGGAAGCCGCCCCGAAGGCCAAGCCGGTCATCCTCGAGCCGATCATGAAGGTCGAGGTCCGCACGCCGGAAGAGTACATGGGCGAAGTCATCGGCGATCTGAACCAGCGCCGCGGCAACATCCAGTCCATGACCGACGGCGTCGGCGTCAAGGTCATCGACGCCAAGGTCCCGCTGTCCGAGATGTTCGGCTACATCGGCGACCTGCGTTCCAAGACCCAGGGCCGCGCCATGTTCACCATGGAGATGGACTCCTACGACGAGGTGCCGAAGAGCGTCTCCGAGGAGATCATCAAGGCCCAGCGCGGCGAGTGACACGCACCACTGCATGAAGTGGCCAGTGTCTCCAGTCAGCGGTAGTATCGTATACCGCTGACTGGGTTCTGGCTCTTCAAAGTGGCACATAACCCAGAAACCCAGTAGAATAAGCGAGTCCCTGTGCGAAAGGGCGCAGGAAACTCACGAGACGTCCAGGAGGACAAAAGTAATGGCAAAGGAAAAGTACGAGCGTACTAAGCCGCACGTTAACATCGGTACCATCGGCCACGTCGACCACGGTAAGACTACCCTGACTGCCGCCATCTCCAAGGTGCTGCACGAGGAGTTCCCGGATGTCAACCCGGAGTACGACTTCAACCAGATCGATTCCGCTCCGGAAGAGGCCGCCCGCGGTATCACCATCAACATCGCCCACATCGAGTACCAGACCGAGAAGCGTCACTACGCTCACGTCGACTGCCCGGGCCACGCCGACTTCGTGAAGAACATGATCACCGGTGCCGCCCAGATGGATGGCGCCATCCTCGTTGTGGCCGCCACCGACGGCCCGATGGCCCAGACCCGCGAGCACGTGCTGCTCGCCCGTCAGGTCGGCGTCCCGAAGATCCTCGTCGCCCTCAACAAGTGCGACATGGTCGACGATGAAGAGCTCATCGAGCTCGTCGAAGAAGAGGTCCGTGACCTCCTCGACGAGAACGGCTTCGATCGCGACTGCCCGGTCATCCACACCTCCGCCTACGGTGCCCTGCACGACGACGCTCCGGACCACGAGAAGTGGGTCCAGTCCGTCAAGGACCTCATGGCCGCCGTCGATGACTACATCCCGACCCCGGTTCACGACCTGGACAAGCCGTTCCTGATGCCGATCGAGGACGTCTTCACCATCTCCGGCCGTGGTACCGTCGTCACCGGTCGTGTCGAGCGTGGCCAGCTGGCCGTCAACACCCCGGTCGAGATCGTCGGCATCCGTCCGACCCAGACCACCACCGTCACCTCCATCGAGACCTTCCACAAGACCATGGACGCCTGCGAGGCTGGCGACAACACCGGTCTGCTGCTGCGTGGCCTCGGCCGTGAGGATGTCGAGCGCGGTCAGGTCGTGGCCAAGCCGGGCTCCGTCACCCCGCACACCAAGTTCGAGGGCGAAGTCTACGTGCTGACCAAGGACGAAGGCGGCCGTCACTCGCCGTTCTTCTCCAACTACCGTCCGCAGTTCTACTTCCGCACCACCGACGTCACCGGCGTCATCGAGCTGCCGGAAGGCGTCGAGATGGTTCAGCCCGGCGACCACGCCACCTTCACCGTTGAGCTGATTCAGCCCATCGCCATGGAGGAAGGCCTGACCTTCGCTGTGCGTGAAGGTGGCCACACCGTCGGCTCCGGTCGTGTGACCAAGATCCTCGCCTGATTTTCATCAGACAAGAATCTTCGCTTGAACTAGCGTTATAGGAAATCCCCTTCGAGGAAACTCGGAGGGGATTTCCTATAACCGCAGCAGGTATGGATATGTACCACGACTTCCGGCCTGGATGCGCTAGTATTGCTTTCCAATAGATAAACGGACTGCTGCACTGCGAGGTATGACACTGATGGCAGGCCGGGCGGATGCTGTATCAGACCGCCATTGGTATTGATGGATTATGGCGTGATACGCGCGAGCAGATTGCCCGCGTGCAGGAGGATCGCGAGCCATTGGCGGTCTCGTTCTCGCATACGACCGCCGCAATATTGCTTCCCAAGTCATTGCCGGTCATGGCCCGGAACATGGATGGGTTCGATTTTGCCGTGCAGGTGATGAACTCGGACGCCATTCTTGGCCAGGCAAGCATGAAAGCCGTGCATTTGGGCGTGGTGGAAAAGCCGATCGTCAATGATTCGGTGGATCGTGTCACCCTGTGCGAGGACCGGCTGGTCTTGGCGGGAGAACCAGACGGCGTATGGATGGTGCGCGAGCACGGTTCCGGTGTGCGGTATTACACGGATTTGTATTTCAAGACCATGCAGGGTTTGCCGCCTCGCACCATGGAGGTGTCCAGCAATGCCGCGATTGCGGCGGCGTTGTCTTCCGGCTTTGGGCAGTCGCTGATTTCGGAAGCCGCAGTGCCTTCTGGAGTGCCGGTGCGAAAGCTCGGAGACGAATTCGTGCGCCGTTTCTATGCCTTGGTGCCGAGATCCGGCCTGACGCACGATCAGCGAGAGCTGGTGGAAGCGATTATCGCTGTGTTGCGCGGATAGTCAGTGCCTTGTCTCCCGTCAGAGGGGAGCCAGAATGTGGTATCGGCAAAATCGATGATATGTATTGGTAGCAATGATTTGACCGATGTAAACGCTTGAGATTCAATAGACACCATGAGAGAGTTCTGTACAAAATGGTGGAAGCGCATTGCCGCCGTTGACATGTTGTTCATTGGCGTTCTGACTCTGCTGGCTTCGCTGTTCGCCTCCTGGCTCAAGCAGTTCCCTGGATTCAGCCTGTTCGGCGCGCTTATCATCGCGCTGATCATCGGTATGATCATCCAGTTCCCGATCCGCAGTGCCTATGTCGGTTCCAATGATGGCCGCAAGGCAGGCGTCAAGGACGCCGCTGGCCTGATTTCCAACAAGTTGCTGCGCCTCGGCATCATCCTGCTCGGTTTCAAGCTCAACCTCGCCGTGCTGTTCACGCAGGGCATCAAGTGTCTGCCGATCGCCGCTGTGGTCGTCACGCTGACCATCATCGTGTGCTATGCCATCGCCCGCAAGCTCGGTGTCGACCCGATGCTCGCCATCCTGACCGCCGGTGGCACCGGCATCTGTGGTGCGGCCGCCGTCATGGGTCTGGCCGGTTCCATCAAGGTGTCTGAGGACAAGCAGGACGAGAAGGACAATGACGTGACCATGGCCGTGGCCATCGTAGCCATTATGGGTACTGTGTTCGCGTTGCTGGAGATCGCGCTCGGCCCGCTGACCGGCATGACCAAGGACCAGCTGGGCATCACCGCCGGTGCCTCCCTGCACGAAATCGCCCATGCGGTCGCCGCCGGCGACGCTTTCGGCGCGGTGGACATCGCCACCATCATGAAGCTCTCCCGCGTGCTCATGCTCGTGTTCGCCGCCATCATTATCGCTATCTGGTGGGAGAAGAAGCACTCTGAGGTGAAGAACACCGGCAAGAAGACCGTGGCCTTCCCGTGGTTCATGCTCGGCTTTATCGGCGCTTCGATCATCGGCACTTTCGTGCCGTTCATCGCCTTCATCACCCCGCAGCTCGTGGACTTCGCGTACATAGTACTCGGTATGGCCATGGCCGCGCTCGGCATCAACGTGAACTTCAAGGCCATCGCTTCCAAGGGCAAGAAGCCCATGCTCGCCAGCTTCCTGACCTCGATTCTGCTCATGTGCTTCGCGGCAGGCGTCGCGGTGCTGTTCTTCTGATCTGATAAGTGCTCTGAAATACGAATAAGCGGCATATGAATGAGTCATATGCCTCCTATTCGTTGTCGTGATATATCGGTGCAATCAGTCGGCGCGATGGTATCCGCGTTGACTGAGGATGTTGTCGTGATGATTGCCATGAGTGTTCTGCCTAGTCGTTGAGGACATCGCACGTTGCATGCCGATGATGGCGAAGGCGATTACCACCATGATTACGAACGCCACAGCGAACCAGCCCCATAGCAGCACGAACAGCGCCACGGAACGGGTGAAGTTGCTGGACGATTTGAATGTCACGTTGCGGTTCATCACGAAGTTGTAGGTCGCCGAGCACACCACGGCGATGCCGTTGGCGATCTGTGAGGGTACGCCGATCAAGTGCAGAATGGCGAACGTCGCATACTCCACAATGGTCTGCGTGGCGGAAACACCCGCATGCTTGCCCAACACGGCGAGTCCATTTTGCTTCGGGGTTGCCGTGCCCCCGGTATTTTCCGCAGTATTCGTTGTGGTCGATGTGGCGCCCACACCTTGATTCGGCTTCACATCCGCTCCATTGTTCGCCATGCCCATATACCTCCCGGATGTACCTGTGACGTTCGACCTCGCAATGATGCCGCTGACCGCGTCGGGAATCGGCGTGGCGGTCAGACGAGAAAACCGCAGGCCGCAGCAACGACCGGCACACTCAGCGACAGCACCAGATAGGCCGCTGCGGTGGGGTAGCGGTGTTTGCGGAAGAGCGTCACCATTTCGTTGATCGCGGTTGAGAACGTGGAGAAGCCGCCGAGGAAACCGGTGGCCAGCACTAGCCGCCATGGTTCATCAAGTGTCCCGCCGAGGGCCAGCGCCGCGACCAAACCGGCCAGGAATCCGGCGATGAGATTGATGGTGAACGTGGAAAGTGGGAATGCGCGCCGCCAGTACGTTTTGATGGTCACGTCAAGCAGATAGCGGCAGGAGGCGCCTACGCCGCCGCACAGGCAGACCAAGATTGGTAGGAATACGGTCATCACGCCTTACCTCCCTTGCTGGTCGTAGCGGCATTCGTATCAGCGGACGCTTCGGCGGATACGTTCGAGGAGCCGGCCAGATGCGTTCCCGCCCACACGCCGGCAGACGCACAAACCAGACCCAGCGCGAACGTCACCAGTAGATAGGCAATGCCAGCTGCCACCTGACCGTCGCGGATTGCGGTAGAACCTTCCAGCGCGAGTGTCGACATCGTAGACAAACCACCGCATACGCCCATGCCGAGTCCGCGACTGGCAAGTTCTTTGGAACGTGCACCGAACCGGGAAGCGCCGGCCAAGTAAGCGGTCAGCCCTGCATAGCAGAAGCAAGCCAGCATGTTGGCCACAAACGTGCCGGTGTGGAAGCTGCCAGCCGCGGGAATCTGCGCGAACGCATAGCGAATCGCGGTGCCGATAGTGCCGCCGCAGAAGACGACCAACACAATATCAAGATGAATATCGGGGAGCTTGCGCGCCGGGGGAGTGGTCGTGTGCGTAATCGACCGGGCACCTGCGGATGGGGATTGCGAACCCATAGTAGCCTTTCCTGAAACCGCTGAATCCTGCTGAAGACACAACGATTTCATGCAATGTCAAATCGTGTGTAGGAACTATCAGCAGTGTGCGGTTCGAAACAAGTTCAGGCGGGTCCCATCGCCGAATCCCAGCCTACTCGTGCAGAAGACATCCATGGGCGTGTCGCTGTTTTACTTCAAGTACTTGAGGTTTTTAGAGTTGTCGATATGAGCACAACGACCGCATGGCATACGATTCGCGAGGCGTCGATGATTTCCGGGCTTCCGGAGTCCACGCTGCGCTACTACGAGCAGATCGGCATTATCGCCCCCATCACTCGCGACCCGAGTTCGGGGCATCGCGCCTAGGCCCTGCGTCTCGCTGCCAAAGCCGAATCCATTCGAATGCAGCAGGCGTACGTATCGTTCAAGACACTGTACTGGCGGGCTAAGGCTGAGGGGCGCGACGAGGAGGCGCAGCAGCTCATCGAAGAAAACCGGAACATCATCGAACAGGTGAAGCGCCTGCAAACCGACGTCAAACAATAAACGACAATAGACAGATATCCCCAACAAAGGAGTGATTGACATGACCGAAATGATGAAAGCCGCGATTTTCGTGGAGCCTGGCAAGATGGCCGTGGAAGAAGTGCCGAAGGCGACGCTTGAACAGGATGATGACATCGTGATCCGTGTGGTGCGCACGTGCGTGTGTGGCTCTGATTTGTGGTTCTTCCGTGGGCTGAGCGGACAGGCCGCGCACAGCCAGGTGGGTCACGAGTCCATCGGTGTGGTCGAAGAGGTTGGCGCGGCGGTCGCATCCGTTAAGCCAGGTGATTTCGTGGTCGTGCCATTCCCGTACAGCTGCGGCAAGTGCCCGGTATGCAAGGCCGGCTTCGAATCCGTGTGCCCGCATGGCGGCTACTTCTCCGCTTGTCAGGCCGAATACCTGCGTGTGCCCGAGGCGGACGGCACCGTGGTCAAGGTGCCCGGTTCACCGGAAGATTATTCCGATGAGCAGCTCGCATCGCTGCTGACCATTTCCGATGTGATGTCCACCGGTTATCACGCGGCGGCTTCTGCCGAGGTCAAGCCCGGTGACACCGCCGTGGTCATGGGCGATGGTGCAGTCGGCCTGTGCGGTGTGATTGCCGCTAAGATGCTCGGTGCGAAACGCATCATCGCCATGAGCCGCCACGAAGACCGAGCGGAGCTTGCCCGCGAATTTGGCGCGACCGACATCGTGCCGGAGCGTGACCAGGCCGCCATCGACAAGGTGCTGGAGATGACCGGCGGTTACGGTGCCGACGCAGTTCTCGAATGCGTGGGCTCCAAGCAGTCCTTCGACACGGCGATTGGCCTGATTCGCCGCGGTGGCGTGATTGGTCGTGTGGGCCTGCCGCATGACGTGGAGATCAGCGCCGAAGGCACGTTCTACGGCAACATCGGCATCAAGGGCGGCCCGGCCCCCGTGCGCCACTACGACCTTGACTGCGGACTGCTCGACGCGGTGCTCAAGGGCGAAATCAACCCCGGCCGCGTGTTCACCGACGAATACGACCTCGACCATATCCAAGACGCCTACGAGGCGATGGACCAGCGCAAGGTCATCAAGGCGCTGATCCGGTTCTAGGGTTAGGTACGCAGCGAACGGTTCTCACCAAGAACCGTGTGAGCCATTCGCACAAAATCGCACAATCAAACAGGGCGCCGGTGTGATGGGGGGGGGTTGGGGGGTGAGCCGGTTCGGCTTGCGTCCTTATACCGTTGTTTTCGTGTAGAATCGGCTACCTCTATACTTCTGTTTTCGTGTAAAATAGCATATATCCATACTGTTGTTTTCGTGTAATGAGGTGATTGCTCATGTTGAAGCGCAAGATGCTGGATAAGCTGATCGCATGGAAACAAAAAGCGGGTGGGCGTGAGTCGCTTCTCATCGAAGGCGCTCGCCGCGTGGGCAAAAGTACCATTGTCGAGGAATTCGGCCGCACTCAGTACAAGTCATATATTCTCATCGATTTCGCGCGTTTGCCGCGTGACGTTCGCGACATCTTCGAAAACCAGCGTGATGACTTTGACACATTTTTCATGCTGTTGTCTGCGTATTACCGCACAAGACTGTATGAGCGTGAATCGTTGATTATTTTCGACGAGGTGCAGCGGTATCCGGCGGCGAGGGAGCTCGTCAAATATCTGGTTGCGGATGGCCGATATGACTATGTGGAAACTGGTTCGCTGATCTCCATCAAGAGGAATGTGGCGAATATCGTCATTCCCTCCGAGGAACGGAAAATGGATATGGGGCCGCTCGATTTTGAGGAGTTCTGCTGGGCTATGGGGGAGGAGCTGCTTGCTGAAACGATTCGCAAATCGTTCGAGCGTCTGGTCCCGTTGCCTGATGCTCTGCATAAACGGGGGATGAGGCTGTGGCGCGAATATCTGCTAGTGGGCGGTATGCCGCAGGCGGTTGCCGATTATGTCGAGCATCGCGATTTTGGCGAGGTGGATTCGATCAAGCGTGGCATCCTGCAGCTGTACAGTGATGATATCGGCAAGTTCGCCAATGGCGATGCCGGCCGTGTGCGGGGCATTTTCGCTCAGATTCCAGGGCAGCTGTCCAAGCATGAGAAACGATTCACTCTGGCATCGGTCGATAAGGGGGCTCGATCTCGTGAATACGATTCGGCGTTCTTCTGGTTGGAAGACGCCCGCTTGGTGAACCTGTGCCGTAATTCGACTGACCCTTTGGTGGGGCTGGGATTGTACGAAGATAACGATTCGTTCAAATGCTATATGGCGGATACCGGTTTGCTGGTGTCTCAGGCGTTTGCCGATCGAGAGACAACGCCGGATGATGTGTACCGGGATATTCTGTTCGATAAACTCTCGCTCAACGAAGGAATGCTGGTGGAGAATGCGGTCGCTCAGCAATTCCGGGCGAATGGACGCAAGCTGTATTTCTTCTCGCGCTCGGATAGGGCGGATGCCTCGAAAACCATGGAGATAGACTTCCTCATCGTTCGGGAATACGATAATGCCGCGATGAAGCCTCGCATCAGCCCTATCGAAGTGAAATCCACGAAACGATACGGTGTGTCTTCGCTCGAAAAATTTCGTAAAACATATGCCCAACGATTGGGCAAGGAATACGTTCTGCATCCCCGCCAGCTTGAAGTGGATGGAGAACGCATCAAGCTGCCGTTGTATATGGCCCACTGTCTGTGATTTGTGCTGATTGATGCATGTTTGGGCTGCAAGGTTCAGGCAGTCGAAGAGTGTCCGTTCTGCATAGGACATCCGTGAATATGGCTGGACTCACACTGGCTCGACTGCAGGGAAAGGAGTTGGCATGGGATATTCCATCGGTCAGGTGTTGCGAAAGACTGGGCTGTCCGAACATACGTTGCGCTACTATGACGGCCAAGGTCTTTTGCCCGGTATCGCTTGAACTGGTTCCGGACGGAGATGCTTCGATGACGGCGATCTTGAATTGCTTGATCTCATTGAATGTCTGAAATCCACGGGCATGAGTCTCGCAGAGATCAAGGATTTTGTTGATATGACTAAGCAAGGTGATGCCACGCTCGAATCACGACTTGCTGTTTTTCGCAATCAGCGAGATGTGGTGAAACGTCAAATCGCCGAATTGCGACGCCGGTACATCAAACTTGACGTGGCCATTACATCCGGTGCCTCTTGCACCTCGTCGATGAAAATCAATATCCCTTATGGGAGTAGCATTTTCTGCCTTGTATGTGCAGAATGCCGCATTTCAAAATGGGGTTTTGGCGCAAAATACCGCATTTCAAAGTAGGGTTTGGTGCAAGATGTCGTGCAAATGGTGAATCGGGCGTGTTTGTAGGGGCGGCTGGATGACTGTGCGGCTGGACTGTTGTGCGGCCGCATAAGCATGCGGGCTGTTCGCAAACTATGCGCGGTCGGCCGGCATTCGCCTGCGCTTGAGGTGTTCGATAAGCAGCTCACACTTTTTGACATCCTCGGCGGTCGAGGCCGGTAGGTCGTCGGAGGAGGTGTCGATGATGCGCTGCAGGTAGCCGTGTAGGGTTTGTATCTCGGTTTCATTGAGGCAGTCCAGCATGGAGGAGGTCTGGTCGGGCGCTTTGCCCAGCAGATCGGCGGCCTTGCGGCCCTGGTTGGTGAGGCTGACCATCATGACGCGGCTGTCCCGCCTGGATGGACGGCGGCTGATGTGACCGCTGGCCTCCAGTTTCTTCAACAGTTCGGCCATGGCTTGGCGGCTCATGCCGAACATCGCGGCCAGGTCCTTCTGGCTGGTCTGGTCGGATTCCCTGAGCGTGGACAAGACGCGGCCTTGGCCACGGCGTGGGTCGAAAGCATGTTCGCCGCGCGGCGATTTGGCGCCGGGGGAGACGAGCCGTCTGTGTATCGCGCGATACGCCATGATGCGGCCAATGCTGATGAAACTGCTGAGAACATCGTTCTTGATATCGCCGTCGGCGGTGTTGTGGCTTGTGCCGTTCTCCGCCGATTGACTCGTGGCCATTACGTCGTCGACCGCGTCGTTTCCGGTTACGGCGGCGTTGTTGCTGGTGCTGCTCATGTTCGGAATCCTTACGTCAGTGCTGCATGTTGTCGCCGGTGGATTCGCCGCGATAGCGCATCATCATCGAGCGCTGCATCTCCTGCGCGTTCGGCGGGGTCCAGGTCAGCGCGTTCGCGCCGGCCACGATGGTTTCGGCCATGGACTCGTCGGTCGAACCGCCGCTGGCGAGCAGCGGGATGGAGGGGTGACGCTGCCTGATCTGCTGGACCACGTCAGGCGTCCTGCGGCCGGCCGCCACGTTGATGATGGAGGCGCCGGCCTCGATTTTCTCGTCCAATTCGTCATCGCAGGTCAGAACCGTGGCGATGACCGGGGTGTTCGTGATGCGCGCCACGTCGTACACCGTGGAGGGCGGCGCCGGCGCGTTGAGCACCACGCCCGCCGCACCCTGCATCTCGGCCATCATGGCGAGTTGGATGACGCGCGGGCCGGTGGTGGTGCCACCGCCCACGCCGACGAACAGCGGGGCCTGGGCCACGGTGAGTAGGGCCTGGGTGATGACTGGTTCGCCGGTGAACGGATATACGGCGAGAATGGCGTCGGCATTGGTGTTGCGGATGATGGCCGCGTCCGTGGTGAACGCGAACGAGTGGAGTTGGCGGCCCTGGACGGTGATGCCGGAAGTGCAGCTGATGATGTCGGGAACACGGGCCGCGGAGGAGCTGATGCGGTTTTCGATGGGGTTCGGTCCGTCTACTTGACGGGATTCCGGGTCGTATTCGGTGAGGTCGTTGCTCATGTCATGTGTGATGTTCATGCCGGTCTCCTTTAATAAGGAAGCGAGCGAAGCGTCGCTGGTCGTGTGTCTTTTTCATCCTCTTCAGTAATTATGTCAAGTACCTGACAGATATGAGTATACGACTCCATCAAAGATTGTCAAGTACCTTACGTATTGCTGTTGTGTCGCATTTTTCGACAATGCCAACATGCGTATGTTGTTTGATGCGGATCTGAGTGTGGAACGGCTGATTCCCGCACTGTCGATCGAGTCCGGAACTAGGATCACTCCTGAGGATACGCTCGTCATCTTCGATGAGGTACAGGAGGTGCCGAGGGCGATGACTTCGCTGAAGATGTTCAATGAAGCTGCCCCGGAGTATGACGTCTTGGCCACTGGATCGGCGCTTGGCATCGCCATGTATCTTGGGTTTTCATTCCCGGTTGGCAAGGTCAGTAGACTCAAGCTGTATCCTATGTCTTTTGTTGAATTCCTGTATGCGTGCAAAAAGTATGCCTTGGCCGAAATGCTTGAGTCCAAGGATTTTCCGCTAATTAACGTAATGCATGACAGGGGCATGACTTGGCTGCGGTATTTCATGTATACAGGAGGCATGCCGGAGATCGTTGAAGCGTTCGCCAGTACTCTGCCGAATCCTGACTTCACGTCGGTTCGTAAATTGCAGAATAGTCTGGTCTCCGATTATCGTGACGATTTCTCCAAACATGTTGATATGCGTGATAGTCCCGCCGTCACCACGCTTCGTCTCAATCAGGTATGGGATTCAATTCCTTCCCAGTTGGCGAAAGAGAACAAGAAGTTCGTATACGGCGTGGTGCGAGCTGGTGGACGTGGCAAGGATTTTGAGAGTGCCATACAGTGGCTTGTCGATGCGTCGTTGGCGTTGCGCGCATCCGCCATCGCGCAAGCGGGAACGATCGCATTCCCGGTCACGAGGATTCCACTGGTTCCGCCTCCGGGGATCGGCCGGCTGGATGAGGTCGAGCCGTCGAACGATCAGGGCCAAAGGTAAAGAAATTCGGTATTCTTGCAAGGCTTTTTGGGTTATCCCGCGGGCATGGGTAGACTGGCATGCGGTAGGAGAGATACTCGCTGAAAGGTGCATGCCAGCTCATGGGAACGGGTGACCAGCCGGAAAAGACCAACAACTAAACCAGCGATTGCTGTCGGCTGGCCGGTAATAGCCGTAACTGCAGCGGACGTTCCCCGCTGCAGGTGACACGCATCGCCGGAGGGCAGCTGCAAGTCCAGGTACCGGTCCGTGGCCACCCCAGTCAGCCGCGCTGACAACCCCCGGCATCATACGCGATGTGCACGTCGTGCACTGCTACGTGCCGTCCGCCGGGCTACCCGTCCAGCGAAAGCGTAACCGGGCAGCCAGCCAGTATCGATACATGTCATAACGTAAGGAAGTAGCCCATGCCATCACACGCACGCACGGTCACCAGGAAAACCCATCGCGTTCGCAACGCGCTGCTCGTCGTGCTGCTGTTGCTGGTCGTGTGCGCCGCGGCGGCCGGCTTCAGCGGATTCAAACTGTACAAGTCGGCGATGAGCGCCAAAGCGCACCTCAACAATGTCGTCAACGCGGCCAAGGTCATCAAGGACGGTTCCACCGACGACATGGTCAAGGCGCTGTCCGACGTGAGCTACATCCAGAAGGAGGCGGCCGCCGCCAAGCAGGATGTCAGCGGCGGTCTGTGGACGCTGGCGGAGAAGATGCCCGTGGTCGGCGGTGACGTGAAGACGGCGCGCACCGCCATCGGTACCATCGATGACTTCGCGCAGACCACGCTGCCCCAGCTGGGCAAGGTCGTCACCACACTGACCGGTGCCAGCCTCTCCAGTGGCGATGGGCAGCTCAACATGGAGCCGATCATCGCCGCGGCGCAGCAGCTTGCCACGGTCGACCAGTCCGTGCAATCACAGGCCGGGACGATCCAGGATCTTCCCGACGCCAAACTCGGCGTGGTGAACAACGCGCTGCAGAACGGCAAGACGCAGATGGCCGCCCTGGCGCAGGTGACCGAAAACCTGAGCGGCATGCTCAACATGCTGCCGAACTTCCTCGGTGCGAACGGCGCCCGCAACTACGTGCTGCTGGCCCAGACGAATTCCGAGATCCGCGGAACCGGCGGCCTGATCGGTTCGGCCGGTTCCTTCAGCGCGGACAACGGCAAGATCGCGGTGGGGGAGTTCCACGCGGATGCCGAGTTCCCCTCCAATGCCGCGTTGGATGACGTCAACCAGGACGGTGACGGCACGCTGTACAGCGGACTGTACTTCGGTCAAGTCATCCATAATCTTTCGTCCACGCCGGACTTCCCGCGCGTCGCGTCCATGGCCCAGAAGTTCTGGCAGGCGGCTCCGTTCGGCGGATCGTCCGACGGCGTGATGTCGCTCGACCCCGTCGCGCTGCAGGCGATGATCGGAGCCACCGGCGACGTGACCCTGTCCGACGGGCGCGTGCTCAACGGGTCGAACACCGCCGAATTCCTGCTCAACGGCGCCTACAAGGAACTGACGCCCTCCGCTCAGGACCAGTACTTCAGCGAGACCGCCGCCCAGGCGGTCGCCCACCTGTTCAGCGACATGAACACGCAGAAGCTCATGACCGTCGCCAAGACGATGCTCCGGATGGCCGAGCAGCGGCACCTGTACTTCTGGTCGTTCCACGAGGAGGATCAGGCGGTGCTGCGCAGCGCCGGCGTCACCGGCGAGATTACCAACGACGCGAAGAACCCGGTGACCGGCGTCTACTCCAACGAGATGCAGGCCTCGAAGATGGACTGGTACATCCAGCGCAAGTCGACGGTGAAGAGGACCGGCGACAACACCTACCACGTTACGTATTCGTTCACCAACACCCTGCAGCCGGGCGAGGCCGGATCCCTGCCGGAATACATCACGGCGAACGCCAAGGGAGGCGTGGCGGTGAACCGCGTGGTCATCTACACGCCGGCCGGAGGCGAGGTCAGCAATGTGTCGGCGTCGAACGGCAGTTCCTTCGCACAGGTGCAGGCCAAGGACCATATGACCTACATGGACGACATCTCCCTGGCGCCTCAGGACACGGTGACCATCGAATACGACGTGACCACCGCGGCCGGCTCGGCCAACCTCAAACTGGATCAGACGCCGACCATCGGCGACCCCGCGATCACGTACGAGTATTGATCGGTATTGATCTGTGGGTGTGATCTTGGGATTGTGTGCCCTTATGAAAGCGCGCCGCCGACTCCTCTCGGAACCGGTGACGTGCTTCCGGACGACGATGTCCATTACGATCACGGCAGATCGATAGCCGACAATGTCGTCACGCTGGTTCAGCTAGTTTGAATTGCAGGTGGCGGACGGTGCCCAAGACGAAAGATTCTCGTCCGTCGTTCGGCCGCCGTCGTTGGCCGTGATGATACTGGAGACCATGAAGCTCAGGCGGCGGCAGCCAAGGGCGAAGTCGAGAAAGAGGTGATGGCGTGACACTTGAACAGAGGTCAGATAGCGCGGCGGCGGAGCAGTGCCGAGCATGACCGACAATCAACGGCCGCAGGCGATTGAGGTGCGCGGGGCGCGCGTGCATAACCTCAAGAACATCGACATTGACATTCCGCTGGGTGAACTGGTGGGCGTGGCCGGCGTCTCCGGTTCGGGCAAAAGCTCTCTGGCGCTCGGCGTGCTGTATGCGGAAGGTTCGCGGCGCTACTTGGAAGCGCTGTCCACGTACACGCGCCGTCGACTGACCCAGGCCAGCCGCGCCCAGGTGGACGAAGTGCTGCACGTGCCGGCCGCGCTGGCCCTGCACCAGCGGCCCACGGTGCCCGGCATCCGCTCGACGTTCGGCACGATGACCGAATTGCTCAACAGCCTGCGACTCCTATTCTCCCGCGTCGCTTCGCACGTGTGCTCGCATTGCGGGGCGCGCAACGAGCCCACGCTGAACGTGGCGGCCGGACTGCCCATTACTTGCGTCAGCTGTGGCAAGGAATTCCATGCGCCCGGTGCTGAATCGCTCGCCTTCAACTCGGCCGGCGCCTGCCCGACCTGCTCCGGCACCGGCATCGTGCGCGAAGTAAACCGCGCGGCCCTGGTCCCGGACGAGTCGAAAAGCATCGACGACGGCGCTGTGCTGCCATGGGGCTCGCTCATGTGGGACCTCATGAAACAGGTGTGCGGTGCGATGGGCGTGCGCACCAACGTGCCGTTCAGCGAGCTCACGCCCGAAGAACGCGACATCGTATTCAACGGGCCAGCCGTCAAAAAGCATATTCTTTACAAGCCGAAGAAAGGCGACGATTTCGCCGAACTCGACTTCACCTACTTCAACGCCGTGTACACGGTGGAGAATGCGCTCGCCAAAGCCAAGGACGAGAAGGGCCTGAAGCGTGTGGCCCGGTTCCTCAAGGAGGGGCCGTGCGCCGACTGCAGTGGCACCCGACTGAGCGCCGTCGCCCGGGCTCCGCACGTGCGCGGGCTGAACTTGGCCGAAGCCGGCGCGATGACCTTGGACGCGGCGGCGGATTGGGTGCGCGGAGTGCCGGAATCCCTGCGCCCCGACATGCGGCCGATGGCCACCAACATCTGCGAATCGTTCCTAGACGTGGCCCGACGACTGCTGGATCTGGGGCTCGGCTATCTGGCGCTTGATCGCGCCGGCGCCACACTGTCGACCGGAGAACGCCAACGTGTGCAGCTCGCCCGGGCCGTGCGCAACCGCACCACCGGCGTGCTGTATGTGCTCGACGAGCCATCCATCGGTCTGCATCCCTCGAACGTGGACGGGCTGCTCGGCGTGATGTATGACTTGGTGGCGGACGGCAATTCCGTGGTGGTCGTGGACCATGACGTGCGTGTGCTCAAGGCGTGTGACCATCTCATTGAAATGGGGCTGGTCGCCGGTGCCGAAGGTGGGCATGTGATCGCGCAAGGCCCGGTCGGCGAGGTGGCGGCGAATCCCAGTAGTCGCATTGCGCCGTTCCTATCTGATCAGGTGAGCGCGCGTATACGTGAGCGTGTGGCTGAATCACAGGTGTTCAGCCTTGGCCACATCCGCATGACAACCAGCCAGCTGCATACAGTCAAGCCGCTGGACGTTGATATCCCGCGCGGCCGGCTCGTGGCGGTGACCGGCGTCTCCGGCTCAGGCAAGACCACGGTGGTGCTTGAATCGCTGATTCCCGCGCTCAAAGCGCAGGCAGCGGGGGAGCGGTTGCCGGAACACGTGCTCGAGCTTAAAGCCGAGGGCATCAATCGCGCGAATCTCATTGACGCCACGCCGATTGGCGCAAATGTGCGTTCCACCGTGGCCACCTATGCCGATATTCACGACGAATTGCGCCGCGCCTTCGCCCGCGTGGACGACGCCAAAGCGGGCGGCTGGAAGGCTGGCGATTTCTCGTACAACACCGGCCGACTGCGTTGCCCCACGTGCGACGGCACCGGTTCGATCTCACTCGACGTGCAGTTCCTGCCGGACGTTACCATCGAATGCCCGGATTGCGGCGGATCCCGGTATGCGCCCGAAGCCGGCGCGATTCGGCGTGCGGTTAAGGGAGAATCGCACCTTTCGTTGAGTCTGCCGCAGCTGATGGCGATGAGCGTGGACCAGGCGCTGGCCGTGACCAGCGACCTCAAGAAGGTTCACGCACGTCTGACCACCCTGCACGACTTGGGCCTCGGCTACTTGACGCTCGGCGAACCGACGCCGGCGCTTTCGGGCGGCGAAGCCCAGCGGCTGAAACTCGCCAGCGAAATGGGCAAGGCCCAATCGGACGCGGTATTCGTGTTCGATGAGCCGACCATCGGTCTGCACCCGTTCGACGTGCGCGTGCTGCTGGGCGTGTTCGACCGGCTCGTGGCGAGCGGCGCAACAGTCGTGGTCATCGAACATGACCTTGACGTGATCGCCAATGCGGACTGGATCATCGACATGGGTCCGGGCGGTGGCGAAAGCGGTGGACGCATCGTCGCCACCGGAACGCCGGAACAAATCGCGGCCAATCCGAACAGCATCACCGGGCGGTACGTGTCTGGCTACCGCAAATCGGAGAAATTGCCGGTCATGTAGCGGTTTGCCCCAGTGAAGATAGGCGATTATTTGAAGTCGATTTCTTGTTCTCCCTCGTTGTAGATATCAACTCGGTTTTCGATGGTGATGGCGTCCACTCGCCATCCCCAAGCCATGCACTCTCGCTTGAAGTCCTCAATGCGGTTGCGGCCTTCCATCTCGCGGAGGGTAACGACCACGCTGAAAGGCAAGGAGCGCGGTCCATCCTCGGCCTTGCGTTCCCAGCGCTCTTTGGCTAGTAATGATATGCCCCAAAATCCTTGCGGAGTATAGGTTTTTCGTGCTGCGAACCGGTTTTTCTCAATATCGGAGATGTGTTTGACGTTATCCCATTTCCGATATCGTGGACGAGCTGCACCTTCGGGTAGGTTGATTTGTTGCGATCCTGCCTGCGTATTGCCATTGACGGATTCAATGGTCGATTTGGCATCAGGATTCTTTTTCAACTTCTTCGCTGATGGTGGTTTCACTCTGCCGAAATGAAGGTCCAGTTCGGTTTTTGTATAGTCGACCCCTTGATGACGATCGCATTGGGGACAATAACAGAGCGTGGCGCGGGCCATGAACGGATGCCTGCCTTTGTTGTCGATTGGGACCGGCAACTGAATTTGGTATGTCTCATACAATTCGGAAATGCCGGAAACGATGAATCGGATTTCATTGTTCGGCGTCTCAAGGATGTCTTCAATACGAATCGGAGGCACGCCGAATCCGAGGGTCCGCCAACTATCTTCGTCATGCATGCTCCAAGTGGCGGCGGCATCGATAAGCAGCGCTTTGGCGGTTTGACGAGAAAATCCCATTACATATATGAGGTAGGCGATTTTACGTGTAATCCAAGGTGCCGCCAAAGACGTGCCAGTATCCTTGACGATTCCTTGTGTGGACCACGCTCGCATGGGTATGTCCTTATCGCCGCCATAGTAGGCGATATCCGGCTTATGGAAGAACTCAAGCACCGGCCCCCTTCGCGAGTAATCCGTAGCTGATCCCGTGCTGTCGCAGGCGGTGACCACCAACGAATTGATGGAGTCGGCAGGCGAACCGATGCGCATGTGGGTGCGAGGGGGAGTGCCTTTCGGTAGGTTTGTGCCGGCTACGATGAATATCACATCATACTTGAACTGGAGTGTATCCAATAGGGCGGCGATAGGGGAAACGAAGTTTTCGGGAATCTGAGTATCTGTGCCGAGAGACAGGTTCCAGACCTTGATATTCAGATTGTCTCTGACGATTTCATCGATTTGTTCCATGATGGTCAGCGCACTGTTTGCAGTGTCGCGTGCAATGGCGAAGTGCTTGACTCGGAACCGTCCACACCCGTCATCCAGCCAAGGATTCAGAGCCGGCCCATCCACAATGATGGAGGTAATCTCGGTACCGTGCTGCATATCCTTCTCGGTCATGTCGAGTTCCTTGAGGCGGTCGTCATATGTCACCCATTCGGCGAAGTACGATGTTTCGTCGAAGCCGGTGTCGATGACTCCGATGGTGGGCTCGTTGGAAGGCGCGGGGATCAAAGGCGCTTGTCTGCTGGATGGGTGCGGCTGGAATCGTGGCTCTTGCGCGAAATCCCCAACCGTTGTGGACATTGCTATGAGATATGGGGCGGTCCGGCGAATTCGATTGATAACCGTTTCGGTGTTGGCGATGAATGTTAGTCTGTCAATGAGTTGATAATCGGTGGGAGATAGTTCCAACTTCGTCAGCAACTGTTCTGCGGTCAGTATTCCGGTATCAAATAAGGTTATGAACGAACCTGTAGAATCGTCGACCGGTGTTTGCGGAAGAGAGAAGGCGTGAACGTAGTAAGAGTCTTTCACGATTTGTGCGAATTCGGTCTTATACAGGCCGTCAGGCATGTTCTGCTTGCTCTTGTTGAACAGGTCAAGGGCCGCCGAGTCGATGGTTCCGGCGAATCGTGCATCCTCGAGAAGATATTTGGCATAACGATGCAAAAGGTCGATGGTGTCTTCGATGGTTCCCGAAGGAACGCAATATGTGATGACATGATGAGGCAAACCATCGTCGCCTTTTTCGAAGCGTGCGCCGACGACGGAACTATTGACCGGAGTGTCCGGGGCTTGACGGAGCAGACGCATAACGCGGTTACTCTTGGCCACGACATCGCGATAATGGGCCTCGATAAGAATGTAGTCGCCAATAATCGAATCTTTGGGCCATGCGTCGAGTGTTTGATGCAGCTCATCTGCTAAGGATAAGAGCTTGGCAACGGTCACTTGCTTTCCCGTTGGAATTCGTGCAGGGCCGCCGGATCCGGATCCGGGGCGAGCGTCAAAAGGTCTTTGAAGTTCCAAAAGAGCGTTCACGGTGTGTTACGCCTCCACGATTTTCCGCGCAGCGGTACTTTTTGATACACCGCTCAGCGCTTCGATTTCCTTGAGCGTGAAGCCTTCCTCTCGCAACTCGGTAGGGTTGTTCGGCTCGTGTCCAAGCGCCGAGGCATAGAATCTGCGTAAATAATCAGTGCTGATGTCCGGCGAACTAAACGCAAGACTTGTACGAATAAGATTCTTCATATCGCCTGGATAGGGTATATGGGGCATAAGGGCGATAATCTTGGAAAACAGCCGTTTGTTCGGTGTGGCATGGGGAAGCTTGTTCACGTAATGCTGCATTAGCGTCTCCGCAACCGCGGCAAGGTCCTCTTCTGTATATCGGTTGAAATCAACGGTGGCATCGAACCGGCGGCGAAGCGCCGGATCGAAGGCATCATACAGATTGGTGGTGGCGATAAGCGTCACGTCACGGTTGAGCGAATCCAAACCTTTGAGGATCGAGGACGTCGCGCGTCCCATCTCACGCACGTCGTGTGAGTTCATCCGGTCCAACGCTACGGTGTCGATCTCATCGAACAGGATGATGACCTTATCTGGGTGGGCGAGCTCGTTAATTTGCTGGAACAGGGTATTGATATTTTTAGCTGTCTGGCCAAGCCTACTGTCAACGAGCAAGCTGGTTTCCACCATGTACAGGTCTCGGGAGAGGATGCGTGCCATCTGCTTGGCGGATTCCGTTTTCCCTGTTCCGGGTGCGCCTTGGAACAGGAAACGATTCACCCCGAAAGCATTGCCCACAGCATTGATAATGCCTCGCAGGTCATCGCGTATTGCGTTAGGCAGAGGAAGCGGATCGTCATCCAGGGTGACTACACGCGCGGCATCGGGAATGGCATTGGCGAAACCGTGGGATTGCGGACTGAGCGCATTGGTGTTGGCAATCAGCGCGTTCACGTATTGACTGAGTATCACGTCACCGGAAGTTTGAAAATCACTGGCGATTTTGCGCGCTTGCTGGATGAATCCGGCCTCATTGTGGTCCATGTGGTATTTGATGAGATTCACCACATCGTTTTTCTTCACAGGGATATACCGTCCTTTGCTTTGCAGTACGCCGATTTCACGGCATAATCGCCGTAAGCATCGACTGCTTCATCCAAATTGTCCATAAGATAGTAGCGTTTGTCCTCTTCCGGATTGCGAATGATGGCGTTGCGTAGCGAAAGAATGAGCTCGGGGTTTTGCGTTTGCTCGACAAGTTCGTCGAATACTTCGCTGAGCCAAGACAGCTCATCGGCGGAGCACTGGGTATCGATGAACTTGATGGTATCCGGTACATCGCTGACGCAGACGACAACCATATCTTTCCAAGACCGTTCAACCATGATGTCATCCTCATCGACCGTGTTCGCACGCTGTTCGATGGATTGGCGAATATCCATGTTTATCGCCGTCCTTTCGTCTTGGGTTGGTTCTCTGCCGGAAATATGGTTTGAATCTGTCCGTTGCGTTTGATGATTCCTACGCGAACGCCTTTATAGGTGCCCCACAGGATGATTCCTTCCGGTTTATGGCGGTTGAACTTCAATCCGCTGACGTGTTCGCCGGCCCTGACGATGTCTTCCATGGTCCATTGGCTCGGAAACCACATCTGTCCGGCGCGGTCGCGCTTTTTCTTCGCGGCATGACCGGTTACCCGTCCCCGTCGCACCCCATTGGGATAAACCTTGTCGATGTGATAGGTGAATCCGTATTTAGTGAGTAGATCGATGTTCGCCTGCCCGTGTCCGCCGCTTCGCATCTTCCGCGGTCGGCCGGTTCTGGGATCATGCGTGAACACCCCATCAATGCTGTGTATCAACGCCTGATGATGTACTCGATTGCTCCCACCTGAGGTGTAGTAGATTCCTGACTCACCGGTTCCCATAGCGATGCTCCTTCGTACGGTGGGTCCATGAGGCGTAAGTACGGAACTCCGCATCCTCCCAATACTGGCCGAATACCTCCGCCGGCATGATTCCATTGACGATCACGCGAGAGGGTTTCAGTGCGGTCATCATGGCGTCAAGGCCTGAAGAAAACAGTTGCTTCTCCTTGCGCGAGGAAATGCAGCCCACGGTGCTGATGGCGACCATACTGTGTTGCGCTATGCCGCGAAAACAGAAATCGAAGGTTCGTTCGTCTCCCCAACGGACGTTCGGAACGACCGGCAGTCCGACACGCTGAAAATAGTGCCCGATGATGCGGCTGCGGTATACGTTGGCCTGCAGTACAGGCAACGGCGCGTTCCAATATAACGAGAAGTCAGGGGCGATAACACCGTCGAACTCGCGTAGCTTGGGAATGTAGCGGTCGGGATTGGCCGCTAACGCACGAAATCTCGTGTCGTCCTCGTAGAAGTGGATGAAGGCGTGTCTGTTCGTGGTTTTGTTTCGCTTGTCAAATGGGACGAGATCCCTGGGCATGGGCACGGTGCTGGGTAAAGGCTTGATGCGGGGGTACCCGTGGTCAAGAAGGGCTCCTTCCAGCAGCCATGGTGCGAATCCGTCATCTGCGATATTACGTCGCGTGCTCATCGGACACCAACCTTTCATGGTCGTTCGGTGGATTTCCGGACGAATCCGGAACTTTCCTCGCTGAAAGTGCCATGATGGTGTGTTGCGGTCGAGCATCATCATGGCTCCTCCGGCGGGTGCGTGGGAATGTGCAAGATTCCCACGCACCATCTTCAGTTTTCCAAGTCGGTGATTCCATCGTCTTGGTTTATCTATGAGTATACACCTTGGTACGGTGAATACGATTCTTGGAACTAGAAATGCGAACGAGTAGGGAAACAAATGTTCCAATATCAACGAAAAGCACGAAAATCATCGGCGTGTTGCATCCATGGGTCTCCTGATGAGGGTCGCAGCGCGCGCATTACTTATCGATGGTCGCTTGACCGTTCATCAGTAGGGGCAGCAGCCAGTCGCGTAGATTGGCGAGATGGATGTTTTCCTTATAAAGCTTTGCGATTTGATTGTGCATAGGTGAATAAAGCTTCGAAAAAACGCAAAGTAGTTCCTTCGGTGGCATCGCTACGGGATACCGCATCATATGCTCTTTGTCTCCTCGAGGCATTTTTGAGCCTTTGGCTCCGATAGACACATAAGAGAAGAATCGATTGGCCGCCATGGTCTGGTACAGCCACTCTGTATGTTCTCGATGCTTCGCGCGGAATACAAGAACATCAGCGCAACACCCTCCGATGCGGTCAGACAACCATATTTTTTTGAAATAAGGGCGAATGTTCGACAGCAGTATGTCGTTCTGTTGGAATCTAGTGACGCGACCTTCCACAGGCAGATAAGCGGAGGGACATATGCCGCCACGTTTTTTGAGCATGTTGTCGGTGCTAATGTAGTTATCGACAGATAAACCTATATGTGAACATTTGTCATCCACTAAATCCACTATCTCACGGAGATGGATAGTTCCCCAGTCTTTGGGGATATCGCGGTGAAGAGCTTCGTTGTGAACCATGGCTCCACCGGAGGAACGGTAGGGGTTGCCGTACTCGTCGGGGAAATCGAACTGGGTGAACCAGTAGTCGTATATGGTGCGTGCCAATGATTCTAATTCGGTGATGATTCTCGTGTTCGTCTCAATTTTCTTATCGATGGACGAAAGTAGGGAGACGATGTAATTTTGTTGTTGGATATCTGGTAATGACAATTCAATATTAGATAATATGTCTGTATTGAGATTAGGCATATTTGAACCAACTGCGTGAGCGCGCAAATATTGTTTGCTTTCAGGATTATTCAAATAATATGATCATGACGAGAGTGCCGTTGAGAGTCGAGGTGTTCATCGCAGGTGGTTCTTCCTTTCGTCGGAATACTCATTGTAAAGCCTGTCGACGGTTGTACCGACCTGTTGCCCGGTGAGCATTATGTCATCATTCCTGAACGCCTGAATAACCTTCGGTCCGAGTGCCTGTTTGAACACCGCCGGCTGATCGAGCGCGGCCGCGTTGCTGCTCACCATCGCGTCGATCGCACGCTTGGCGGCGGAAAGAATCTCGAACAATTGCCGCTCGCTACTGGTCACCGGCTTGGCGTCGCGCATCATTTCCTTATGGATACGCATGTACTTTTCGTCGCCGCCGTACCTGCCGGTGAGCAGAGCGTTCTTCCGGTTGAGCTCGTCCGCTTGACGCTTCAATTCTTCGATTTCACCGATCAAATCGGTCATTTCGCCGGTGGTGATCTCCTGCATGTTGGCATGAACAAGCTTCTCGCGGAGATTCTCCATGAGATTCACATATTCAGGATCTTTGGGGTCGGCATTGTTCGTGAACGAGCTGCCTGTGGTGCGAATGGTGCGTTTGAGCTTATCCGCCACTGTTAACTCCTGAGTACCTTCGTTTTTGAAACTGAACTCCATGTTGTCCAGCAGGATATTGAGACTGCCGGTGGAGAGCCTGCCCAGCGCAAGGGCCTTTTGCTGGTTGATGCGATCAATACGAAGATTCACCTCGTTCAACAGTTTGCCGAACAAACCGATGTCGAAG
Source organism: Bifidobacterium sp. WCA-178-WT-4B (assembly GCF_009696495.1). Lineage (NCBI taxonomy): Bacteria > Bacillati > Actinomycetota > Actinomycetes > Bifidobacteriales > Bifidobacteriaceae > Bifidobacterium > Bifidobacterium sp. WCA-178-WT-4B. The sequence goes on along the minus strand of NZ_VULV01000003.1, from coordinate 84,504 downwards.
TGCTCCGTCAATTCGTCATGGCCGTACAAAGTGGCCAGATTGCGCAGCTCCTTGTACCGGTTAAGCGCCCTGCGGATGGTATAGAGTTCGTTCTCGTCCTGAATGGCGCTGATCTCCTTCGCGAAGGCGTATTCATTGTTAGTGCTGTACTTCCACAGCACCTCCTTGATATGATTCAGGTCTTCCTTGATGGCTTTCGGATCGTCGAACATGCTGGCATACCGTGAGGTATCGTCACCGAACTCCTTGTTAAGTTCGGTCAGATAATCTTGGTTGGTCTTGTCGAACTGTTTGGAGATATCCACGAAATCGACCACGAAACCATGGTCCATGTTCTTGTACGGGCGGTTCACACGGGTGAGCGCCTGCAGCAGGTTATGTGCCTTCAGCTGCCGGCATAGATACATCTTCTTGAGCCTCGGCGCATCGAAGCCGGTCAGCAGCATGTTGAACACCACGAGGATGTCGATCTCGCCTCGTTTGAAACTCAGCTGTATATCTCGTTGCTCTTCCTTGGTGCCTTCATCGTAGAGCACAAGTGCGGAAGAGATATCCGTGTCGTACTGCTGCAGCGCGGCATGGATGTTGCGAGCTTGTCGGGAGGTTCGCGCAACAATCATCGCGCCGATGTTGTCGCAATCGTGTCCCATAGCGATGCGCGAATACAGAAGGTCATCCACGATGTATTCCGTCAGCGGATTGATGAAATTAGGGTGTTCACAGACTTCGTCGAGATCGGTGAGCTGATCGACCTCCTGCAAGGTCTCCATGATTTCCCGCATCTTTACACGGAACTGAGGCTTGACATCCTCTCGAAGTAAGCGAAGCGTGTGCCCGTCGGCGATGGACCGATCATAAAAATACGTGTGAATATAGTCGCCGAACACCTGTTTGGTATCTGCCCCGCCTTTCTGCTTGATCAGCGGAGTGCCAGTCAATGCGATGCGCACTGCGTCGCGATCCGCATTGAATAACGCGGCAAGGAAACTCTTGCCAGGCTTATATTCACGGTGCGCCTCGTCGATGAAGAACAGTCGTTGTTCATGCAAACCGTATTCGGCCGTGATGACTTGGGCATCCTCGCTGAACTTCTGAATGTTGACCACCGCGATTTTGGCGTTGGGGATGGTCTCGCTGTCCGCCGTAACGTTCCACGCTGATGGCTGTTGTAGCAGCTTTACGAAGTCCTCTCGGGAATCTGCCCTGAGCACCTGCGCACCACGGGCCTGAAACTCGTCGGCGGCCTGATTCGCCAGATCGATGCGGTCCACGATGAAGAACGTGTGGAGTACGTGATTGCGGTTCTGATAGTGGTCTCGCAGATATCGCGTCAGCAGGAATGCCAGCTCGGTCTTTCCGCTGCCCTGCGTATGCCAGATCACGCCCTGCTTCGTTCCCGCATCGAGGGTTCTCTTCACCGCCTGTGAGGCGAAGAACTGTGGATAGCGCATGATGTGTTTCTCAATCACATGGACGCCGGCGTCGTTGACATAATTCTTGTAGCAGATGCTATAGTGCAGCAGGAACAGGAGCCTCTTATGGGAGAACAGCGAGGTAATGATGCTGTTCGCGGGATTTCGTGGATTGACGGCGTCATCCCATTGAGGGGTATCCAACAGGGAGATCAGATTGTTGTCTTGCAGGATGCGTTGTTCGTTTTCATGGTCTCGTGGGGCAGTCGATTCGAGTAATGTCTGTGCGTCATCTGTTTCCTCCCGGAAGCGATTCAGCCTCACGTTCCCGTAGGCACTGGTCGCGTAGAACGACCCTTGGATTGGTTCCCGATCGTTGTCGTCATACGGTTGATCATTGCTGAATGCCATGATCTGGGTAATATTGGCAAACTTGCGAAAGAACGGCTGCTTGAAACGCGTGTACATGCGATCGCGCTCCGCGATGATGCCATTGCGGTTGTTCAGACGCTTGACCTCCATGAAGCATAAAGGCATACCATTGACCAAGAAAGTGATATCCGGGCGGAAATTGTCGTCATCGTACGCATAAGTCAATTCCGTGACAACGGTGAAATCATTACGATTCGGATTTTCAAAATCGATGAGTTTATACCCGTCGAGTCCGTGCTGAAGTAAATCGAAGAACGAGCGACCTACGTCCTCGCTGCTCAAGGCGGCATTGATTTTGGCGATGAGGAATCTGCTTCGCTCATCATCGATATCGGTGCTTGGATTCAGCCGGCGAAGAGCTTCCGTAAACAGATTGAAGAAAATATTGGTAGCTGCATCATAATCGGTGCCGGGCTTGTCGTGTCTGATGGATCGATAGTGCCAGCCCAATCGCGTGGCATGAACCAAAGCCGGAACCTTCACGCACTTGTCCTCTGGGCCGTGCATCGTCTTCCCCATCGTCGTCGAATATGACCGCTTCCAATACTAGCGGAAATATGGTGAAAACCCGGGGTAAGACGAGGACTGGGTAATGAAGATTTGCGTGGATGGAGCACTGAAGCTTGACAGGGCCGATACGAGACCGCATGCTATTCCACACCATGTGAACGGTAAACGAATCGGCGTATAGTGTCGGCTCATGGTGCAGATTCATGGCATTAGACGCGCAAGCGCGGACGCGAAATATCGGCAGATGACCGGGCAGCCGGTCAAGCCGCTGATTCTCAAACTGTGCTTGCCGGCCGTCATCTCCAACTTGGTGACCACCGCCTACAATCTCACGGACACGTTCTTTATTGGTCAGCTCGGCACCGCGCAGTCCGGTGCTATCGGCATCGCGTTCTCCATCATGACCGTGATGCAGGCGCTCGGCTTCTTCTTCGGCAACGGCGCGGGCAACTCGATGAGTCGCGAACTCGGCAAGCAGAACAATGATCGCGCCTCCCGACTACTGGCCGTGGGCTTTGCGGGCGCGGTGATCTCCGGTTTGGTGATTGCCGCAATCGGGCTGCTGACCCTGCGGCCACTTGTCGTCATGCTGGGCTCGACCTCGACGATTGCCCCATACGCCGTGCAATATCTGACGCCGTTGCTGGTCGCCGCACCCTGCGTGTGCGGTTCGTTCGCACTCAACGGACTGCTGCGATACCAAGGGCAATCGACGTTCGGCATGATCGGGCTGGTTTCCGGCGCATTGCTGAATTTCCTGCTTGCGCCATTGTTCATTTTCGTGGCCGGTCTGGGGATTTTCGGTGCCGGCCTCGCCACCGCCATCTGCCAGACGGTGAGCTTTACGATTCTGACCACGATGAGCCGCAAATTCGGCGTGATGAAACTGTCCCTGCGCAATTGCAAGCCGGATGTGCTGCTCATGCGCGAAGTGGCTGGCGGCGGCCTGCCTTCGCTGATCCGCCAAGGCGCCGGCTCGATTTCCGTGACTTGCGTGAACATCGCCGCCAACCCGTTCGGCGACGCGGCCATCGCCGGCATAGCCATCGTGATGCGCATCATGTTGGGCGCCAATTCGGTGATCGTGGGTCTCGGCCAAGGCTTTCAGCCGGTGTGCGGCTACAACTACGGTGCCGGCCTGTTCGCGCGAGTCAAAGAGGGATATTGGTTCTGCGTGCGGCTCGCCACCTGCGTGCTCGTGGCGTTGGCAGCGCTGCTGTGGATTTTCGCGCCGCAACTGGTCGAGATCTTCCGTTCCGACCCGGCCGTGGTGGCGGTGGGCGTGGCAGCGCTGCATATTCAATGCTGCACGGTGATTCTCAACGGCTTCAACATGATGGGCAATATGATGACCCAGACCATGGGCCGCACCGGCATCGCCTCGTTCCTGGCCTTGTGCAGGCAAGGCCTGTTCCTGGCGCCAATCGTGCTGATTCTGCCGATGATGTTCGGCGTGCTCGGCGTGGAAATGGCCCAATCGGTGTCCGACGTGCTGACATTCGTGGTCACCATCCCGTTCATGCGGCGAATCCTGCACGAATTGCGGTAGATGTCATCAAGATTTTCGACTTCCAGACCAGGTGGACCGAGCATATCTCGCTGAATCTCTGTAGTTTTTCCTTACCGTTGCGTTCATTAGGTCGATTATGCGTTCATTAGGTCGGTGCCCTGCTTAGCATGAGATAATGAGCATTGGAATGAAGCCATTCTTGAAGGCAGTGTTCATCACAAGTGACCTAATGAACGCATAATCGACCTAATAAATGAATGGCGGATGGCTAATATGGAGCCTGAATGCAGAATATGAAACGTATGAAAGCCAACCAGGCACACAAGTGGCCTGTGCCGGAGCGCATCGAATCGCTGTACCACACCATGGCTGACGCACTCGGCCCGACCGGATGGTGGCCGGCGGAGACCACGTTCGAGATTATGGTGGGCGCGGTGCTGACGCAGAATACGGCGTGGAGCAATGTGGATCGTTCGCTTGCGGCGTTGAAAGCGGAGGATGCGCTCGAACCCCATGCGTTGGCGGCCATGGAGCCGGAGCGTTTGCAGGAACTGATTCGACCGTCAGGCTTTTATGTCAACAAATCCAAGACCGTACAGTCGCTGAGTCGGTGGTATGTGGAGCGTTACGGGGCCGCGCCCGAGGGTGCCGCGGCTATTTCCGATGCCGAATTACGGGCCGAGTTGCTTGGATTATTTGGTATTGGCGGCGAGACGGCCGACGATCTGATGCTGTACGTGTTCTCGCGCCGCACATTCGTGGCCGATACCTACGCGCGGCGGCTGTTCGCCTTCCTCGGATTCGACGTGCCGGCCGGCTATCCGGCATTCCACAAGGCCTATTCGCCCGTGGTGCTGAGCACGAGCCTCAGCGTTGGGGATTTGCAGGAGTTCCATGGGCTTATCGACGAGTTCGGCAAGGCATACCGCGATGACGCGGCAAAAAGTGAGTCGTTCTTGGGTGTAAGCCTCACACAAAATGGTGCTCAATAAGAAAAGTGTGAGGCTCGCACAGCGCCAATCGCACATCCAGATCCTGGGAACGGCGGTCTGATGCCATTCCGTCGAATGTGCGATTGATTGGTATTGTGCGTTTGCCTCACACTTTTCTTATTGAGAATGATTCGCTGCGATATGCAGCATATCTCGTTTCGAGGTATTTCTTGCTGTTGAGATACACTATACATCGAAACGACACATATCTAAACGTGGTGTGTCGAAACGAGGTAGACTGGTGATCATGAGCTTGATTGAGATGATGATTCTGGGGTTCTTAAGCGAACGATCCATGTGCGGCTACGAACTGCGCAAGAAGATGGAACAGCTGCAGGGTTACGCGCGCAAATTCAGCGACGGCACGGTATATCCGGCGACCAACCGACTCGTCGAAGCCGGCCTGATTTCCGAACAGTCTGAGATCCGCGATGGCCGTCAGCGCCGCGTATTCACCCTGCTTGAGGCGGGCCGCAACAAACTCATCGAGGAACTGCGCAACACCGGCGGATTCAACCTCACCGATATCACCCGCTGGACCGTCGTGCTCACCTTCCTCGGTGTTGTTCCGGATAAATTAGACCGTGACGCGGTGCTGCGCCGCCGCTACGACCTGCTGAACGGCCATGACATGCACTTCTTCTACTGCGACGCCGGCAACCCGCTCTCCATCGAGCAGATCGACGACCCCTACCGCCGCGGCATCATCGCCGTGCATGACGCCGAAATCGCCGCCGAGCTCGACTGGTTGCGCTCAATGCTGGGTATCGAAGACGAGTCTGTGGCACAATAGTTCGACTGGCACAGTCGCCGCAGCAACTAACAGGAGACGATGATGACCGAAGACAAGCCGATCGCCAAGCCGATGATCGATGACGCCACGCGTGAGAAAATGGCGCTCATGTTCTCCGGCGAAGTCTATCTGCCAGACGATGTGGATGGCTTCTTCGACCTGCAGGCCGCCCAGCGCGACCTCCAGCTCGAACTCAACGCCACGCCGCTGACCCACCCGAAGCGCCGTACCGAACTCATGCAGGCGTTCTTCGGCGCTGCGGGGGAGGGCCTGTACCTCGAAGGCCCGGTGTACGCGAACTGGGGCAGCAATACGTACTGGGGCGAGCGCTGCTACGCCAACTTCAACCTGGCGCTGGTCGACGATGGCGATATCTTCATCGGCTCCCACACCATGCTCGGCCCCAACGTCACGCTTGTAGCCACCGGCCATCCTGTGCGTCCGGACCTGCGCTACCGGGGCGCCCAGTATTCGTGTCCGATCCACATCGGCGAAAACGTCTGGATCGACACGTTCGCGCCGACCCACACGTTGCGCCCGAGGGCCACCGGAATGCAATACACGTAGCGGTGCTCGCGCAGCACCGGCAACACGGGGTGGCAGGCGACTCATTAGCACGGGGAACGGTTGAACGAGAAGTGGATTGGCATGTGGTGGTATCGAACATACTGATGCGTGTGCCGCCGAGCCTGTCCAGATGGCTGCCTATATGAACCAGTGACAGGAAATCGCGGGAGAGCAAACGAGAGGAGTGTGCATGGGGCAGTTCGGTGTCATGATTGGCCAGTTGGTCGGATTCCTGATCATGCTGATGGTCGGATACGGATGTGTAAGGCTCCGGTTCTATGGTCAGACGGCGCTGGACGGCATGTGTTCGCTGCTGCTCAACGTGCTCATCCCTGTGCTCGTGTTCTCGAACGCCGTCGACGGCGCGGACCGCGCGCAGCTCGCCGCCAACTGGGGCGTGATGCTGCTGACCGCCGTGATGTATGCGCTGCTCATCCTGGTGTTCTGGCTGGTCGCCAAACTGTTGCGGCTCAAAGGTTCGCGTAGCCATGTATTTCAGGCGTCGCTTATTTTCGGCAACGCCGGATTCATCGGCATTCCGTTGATTATGGCACTTTGGCCGCAGAACGGCGCGATTTACGTGGCGCTGATGTCGATCATCGACCAGACGCTGCTCTGGACGTACGGCGTATGGCTGTGCGAGCCGGTCGTCGAAGCGACTGACGGCAACGCGATTGGCGCGCGAGGTGCGGTCGCGAACGGTTCGGTGAACGGCGCCGGTTCGGTGGGGGAGGCTGGTTCGGCGAGCAATGCTGGTTCGGCGAGCAATGCCGCAAACAGTGGTTCTCCGGCCGTCGTCCGCCCCTCGCTCGGTACCCGCGTCCTCGGCCTGCTTAAACGATTCGTCAATCCCGCCTTCATCGGCGTGATGCTTGCCCTGATTCTGATTCTGCTCGGCGTCAAGGTGCCTGACATCATCCTGAAGCCGCTGCACACCATCGGCAATATGGCCACGCCGATGTCGCTAATCTACTTGGGCGGCCTGTTCGCACTGACCAAGTGGTGGGGCGTCCTCAGACGCTACGAACTCTATGCTGGCCTAGTCGCCAAGATGATCGCATTCCCGCTCGCCTTCTACGCGCTACTGACCGCGCTGACCGGCGCATCGCCGCAACTGCCGATCACCCATGACATGGTGCTGATGATCACGGTCATCGCCGGACTGCCGACCATGACCACCATCGCCATGTTCACCGGTCGCAAGAACAACATGCCCGAGTATGCGGTCGGCTTCGTGCTCGTAAGCACGCTGTTCTCGCTGGCCTCCCTGACGATTGTGTCGGCGGTCGTGTTCTGAATTGTCCCCTTCGATGAAAAGAATGCCGGGGGCCTCCGGCGCTTGGAATCTCATTCATAAATAAATGCTGGCTATTCTTTTTACCATGAATCAGGAACCATTTTCTGTTGTTCTGGCCGAAAGATAATCTCAAGGGTTTCGGTCGCCACGAAGACAGCATTATCAACGGTCGCGGCGGGAATCCGGCCGTCATCAAGCGCGACTACGAACTCATGAAATGGGTCAACGCGAACTCCTTCCGTACCTCGCACTACCCGTATAGCGAAGAGAACCTCAGGATGGCTGACCGCGAGGGCTTCCTGGTCATCGATGAATGTGCGGCCGTGGGCTTTATGTCCAGCCTAAAGAACCTCGTGAAACGAATTTCACGAGGTTCTTTCTAGTTACGCTGAATGACTCCCATTAGACTCCCACAAGAGAAGAGCAATGGCGAAATCCCAACGTTGCTAAGCTCTCAAACTCAGATGTGGAAGTAGAGCTCGTACTCGAGCGGGGTCGGGGCCAGGCGAGCCTGGTCGATCTCGTCGCGCTTGAGGCCAATCCAGGTCTCGATCAGGTCGTCGGTGAACACGTCGCCGGCGGTGAGGAAGTCGTGGTCCTCTTCCAGGGCGTCCATAGCCTCGGCCAGGGAGCTTGGCACCTGCTTGATGCCAGCGTGCTCTTCCGGCGGCAGCTCGTAGAGATCCTTGTCGACCGGCTCCGGAGGCTCGATGTGGTTCAGGATGCCGTCCAGGCCAGCCATCAGCTGGGCGGAGAAGGCCAGGAACGGGTTGCAGGACGGATCCGGAGCGCGGAACTCGATGCGCTTGGCAGCCGGGGAGGTGCCGGCCAGCGGAATACGGATGGCGGCAGAACGGTTACGAGCGGAGTACACCAGGTTGACCGGAGCCTCGAAGCCCGGGACCAGACGGTGGTAGGAGTTCAGGGACGGGTTGGTGAAGGCCAGCACGGAGGAGGAGTGCTTGATCAGACCGCCGATGTACCAGCGAGCCAGATCGGACAAACCAGCGTAGCCCTTCTCGTCGTAGAACAGCGGCTTGCCGTCCTTCCACAGGGACTGGTGGCAGTGCATACCAGTGCCGTTGTCGTCGGCGATCGGCTTCGGCATGAAGGTCGCAGCCTTGCCGGCCAGAGCGGCGGTCTCGTGGACGACGTACTTGTACTTCATCAGGTCATCGCCTGCGTGCTGCAGGGTGTTGAAGCGGTAGTTGATCTCCTGCTGGCCGGCGCCGGCGACCTCGTGGTGGGAACGCTCGAGGATCAGACCGACCTTCTGCAGGTTGGCGACCATATCGTCGCGCAGATCCTGGGTGTGGTCAATCGGCGGAACCGGGAAGTAGCCCTTCTTGACGCGATTCTTGAAACCGATGTTCGGGGTGCCGTCTTCCTCAACGTCAACGCCGGAGTTCCACGGAGCTTCGATGGAGTCGACCTCGTAGAAGGAGCGCTGCATGGAGTTCTCGAAACGCACCTTGTCGAAGATGAAGAACTCGGCCTCAGGAGCGAAGGATGCGGTGTCGGCGATGCCGGTGGACTTCAGGTAGGCCTCGGCCTTGCCGGCGACCTGACGCGGGTCGCGGGAGTACGGCTCGTCGGTCAGCGGGTCGACGATGGAGAAGGCCACGTCAAGGGTCTTGTGCTTGCGGAACGGGTCAACGAAAGAGGTCTCAACGTCCGGGACCAGCTTCATGTCGGACTCGTTGATGGCCTGGAAGCCCTGAACGGAGGAACCATCGAACGGCATGCCGTCGGTGAAAGCGTCCTTCAGGAATTCGCTAGCCGGCACGGTGAAGTGCTGCTGAACGCCGATAAGATCGGTGAAACGGACGGAGACATACTCGATGCCTTCCTTGTTGATAAGGGCCTCGACGTCTTCCTTGGACTTGAGTTCGGTCACGGGACCGCTCCTTTCGTATGAGATATAACGGTATATATCGTAAAATAGCGCGTTTCGCCGGCTCGAAACTTGGGTTACGAGAATGTTTCGTGACTGTGGCCGACAATCGCGCAGGCGCGTTATTTCAACGAAACACCATTACAGAATGGAAACGGAGACTATCGGGGGAGTTGGTAGAGATGTCCGCAACGTGGACAGTGGATATTGACAGGTGACGTAGGTGGATGTAAGTGGACGCGATTATGAGACATATGACGAAGCCCCGGAACCGATTGAACGGATTCCGGGGCTTCTGTGCGATTTGGTTGTGTGCTGCCGATCAGCGACCGCGCATCGCGCGGCGGGAGATCTTCTGCGGGCGGTTCGGATCCATGCCCTTGGGGATGGCATAGCCCTTCTTGGCCTGCAGCGTGCGAAGACGATCGTTCAGCGTTTCCATCTCGGCCTTGGTCAGCAGGAAGCGACGGCGCGGATGAATCTTGGCGATCAGTGCGTTCTTGTGGTGCGTGGGCTCATAGCTCTTGGACTTGATCACGGTGTTGCGCAGCTTGGTCAGCGGCACCTGCTTGGGGCCGTGGCCGACGGCGATGCGGTACACCGGGATGGAGGAGCCGGCGGTCACGCCCTTGATATCGTGTTCCTGACGATCCATCGCCTTCATGACGCGACCGTATTCGCCTTCGCCGATCAGGTAGATGCCGTTCATCGAAGTGCCGCGCCAGATGGCATCCTTGGTCTTCGGGTCGATCCACACCGGTTCCTGCGGGAAGTCAAAGCCGGCTTTCTGCATGTTGCTCAGCACGCCGATGGCGGCACCAGGCTTGCCATCAATCTGCTTGTAGCCGACTGCATCCGCGCGGCGGGTGAGCATCATGGTGGCCAGCAGAATGCCGAGCATGATGGCGGTGATCATGGTGAAGATCCAGATCAGCCAGGTCCACTTGACAATCAGACCGATGATGATCGTCACGACTACAGGCAGCAGGAAAGCACCGGCCTCAAGCCACGGCAGGGCCTTGTCTTCCTTAGCCGTGTACTTGTAGATCTGGATGATCTGCTTGATTGTGCTCTGCTTCTTCGGCTTCGCGTCCTTCTCCGCCATCACTTCTTCCTTTGTTGGGACGAAACACACTGGGCAATATCTTATCAGGTGCGCTGGTCCGAACTTGCTTGTGCTGGTTGGTCTCAGCGTGTGTGCAATGGTCGTCCGTTGGCCTTGAGTAGCGCCTCGCCGAGCGTTTCACTGAATGTGGGATGCGGGTGAACGAGGCGGGCTGCGTCGGCGAGCGGCACATGGTTGCCGACCAGCTGTTCGGCTTCGGCGATGATGTCGGAGGCCATCGGGGAGACCATGTGCACGCCGAGCACGCGCGGGGTGTCCGGGTTAGCCGCGTCGCAGCCGGAGACGATGGTCAATGAGCCGGCCGTGCCGCTCATCAGCATGCGCGCGTTCGCCAGCATCGGATAGTTGGTCTCCTTGATTTCAATGAGATCCTCCCTCGCCTGCGCCTGTTCGACGGTGAGCCCGACCGACGCCGCTTCGGGGAAGGAGAACACGATCTGCGGCACGGTGGCTTCGTCCACCGGCTTGGGATTGAGTCCGGCGATGGTCTCCGCGATGACGATGCCTTGCTCAAAAGCACGATGCGCCAGCGCGTGACCGGCCGTCACGTCGCCTACCGCCCATACGCCCGGTTTGTCGGTGCGACCGTACGCATCCGTGGCGACATGTCCGTGGTCGTCGATCGTCACGCCCCATGCTGGGTCGGTGATCGGGTCACGCCCGATGGCGACAAGGGCGATTTCGCCCCAGACGCTCTGTTCGCCATCCTGGCCTTCGCGCGTGTAGTGCACGGTGGCGCCAAGGTTCGCGCCGGTGTCCACGTGGGTGACGCTGACGCGGGTGATGATGTTCACGCCATGACGTTTGAGCTCACGGGTCAGCGTGGTGCCGGCTCTCCGGTCCCAGGCTGAGAGCATGCGGTCCTTGCGAATCAGCAGGGTAACCTTCGAACCGGTGGAGTTCCATATCGAGGCGAATTCAAGGGCGATGGCCCCGGCGCCGATAATCACCGCCGAAGAGGGAAATTCGTTGACTTCCAGCGCCTGTGTGGAGTCGATGAGGGCGCCGGCGAACGGGTTGCCGGGCAATGGGCGTGGCTTGGCACCGGTGGCGATGACGATGTTCGTGGCCGTGAGGTCCATCGTTGGGCCGCTGGGTTCGGGGACATCGGCCTTGTGATAGGTGTGGATGTCGCTTTGGCCGGGGGAGGGGACGAGGCGGACGATGTGGTTGGAAGTTGCTGGAGCGATCTCATCCGCATGGAACGCGGCATTGGCCCGGAACACGGTGATGCCGCGATGGGCGAGCAGTCCGGCCAGTCCTCCCACCATCGTCTTGACCACGCGCAGGCGATAGTCGCGCAGCATGCCGAAGTCGATGCCATTCACCGAGGCGTTGACGCCGAGTTCGGCTGCACGGTGCACGGTGTCGATGGTGTGGGTGGCGGTGATGAGCGCCTTGGAGGGGATGCAGCCACGGTTGAGACATGTGCCGCCCACGGTGGCGTCACGCTCGACGAGTGCCACTTTCATGCCGAGTTCGGCCGCGCGCAGAGCTGTGGAATAGCCGCCGGGGCCGGCCCCGATGATGACCAGATCAAACTGTTCGCTCATGATTGCCTCCTTGATACATATAAGTATGGCTCCCATGCTAGGGAGCCATATGCGGCTATCGCCGCCACTTCGCCTAAAAACAGTCCACTGGACTGTTTTCTTTACGGCTCAGCCCCTCAACGAGGGGAGCCAGAGTATATATGAACAATCAGTCCGCCGGCCAGTGACCGCGCTTCGGGTAACGCGGCTTGGGAAGTCTCCAACGACGCATCTGGATGGAACGGCTCCAGGCGTAGGAGAAGGAGCGGGAGCCCTTGGCCACGGACGATTCGCCGTACTTGGCGATCAGCTTGGGCTTGAGACTGCGCCACATCAGCCACACGTCGATGATCACGGCGATCAGATAGCCGTACATCAGCGCCATCATGGTGACCGACGCCCACTGGTTGCGCATCAACGAGGCGGCGAACATGGAGACGATCAGGATTCCGAAGCTCACCGGAATGAACCATTCGCCGAGGTTGAACCGGGCGTCCACGTAGTCGCGGATGTAGATGCGCCACGGCAGGCGTTCCGACTTGGGCATGTGGTTGATGTCGCCCTTCTGCATCGCCTCGTACTCGGCGTTCTCCCTCTCGCGCAGACGGGCTTTGGCGGCCTTGGCGCTGGCCTTGCGGTCCACCGGAACCAGCGGACGGATACCGGCGGCCTGAGCCTGCTTCATCTTCGGGGTAGGACGGCCTTTTTTCTCAGAAGGATCGGCGGCCTTCTTCGGGGCCTGCTCAACAGGAACTTGGGCCTCTTCTTTTTTCTTAAACGGATTCCATGTCATGCTTTGAGGTTACGGTGACGTTCAGACACTTGTACACTGGCGCAGTCATTGCAATGACGCCGCTCACGCACATATATAAAGGAGGATCATCATGGCAACGTTCACCGCTGACGAGATTCGTTCGCGCGTCGAAACCGATTGGAACCGCATCGTCAAGGTGCTGGCCGAAAAGGTCGCGCTGCAGTCGATCTCCGCCAAGGGCATCACCGCCGAACATATGAAGCGCTCCGCTGAATTCGTGGCAGACGAACTGCGCCTCGTGGGTGTGGATGCCAAGGTGGTCCAGGCTTCCAATGCCGACGGCACTCCGGGCGCATGGGAGGTCATCGGCTCGCATATCGTTTCTCCGGACGCCCCCACCGTGCTGCTCTACGCCCATCACGATGTGCAGCCTGTTCCGGACCCGGCCGAGTGGAACACCGACCCGTTCGTGGCCACCGAAATCGACGGCCGCCTTTACGGCCGTGGCTCCGCCGATGACGGCGGCGGCATCGCTATCCACTCCGGTGCGCTGAAGGCCTTGGGCGACGACCTCAACGTCAATATCAAAGTGTTCATCGAAGGCGAAGAGGAGATGGGTTCGCCAAGCTTCATTCCCTTCATCGAGGCTCACCGTGACGAATTCGCCGCTGACGTGATTATCGTGGCTGATTCCGGCAACTGGTCGGCGGACATTCCTTCTTTGACCACCTCGCTGCGCGGTAACACCTGTGTGGACGTGACCGTGCAGGGCCTTGAGCATCCGGTGCACTCCGGCCAGTACGGCGGCCCGATTCTCGACTCCAATACGTTGGCCGCCATGCTCATCGCTTCCATGTATGACGAGAACGGCGATCTGGCCGTACCCGGCGTGGCCGCGGAAGAGCCGATCGGCGGTTTGCAGCACGACCTTGACGAAACCACTGTGCGCGAGGATTCCGGCGTGGTGGCCGGTTACGAGTTCGCCGGCACCGGTTCGCTGGCCTCACGCCTGTGGACCAAGCCGTCCGTGACCGTGATCGGCTTCGATGCCCACCCGGTCGAGGGATCCTTCAACGTGATCGCCCCGGAGACCCGCTTCCGTTTGTCGCTGCGCACCGCGCCCACCCAGCGCCCTGAAGAAGCGCAGGAAGCACTGGCTGCATTCTTCGAATCCCACGCGCCGTTCGGTGCCAAGGTCACTGTCGAACGCGGCGAAAACGGCATGGGCTGGGCCATGGACCCGACTGCCGTGGCCACCAAGGACGCGCTGGAAGCCATGACCGAGGCTTTCGGCGTTGAGCCCATCAACAAGGGCGAAGGCGGCTCCATTCCGTTCATCCCCGAACTGCAGCGCATTTTCCCCAACGCTCAGGTGCTGGTCACCGGTCCCGAAGACCCGAAGGCCAACGCCCACAGTCCCAATGAGTCCATCTCCCTGCCCGGCCTCAAGAACAACGTGATCACCGAGGCTTTGCTGCTGGACAAGCTCGGCAAGTAGCCGAACCGTATCGGTAATGGTAGCGAGCCGCCGTCCGGTAGGTCACAGATGTGGCTATTGCCTTTGACGGCGGCTTGCTTTATAGTCGGGGAGTTGACACGGGAGCTGCCGTTAGGCGGCTGAGAGGAGACTCATAGTCTCGACCGATGGAACGTGACCGGATAATGCCGGCGCACGGAAATGTCGCTCTTACCCACCCGTGCCTGAACCAACCTGCGCGTGGCCACGAACATGTGCATCATGTGCGTACATATATCCATGTATGTTCGGCCTGCGTACGAGCAGAAGAAAGGCACATTCATGACTGAAGCTGTGGCCAAAGCCAATTACAAGTGGCGCGTCGTCGATATCGTCGTCGCCGCAATCATCGCCGTCGCATCCGGCGTCATTTTCTGGGGCTGGGACATTGTCTGCTCCGCCCCGCTGGCCCTGTTCGAAGGCGTGACCCCCGGTTTCGAGGGTCTGCTCAACGGATTCTGGCTGTTCGCCGGCCCGCTCGCCGCAATCATCGTGCGCAAGCCCGGTGCCGCACTGTTCGCCGAAACCCTCGCCGCCTTCCTTGAACTTACGCTGGGCAACCAGTGGGGCGTCGGCGGCTCGCTGATCGTCGGCATCATCCAGGGTCTGGGTGCCGAAATTGCCTTCGCCATCTTCGCCTGGAAGAAGTGGAACATCGGCACCACCATCCTGTCCGGTGCGCTCGCCGGCGTGGGCTGCTGGGCCTACTACTGGGCCACCAACCCGGGCTGGAACGGACTGCGCGTCACTTGGTATCTGGTGGGCTCCATCATCTCCGGCGTCGTGATCGCCGGCGTGGTGGTCTGGTACTTGTCTCGTGCAATCGCCGCCACCGGTGCTCTGGAGCGCTTTGAATCCGGCCGTAGCAAGGCGCGCGTCTGATGCAGATTAATCCGGCTGCGGTAGAGGCCAGCGGCTGGGGGTGGCGGCACGCCACGCGCAAGGATTTCGCGTTGCGTGCCGTCGATCTCACCATCCGGCCGGGGGAGCGCGTGCTGATGCTCGGCGCTTCGGGCGCGGGCAAAAGCACGATGATGGCCGGTCTCGCAGGCGTACTTGGCGGCGATGAGGAAGGCGAGCAGGAGGGCTCGCTCACCATCGATGGCGTCGATGCGCGCGAGGCGCGAGGCCGCGTGGGACTGGTGCTTCAGGACCCGGACTCGCAGATCATTCTTGAACGACTAGGCGATGACGCGGCCTTCGGCTGCGAAAACCTCAACGTGCCGCGCGAGGAGATTCGGCAGCGAGTGCGCGAATCATTGGATATGGTGGGACTCGGCGGACTCGAACTGGATCGGTCCACCCGCCATCTGTCCGGCGGTCAGCGCCAACGTCTCGCGTTGGCCGGCGTGCTGGCTATGAAGCCCGGTCTGCTGTTGTTGGACGAACCGACCGCCAACCTCGACCCCGAAGGCGTGGTCGAAGTGCATGACGCGGTCAAAAAGGTCATCGAGGCCACCGGACAGACCATGGTTGTGGTCGAACATCATATCGATGTATGGCTCGATCTGGTCGATCGCGTGATTGTGCTCGGCCGACCCGATGCAAGTTCGCCCACGGGTGCGGTCATTGCCGACGGCAAACCGGACGAGGTGTTCGCCGAGATGGGCGACGTATTGGCCGCCGGTGGCGCGTGGGTGCCGGGCCGTGCGATTCCCGATTACTCACCGAAGCAGGAGCCTGCGCACGATGCGCCGGTGCTCAGCACTGAGAACTTAAGCTTTGGCCGTGGAACCGCTCTTGGCGTTGGTATCAATCTGGATTTTTATCCCGGCGAAGTAACGGCTCTGATGGGTCCGAACGGCGCGGGCAAATCGACCTTGGCCTTGACCTTGGCCGGGCTACTCGAGCCTATCGCCGGCAAGGTGCTCATCGCCGACAACCTCAAGCCCGCGCATGCCGGGCGTGAGCCGATCGACTGGAAAAGCAAGGAACTGCTGGGCCGTATCGGCATGGTGTTCCAGGAGCCCGAGCACCAGTTCGCTGCCAATTTCGTGCGTGACGAAGTCGCCATCGGCCCCAAGTCGATGGGGCAGAGCCAAGACGAGGCTTATCAGACCGCCGACCGCATGCTTGAGCAGATGAATCTCACGCGCTTCGCCAAAGCCAACCCGTATACCTTGTCTGGCGGGGAGAAGCGGCGACTGTCCGTGGCTTCCATGCTGGCCGCCGCACCCAAAGTGTTGGTGATGGATGAGCCGACATTCGGACAGGATTTCAGTACGTGGAATGAGATGGTCAAGCTGATTGCCGCCATCCGCGATCAAGGCTCGTGCGTGATCATGGTGACGCACGATGAGGCGCTGGTGGATGCGCTGGGCGCGCGACGTGTGATGTTCGAGGAGGCGAAGGCATGAGTGACGTGGTAATCGTCAGTCCGCAGGAAACGCGCGTGGAGCCGGTCAAAGCCTCATCGCCCTCATGGTTCATCGCGCGCATCAACGCGGTCAGCCGCATCATCGGTGCGCTGTTGCTGTGTATTCCGATGTTCATCAGTCTGGATGTGGTATCCGCGTCCACGGCGCTCGGCATCGAATTCGTGCTGCTGTGGATTGGTGGCGTGGCTCCGTGGACCGTATGCCGTAAGACCTGGCCGGTATGGATCGCCGTCGCCGGCAGTTTTATCTCCGTGTTTCTCTACGGCCGCACCTCGGGCGAGATCCTGTGGCAGGGCGGCTGGATTGTGATCAGCGAGGGATCCGTTAATCTGGCCATCGCCACGGCTATCAGGGTGGCGGCCATTGCCGTACCCGGCGTGATTCTGGCCCTGGGCCTCGATCCCACTGATTTGGCGGACGGTTTGGTTGAGATTCTGCACTTCTCACCGCGATTCGTATACGGCGGGTTGGCTGGATTGCGCATGTTTACGCTGCTGCAGGAAGATTGGCGCGCACTCGGCTTGTCCCAGCGTTCGCGCGGCCTTGGCGACGGTAACGCCATCGCCCGTGCCCTCTCCCAGGCGTTCGGACTGCTGGTGCTCTCCATCCGGCGCGCCACCAAACTTGCCACCGCCATGGAAGCGCGCGGCTTCGGCTCCAGCGCCCCACGCTCCCAAGCCCGCATCTCACGTCTGAAGCCTGTCGACTGGATCTTCTACGTCATCTGTCTGGCCGTCCCGCTGGCCTCCATAGGCGTAGCCGTCGGCACCGGGAATTGGCACTTCGCCTTTCAGGGTGCCTGAAGGCGGCAGACTGGCACAGTGCCCTTCAGGGTGCCTGAAAGGCTTACGATGCCTCCGCCAGCGGGGAGCGAGCCACGACTGACGTAATGCCCCGGCAGTAGGGTAGTGGCTATGCCCATCAACGCCCAGATTCTTGATAATCCGAAATCCGACCGCGTGCGCCGCATCGCCGATCTGACCCGCACCAAAGGCCGCGAACGTTCGGGCCGTTTTCTTATCGAAGGCCCGCAATCCGTGCGCGAGGCCGTCACTTGGCGGCCGGACGTGGTACGGGACCTGTATGTAGAGGTTTCGCAGGCGCTGGAACATCCGCGTATCATCTCCTCCACGTTGGAGAAGATCGTCGAAACCTCGCAGGATGCCACGATTTATGTGCACTACTGCATCGGCGACGTGATGCACCGCATCAGTCCGGACGCCCAAGGCATCGCGGCCGTCGGCAATGCCGAGTCCATGTACGCCGGTGCCGATGACGTCGAACTTGGCAAGAACGGTCGGGCCCCGCAGATTGCCGTCTTCTGGCAGGTGCGCGACCCGGGCAACGCCGGCACCGTGATTCGTGCGGCCGATGCGGCCGGCTGTGACGCCGTAATCTTCGTGGACGACTGCGTGGACGTGCTGAACCCCAAGGTCATCCGCTCCACCGCAGGCTCCCTGTTCCATCTGCCGGTACTCGCCATGAGCACCGACGAATTCTTCACCTGGACAGGCGACCATAATTTGGACGTCTGGGCCGCCGACGTATACGGCACCGAAGAACGCAAGCCGGAAAGCCTGCCCGCAGTACTGGCGGACAAGGCGGCGGTCGAGGCTCCGAAAGCCGTGTTGTTCGGCAACGAGGCGCGTGGCTTGGAACCGGACATCCTCACGCGCTGCGGCCGCATCGTCTCCATCCCGCTTTATGGCAAGGCCGAATCACTGAACCTCGGCACCTCGGCCGCGGTGATGCTGATGTCGCTGTCTATGTCGGGTCATGTTGAAAGAATGTGAAACCGGTAAAAACGCTGTGAAACGCTGAGAAAACATCAGACGAAAGGGTTCTCGTGGCAGAACAAATGGTGTTCGACGCCGACCAGGTGACTGCTGAGGTTGCCGAGGGCATCGAGAAAATCCAGAACGCCTCCAACCTGGAGGAGCTCAAGGCCATCAAGACAACGTACGCAGGTGCCGATTCGGCGATGACCAAAGCCAGCAAGGCCATTGGCTCCCTGCCCGCCGACCAGAAGAAGGAAGCCGGCAAGCTCATGGGCAAGCTGCGCGCCGACTTCGGCCGTGCCTATGGTCCCAAGGAGGTCGAGCTCAAGGAAGCCGCCGAGAAGGCCGCACTTGCCGCCGAAACCGTGGATATGACGCTGCCGGTGAACCGTAAGCCTCTGGGCGCCCGTCACCCGCTGCCTAAGCTGATGGAGGACGTCGAGGACTTCTTCATCTCCATGGGTTGGCAGATCTCCTCCGGCCCGGAAATAGAAGCCGAATGGTACAACTTCGACTCCCTGAATTTCGGCCCGGACCATCCGGCCCGCCAGATGCAGGACACCTTCTACGTCAAGGGCAATCAGGCCAAGGACGCCGCCGGTTTCGTCGGCTCCAACATGGTGGTGCGTACGCAGACCTCCTCCGATCAGGTCCGTGCCCTCCTGACCCGTGGCGTGCCGCTGTACATCGCGTCCCCCGGCCGTGTGTTCCGCACCGATGAGCTTGATGCCACCCACACCCCGGTGTTCCACCAGTGCGAAGCCCTCGCCGTCGACAAGCATCTGACCATGGCCGACCTCAAAGGCGTGCTGGACAAGCTGGCCGTCGCCATGTTCGGCCCCGAAGCCAAGACGCGCCTGCGCCCGAGCTACTTCCCGTTCACCGAACCGAGCGCCGAGCTCGACCTGTGGTTCCCTGACAAGAAGGGCGGCCCCGGCTGGCTCGAGTGGGGCGGCTGCGGCATGGTGAACCCGAACGTGCTGAAGTCCGCCGGCATCGACCCGGACGTCTACACCGGTTTCGCCTTCGGCGTCGGCATGGAGCGCACGCTCCTGCTGCGCAGCGACATCAACGACATGCACGACCTGGTCGAAGGTGACGTGCGTTTCGCCGAACAGTTTGTGATGGGGGAGTGATTCAGCCATGCCTATGATTGATATCGATTGGCTCAAGGACCATGTCGAGGTTCCTGAAGGCCTGACCTACGAACAGCTCGCCAAGGACCTTGTCAAGGTGGGGCTTGAGGAAGAGGAGATTCACTCCTCTCAGGTGACCGGCCCGATTGTGGTCGGCTACGTGGTCGACGCCACCCCCGAACCGCAGAAGAACGGCAAGACCATCAACTGGTGCCACGTGGACTGCGGCGACGAATGGAACGAGACCGACGAAGACGGCAACAAGGTGCCGCGCGGCATCATCTGCGGCGCGCCCAACATGAAGGCCGGCGAAAAGGTCGTCGTCACCCTGCCCGGTGCCGTGCTGCCCGGCGACTTCAAGATCGAACCGCGCAAGACCTACGGCCACATCTCCAACGGCATGTGCGCCTCCGAACGTGAGCTGGGTCTGGGCGACAATCACAATGGCATCATTCTGCTGCGTCAGTACGGCTTCTCCGAGGCTGAATACGAGGCTCTGAAGCCTGGTCAGGACGCCATGCACCTGCTGCACCTCGACCAGCCTCTGCTTGAGATCAACATCACCCCGGACCGTGGCTACACGCTGTCCTACCGTGGCGTGGCCCGCGAATACCACCACTCCACCGGTGCCGCCTACACCGATCCGGCCGTGGCACTCAACGAGAAGGCCCCGGAACCTGCTGACTACCAGCCCGGCACCCCGGTGGACATCGATGTTGAAATCGACGATAACAATCCGATTCACGGCGTGCCCGGTTGCGACCGCTACTACGCGCGCATCGTCAAGGACTTCAATCCCAACGCCCACACGCCCAACTGGATGCGCCGCCGCCTGATCCGCGCCGGCATGCGCTCCATCTCCTTGGCCGTGGACGTGACCAACTACGTGATGCTTGACCTCGGCCAGCCGATGCATGCCTACGACCTCGACAAGCTCGAAGGCCCGATTGTCGTGCGCCGCGCCAACGAGGGTGAGAAACTCACCACCCTGGACGGCAAGGAACATGACCTGAGCGTCGAAGATCTGCTTATCACCGATTCGCCGAACGGCGAACGCGGCTCGCGCATCCTCGGTCTTGCCGGTGTGATGGGCGGCCTGTATGGCGAAGTGACCGCCGACACCAAGAACATTCTTCTGGAGGCAGCGCACTTCGATCAGGTGACCATCGCCCGTTCGGCCCGTCGCCACAAGATTCCATCCGAGGCCTCCCGCCGCTTCGAACGTGGCGTCGACACCGCGCTGCAGCCCGCCGCCACCCAGATGGCCGCCGAGCTCATGGCCAAGTACGGCAACGGCGAGCCCAGCGAACACCCGAACGACGTGAACAACACGCCGCGCGCCAAGGTCATCCACTTCAAGGCCTCCGAAGTGGCCCGCGTGGCCGGCCTCGACGTGGACATCAACCGCATCTCCGACATCCTGACCGACATTGGCTGCACGGTGGCCGGCGGCGGCAACGGCGAGTTCGCCGTAACCGCGCCGAGCTGGCGCCCGGACTTGAACGAGCCGTGCGACCTGGTCGAGGAAATCGCCCGACTGGTCGGCTACGACCAGATTCCGGTCACCGTGCCGCCGGCACCGGTCGAGGGTCTGGTGGGCCTGACCCCGGACCAGCAGCGTCGCCGTCGCGTGGCGGACGAGCTCGCCGAGTTCGGCATGGTCGAATCGCTGAGCTACCCGTTCGTGGGCGACGACGATTACAAGGCCTTCGGCTTCGACCCGGAAGCCACCAAGAAGGTCAGCGTCGAGATCGCCAACCCGCTCTACGGCGACCGTCCGTACCTGCGTCGCGAGATTCTGCCGACCCTGGCCACCACCGTGCAGCGCAACATCCGCCGCGGCATCGAAAACGTGTCCCTGTATGAGCTCGGCCACGTCTACCTGTGGGATCCGAACGCGCCCGCCATCCCGGCACTGCCCGGTGGCGTGCGCCCCACCGACGAACAGCTCGCCGCGCTTGACGCCGGTCTGCCCGAACAGCCCGACCATGTGGCCGGCATCCTGACCGGTCTGGCCGAGGACGACGGCTGGATGGGCGGCAAGCGCCCGGTCGACTGGTCCGACGCCGTCGAGGCCGTGCGCCGCATCGCCGGCCGTATCGGTGCCGCAATCGAACTCGACCAGCCCGCCGCCGACGATGTGCCCGTCCAATGGCACCCCGGCCGCGCCGCCCGCGTCATGGTGGGCGACGTCTTCACCGGCTGGGTCGGTGAACTGCACCCGCGCGTCAACGAGGCCCTCGGCTTCCCGGCCCATTCCGCGGCCTTCGAGCTGAACCTCACCGCGCTGTTCGCCACGCTGACCGGCAAGCCCGTCCAGGCCAAGCCGATCTCCACGTTCCCGCCGGTCAAGCAGGATTTGGCCTTCACCGTGGACGAGACCGTGACCGCAGGCCAACTTGAGAACGTGATTCGCAAGGCCGCCGGCGCGAACCTCGAATCCATCGAACTGTTCGACGTGTTCACCGGCGAACAGGTGGGCGAGGGCAAGAAGTCCCTGGCCTATGCGGTGGTGTTCCGTTCGCCGAGTAAAACGCTGTCCGCCGAAGACAGCGACGCCATCCGCAAGGCCATCGTGGCTGAGGCCGCCGAAATCGGCGCCCAGCTGCGCGCCTGACCCAACCAATCATCCGAATCGAGGAGCGCCATGAGCCAACCGGAGCAGGACAAGCCGAAATACGGGCAGTACCAGCAGCCTGAATATGGTGCTATGTCTGGCCAATACGGGCCGAATTACAACCCGTATATTTATGGCGCTCCCGAGCCTGATACCAAGAAGGATTCCGCCGCAGCCGCTGGCATCAACGGTGGCGCGGCACAATCTCAGCAGGCCGGCCAGCCGTACGGCCAGCAGACGCCGTGGCCTGGCAATCAGCAGGCGGGCGGCTGGCCGTATGCGCAAGGCGGCCAACAGTCCGGTCCGGGCGCATATCCGGGCGGGTACCCGGGCATGCAGGGCCAGCCGTATGGTCAACAGCCGAACGGTCAGCCTCACCAGCCGCATTATTACCACGGCATCGACCTGAACGATCCAAACCAGAACCCGCTCTACGGGCACTGGGATTCGTATGCGATCATCTCCTTTATCCTCGCCCTGTTCTTCCCTGTGCCGGTGCTCTCGGCACTGATGGGCGCGGTGGCAATGTGGCGCACGCGCACCTTCCATATGAAGGGCTTCGGTTTGGCCGTGGCCGCCGTGGTGATCAACGTGCTATACACCATCGCCGTCATCTGGATGGCCTTCAATGGCTATGACGCCATGAGCCTCTACCAGGAAGCCCTCCAGCAACTCACCGGCGGCACCGGCTCCTCCTCCGACTCCATCTCCGCATAAGTGGCGTTCACATACCAACACACCCACTGCATAAATATGCAATAGTCTGCATAATCGCGTATACTCATCCGAAGACACATCAGTGAAAAGAGATGAGTATGGCGAAATATACAGTGGCCGTGGCCGGTGCCACGGGCTATGCCGGCGGTGAAGCGCTGCGCATTCTGGCCGCGCACCCCGACTTCGACATCACCTGCGTGGCAGGCCATTCCTCAGTGGGGGAGTCGATGGCCAAGCACATGCCGCATATTCCCCAACTGGCCAATCTGGTCGTTGAAGATACCACGCCCGAAGTGCTGAACGGGCATGACGTTATCATCCTCGCACTGCCGCACGGTGCTTCGGGCAAGCTCGCCTCGCAGCTCGATCCGAATGCCGTGGTTGTGGATTTGGGCGCCGACCATCGTCTCGAAGAGCAGACCGCTTGGGATGAGTTCTACGGCGGCGATTTCTATGAGCATTGGACCTACGGCATGCCCGAGCTCATCACCGGCAAAGCCGCGGACGGCTCCTACACCCGCCAGCGTGCGGCGCTTCCTGGCGCCAAGCGCATCGCAGGTCCTGGCTGCAACGTCACCGCCACCACGCTGGCCCTCCAGCCCGGCATCGCCGAAGGACTGGTTGAATCGCAGGATATCGTGGCCGATCTGGTCGTCGGATACTCGGGTGCCGGCAAGAATCTCAAGCGCACCAACCTGCTTGCCGCCGAGGCCCTGCAATCCGCCCTGCCGTATTCGGTGGGCGGCAAGCACCGCCACATTCCCGAAATTCTGCAGAACTTCGCCCACGCGGCCGGCAAGAGCGCGGCCGAAGCCAGCGAATTCACGCTCGGCTTCACGCCGATTCTCGCCCCCATGTCCCGAGGCATCCTCGCCACCGTGTCCGCCCGCATGACGGACAAGGCCAAGGCACTGAGCGATGAGGAGATTCGCGCCGTATGGTCCAAGGCCTATGAAGGTCAGGACTTCATGGTGCTGCTGCCCGAGGGCACACTGCCCGCCACCGGCAACATCATCGGATCCAACGCAGCCCACCTGCAGGTCGTCACCGACCGCAAGGCCGGCCGCATCTACGCTTTTGCCGCCATCGACAACCTCAACCGTGGTACCGCCGGACAAGCGGTCCAATCACTGAACATCGCACTCGGCCTGCCGGAAGACGCGGGCCTGACCAAGATCGGAGTAGCACCGTGAGCGTTACATTTGCACAAGGTTTCTCCGCCGCCGGCGTGGCGGCTGGTATTTCATCCGTCGAAGGCAAGAAGGACTTGGCCCTCGTGGTCAACAACGGCCCGCTCGACGCGGCTGCAGGCGTGTTCACCTCGAACCGTTTCTGTGCCGCCCCGGTGCAGTGGAGCCGTAAGGTCGTCGCCGACGGTCACGTCAAGGCCGTGATTCTGAACTCCGGCGGTGCCAACGCCTGCACCGGCGAGGCCGGTTACGCCCAGTCCGTCACCACCGCAGAAACGGTCGCCGGTCTCATCGGCGCCGAACCGAATGATGTGGCTGTCTGCTCCACCGGTCTCATCGGTGAACTGCTGCCGTTGGACAACGTGCTGGCTGGTGCCAAGAGTGCCCATGAGGCTCTTGCCGTCACCGCCGAAGCCGGCGCCGACGCCTCCCACGCCATCATGACCACCGACACCAAGCCGAAGACGGTCGAACTGACCGGCTCCAACGGCTGGAAGATCGGCGGCATGGTCAAGGGCTCGGGCATGATTGCCCCGCAGCTGGCCACCATGCTGTGCGTCATCACCACCGATGCGGTCGTCTCCGCCGGCCAGATGCAGGCCGCACTCGCCGTGGCCGCCGAACATTCGTTCAACCGCATCGATGTGGACGGCTGCATGTCCACCAACGACACGGTCCTGCTGCTCGCCTCCGGTGCCTCCGGCGTCGAACCGGACAAGGACGAATTCAACAAGCTGGTGCGTGAGGCCTGCGCATCCCTGTCCCGCCAGATCATCGGCGACGGCGAAGGGGCCTCCCACGACATCCGTATCACCGTCACCGGTGCCACCAGCGAAGACGCGGCACTTGCCTGTGGTCGTGCCGTCGCCGCCTCGAACCTGCTCAAGTGCGCCATCTCCGGCAACGATCCGAACTGGGGCCGCATCGTCAGCTCCCTGGGCACTGTGCCGCCTGAAGTCGCGCCTTACGATTCGAACAAGGTGACCGTGGACGTCAACGGCGTGCGCATCTGCGAGAACGGCGGTGCCGGCCGCGACCGTAGCGAGGTCGACATGACTCCGCGCGAAGTCCACATCGACATCGACCTGAACACCGGCTCGAGTGCGCAGGCCACCGTCTGGACCGACGACCTCACCCACGAATACGTCCACATCAACGCCGACTACGAAAGCTGACAAACAGCCCAGTGGGCTGTTTGTAGCAGCTGGCAGCGATAGCGTCGCCGGCGTCGCATAT
Source organism: Bifidobacterium sp. WCA-178-WT-4B (assembly GCF_009696495.1). Classification (NCBI taxonomy): domain Bacteria; kingdom Bacillati; phylum Actinomycetota; class Actinomycetes; order Bifidobacteriales; family Bifidobacteriaceae; genus Bifidobacterium; species Bifidobacterium sp. WCA-178-WT-4B. The sequence continues at coordinate 59,117 of NZ_VULV01000003.1, read as the reverse complement.
AACGCAAACAGCCCAGTGGGCTGTTTGTAGCAGCCGGCGGCGATAGCGTCGCCGGCGTCGCAGAAAAGAGAAAAATTGTCTACAGAATTGAAGGGACCTGGGTTCCATTTCGACGTGCACACCGATTTGCGCGCCGATCAGAAGGCAGAAGTGCTTATTGAAGCGCTGCCATGGCTGGAGGAGTTCGCCGGCCAGCGTATCGTCGTCAAATACGGCGGCAATGCCATGGTCGATGACCATCTGAAGCAGTGCTTCGCCGAAGACATGGTCTTTCTGCGTCAGGTGGGTCTGCACCCGATCGTCGTGCACGGCGGCGGTCCGCAGATTTCCCACATGCTCAAGGCCCTCGGCATCAAATCCGAATTCAAAGGCGGCCTGAGGGTCACCACCCCCGAGGCCATGGATGTGGTGCGCATGGTTCTGACCGGCAAGGTGTCACGCGAACTGGTAGGCCTGATCAACGCGCACGGCCCGCTGGCCGTAGGCATGTCCGGTGAAGACGGCGGCCTGTTCTCGGCCATGCAGCGCAGGCCCGTCATCGATGGCAAGCCCACCGATATCGGCCTGGTCGGCGACGTGGTTTCCGTCGATGCCTCGGCAGTCGAGGATCTGGTGGCCGCCGGTCGTATCCCGGTCGTCTCTTCCGTGGCTCCGAACGAAGAAGATGCCACTGAAGTGCTCAACGTGAACGCTGATTCCGCCGCCGCCGCTTTGGCTGCCGCTGTGGGCGCGCACAAGCTCGTTATCTTGACTGATGTGGATGGTCTGTACGCCGATTGGCCGGATAAGAATTCTCTGATTGGCCGGATCGGTGTGGAAAACCTGCGCGATATGCTGCCGGACCTGGAATCCGGTATGCGACCCAAGATGGAGGCCTGTGTCAGGGCCATCGACGGTGGCGTGCCCCAAGCCCATGTCATCGACGGGCGCAAGCCGCATTCGATTTTGAACGAGATATTCACCTCCGCAGGCATCGGTACCATGGTTATGCCCGATGAAGGACTGGAAATGAGGAGCTCTTATGGCTACTGAGCATGAGGAAAAACTAGGTACGGAAGACAGCAAGTGGCTGGGAGAGTACTCTCAGGTCCACATGAATGTGTTCGGTACGCCGTTGCGCGTCATGGATCACGGCCAAGGTGCCCACATCTGGGATGTTGACGGTAACGAATACCTCGATTTCCTGGCAGGCATCGCCGTCAATTCCCTCGGATACGCCCACCCCAAGTGGGTCAAGGCGGTTGCCGATCAGGCTGCCAAGGTGGCTCATATCAGCAACTATTTCGCGTCCGAGCCGCAAATTGAATTGGCGTCCAAACTGGTCAAGCTGGCTGGTGCACCTGAAGGCTCCAAAGTCTACTTCGGCAACTCCGGTGCTGAAGGCAATGAAGCTGCCCTCAAGCTCGCCAAGCTGTATGGCCGCACCTTGCCTGATGCCCTGCCTTCCATCGGCGGCAAGCCCGCACGCATTCTCGCAATGACTCACGGCTTCCATGGCCGTACGATGGGTGCGCTGTCCGCCACATGGAAACCCGGTATCCGCAAGCCGTATGATCCGCTGGTGCCGAACATCGAATTCGTGCGCGCCGGCGACAAGGTCGCCCTGCACGACGCTTTTGCACAGACCGGTCTCGGTCGCTATGGCAAGGGTCCGGTGGCTGCTGTGATTCTGGAACTTATCCAAGGCGAAGCCGGCGTGCAGCCGTTGGGCGCCGATTACGTCAAGTTCGTGCGTGAACTGTGCGATATCAACCACGCGCTGCTCATCATCGATGAAGTACAGACCGGTATCGGACGTACCGGCAAGTGGTTCGCATTCCAGCGTGACGATCTGTCCGGCGGCGTGACGCCGGATATGGTGACTTTCGCCAAGGGTGTGGCAGGCGGATTCCCGATGGGCGGCATGATCGCTTTTGGCGAGAAACTCGCGGCTCTGTTCACTCCTGGTTCCCACGGCTCCACCTTTGCCGGCAATCCGCTGGGTGCGGCTGCGGGACTCGCCACTCTTGACGTGATTGAAGACGAGAATCTGGTGGCCAACGCCGAAGCTCGCGGCGAACAGCTGCGCGATGGCATTATGGCCACCGGTAATCCGCTGTTCGTTTCCGTACGCGGCCGTGGTTTGCTGGACGCCGTCGAGCTCAAGCATCCCTGCTCCCACGCGGTGATGAACTACTGCCTCGAACACGGGCTCATCGTCAACGCGGTGGCTCCCAATGCGCTGCGTTTCGCACCGCCGCTGATTGTAACCGCTCAAGACGTGGATCAGGCACTTGCCATCCTCAAGGATGTGCCTACGGACCTGCCCGACGACTGATTTCTCGCCGTCACTGCCGACCCACCGATCCAAGGAGATCATCATGACCCCAGAACTTCGCCACATGCTGCGTGACGACGACCTCAACCATGAGGAGCAGAAGCAGGTGCTCGAACTTGCCATCAAGTTCCACCATGACCGCTTCTACAAGCAGCCGTTCGCCGGTCCGCAGGCCGTCGCCGTACTATTCGACAAGCCATCCACCCGCACCCGTTCCAGCTTCTCCATCGGCGTTGCCGAGCTTGGCGGCTACCCGCTGGTCATCGACAAGTCCGGCTCCCAGCTGGGCCGTGGCGAGCCCGTGGCCGATACCGCTCGTGTGCTCGACCGCATGGCTTACGGCGTGGTGTGGCGCACCTTCGGCCAGGACCGCGTCGAAGAAATGGCCAAGTACTCCACCCATCCGGTGGTCAACGCCCTGACCGATGACTTCCATCCCTGCCAGATTCTCGCCGACTTCCAGACCATCGCCGAGCACCGAGGCGGCGTCGACAACCTGAAGAACCAGACCATCGCCTACCTCGGTGACGCGGCCAACAACATGGCCAACTCCTACCTGCTCGGCGGTGCCGTGGCCGGCATGGACGTGCGCGTGGCCGGCCCCCACGGCTACCTGCCCCGCCCGGACATTGTGGCCGACGCCAAGCGCGTCGCGGCCGAGACCGGCGGCTCCATCCTGGTCACCACCGATGCCAAGGAAGCGGTGAAGGACGCCGACTGCGTGTTCACCGACACCTGGGTCTCCATGGGCGAGGAGGCCGAATACGCCATCCGTTCCAAGCCGTTCTGGGATTACCAGGTCAACACCGAACTTATGGCATTGGCCAAGCCGGATGCGCTCTTCCAGCACTGCCTGCCCGCCTACCGCGGCAAGGAAGTCACCGCTGAAGTGATCGATGGCCCGCAGTCCGTGGTGTGGGACGAGGCCGAGAACCGTCTGCACGCACAGAAAGCGTTGCTGACTTGGTTGACCGGCAAGGCCCGTGGAGACGAAAGCCTGCTCGCATGAGTGAAACCGGTCCGTCCCTGCAGCGCCCTGCCACCAGGGCGGCGCGGCTGAGTGCCATAGAACAGGCGCTCGCCACGCATATCATCACCTCGCAATCACAGCTGTCCAAAATCCTTATCGACGAGGGCATTGCGGTGACTCAGGCGACCCTGAGCCGCGATCTTGACGAGATGCATGCGGTGAAGACCCGGCTGAAGGACGGCACGGTGGCCTACACGGTGGGTCGCAGCGTCGTTGCTTCAGAAGGTGAGGATGTAGGGGAGCGCGGTGAGGCACAGATGTCCCGCGTGCTGAACGGACTGGTCACCTCGGTGGCCGCCGCCGGAAATCTGGTTGTGGTGCACACGCCTTCTGGTGCCGCACAATACGTGGCCTCGGTGATTGACAGGCAGCCGATCGAAGGCGTGCTGGGCACCATCGCCGGAGACGACACCGTCATGGTGATTTGCACCAATGACGACACCGCCGTCTCCCGCTCCGACTGGCTACTAAGCCTCGCCTCCAAATAACCAACACGCCGTGCATAAATATACAGTCCTCTGTATATACTTGCATCAGTTTGTTTTTCAGACCTTGAACGAAAGGGAACCAATGGCAGATAACAAGCGCATTGTTCTGGCCTACTCCGGCGGTCTTGACACCTCCGTCGCCATCTCGTACCTGAAGGAGCGCACCGGCAAGGACGTCGTGGCCGTGTCCCTCGACGTCGGCCAGGGCGGCGAAAGCCTCGAGACCATCAAGCAGCGCGCCCTTGCCTGCGGAGCCGTCGAATCCTACGTGGTCGACGCCCGTGACGAGTTCGCCAACGAATATTGCATGAAGGCCCTCAAGGCCAACGCCATGTACGAAGGCGTCTACCCGCTGGTCTCCGCCATCTCCCGTCCGCTGATCTCCAAGCACCTCGTGCGCGCCGCCCACCAGTTCGGCGCCGACACCATCTCCCACGGTTGCACCGGCAAGGGCAACGACCAGGTTCGTTTCGAGGTCTCCATCGCCTCCATCGACCCGACGCTGAAGGCCATCAGCCCGATTCGCGACCTGTCCCTGACCCGCGACGTCGAGATCGCGTTCGCCAAGGAACACAAGCTGCCGATCACCCAGACCGAGAAGTCCCCGTACTCCATCGACCAGAATGTGTGGGGCCGCGCCATTGAGACCGGCTTCCTCGAGGATCCGTGGAACGGCCCGACCAAGGACTGCTACTCCTACACCGACGACCCGGCCTTCCCGCCGGTCGAAGATGAAGTCGTCATCGAGTTCAAGGAAGGTGTGCCGGTCAAGATCGACGGACGTGACGTCACCCCGCTGCAGGCCATCGAAGAGATGAACCGCCGCGCCGGAGCCCAGGGCATCGGCCGCATCGACCTCATCGAGGACCGCCTGGTCGGCATCAAGTCCCGCGAGCTGTACGAGGCTCCGGGTGCCGTGGCTCTGATCACCGCTCACCAGGAACTCGAAAACTGCTGCCTCGAACGCGAACAGCACCGCATCAAGCGCGACATCGACAAGCGCTGGGGCGAGCTGGTTTACGATGCGCAGTGGTTCTCCCCGGCAACCCAGTCGCTCAACGCCTTCATCGAAGACACCCAGAAGTACGTGTCCGGTGAGATTCGCATGGTCCTGCACGGTGGCCGCGCCGTCGTGACCGGCCGTCGTTCCGACTCCTCGCTGTACGACTACAAGCTCGCCACCTACGATTCCGGCGATACCTTCGACCAGAAGTCCTCCAACGGCTTCATCGACATCTACGGTCTGCCGTCCCGCGTGGCCGCAGCGCGCGACGTCAAGTTCGGCAACGGCATCGAGGTCCCGAAGAACACCGTCGAGTGATTCTTACTCAGTCGCCCCCGCTGCGAGGCTGTCGGCATAGCTGACTGGGAGTGGTCTTTGAAAGGACTGTCCTCAGTCACACTCCATGTGACAGCCCTCGCCAGCGGGGGCAACTGTATGTTTGAACACATTGCTACGCTTAAACACAGCTATTTTCACTTTTCAAGGAGCCTTCATGACTGAGAACAACGAACATCTGGCCCTGTGGGGTGGTCGCTTTACGTCTGGTCCGTCGCCGGAATTGGCCCGACTGTCCAAGTCCACGCAGTTCGACTGGCGCTTGGCCGACGACGACATCGCCGGTTCGCGCGCCCACGCCCGTGCTCTCGGCCGTGCGGGACTTCTGACCGCCGACGAGCTGCAGCGCATGGAGGATGCGCTCGACACGCTCCAGCGCCACGTTGACGATGGCTCCTTCGTCCCCATCGAAGACGATGAGGACGAGGCCACCGCCCTCGAACGCGGTCTGATCGACATTGCCGGCGACGAACTCGGCGGCAAGCTCAGGGCCGGCCGTTCCCGCAACGACCAGATCGCCTGCCTGATTCGTATGTGGCTGCGCCGCCACTCCCGCGTAATCGCCGGACTCCTGCTTGACCTCGTCAACGCCCTGATCGAGCAAAGCGAAAAGGCCGGCCGCACCGTGATGCCGGGCCGCACCCACATGCAGCACGCCCAGCCCGTGCTGCTCGCGCACCAGCTCATGGCCCACGCTTGGCCGCTGATCCGCGACGTGCAGCGACTGATAGACTGGGACAAGCGCATCAACGCCTCCCCGTACGGCTCCGGCGCGCTGGCCGGCAACACGCTCGGCCTCGACCCGGAGGCCGTGGCGCGTGAGCTCGGCTTCTCCCGCGTGACCGACAACTCCATCGATGGCACCGCCGCACGTGATCTCGTGGCCGAATTCGCGTTCGTGGCCGCCATGACCGGCGTGGACATCTCCCGCCTGTCCGAGGAGATCATCATCTGGAACACCCAGGAGTTCGCCTTCGTCAAGCTCGACGACGGCTATTCCACCGGCTCCTCCATCATGCCGCAGAAGAAGAACCCGGATATCGCCGAGCTCGCCCGCGGCAAGTCCGGCCGACTCATCGGCGATCTGACCGGTCTACTGGCCACCCTGAAGGGCCTGCCCACCGCCTACGCTCGCGATCTGCAGGAAGACAAGGAGGCCGTGTTCGACCAGGTCGACACGCTCGAAGTGCTGCTGCCCGCCTTCACCGGCATGGTCAAGACCATGCACTTCGACGGCGACCGCCTGGAAGAGGAAGCTCCGACCGGCTTCGCGCTGGCCACCGACATCGCCGAATGGCTCGTCAAGAACGGTGTGCCGTTCCGCCACGCGCACGAGCTCTCTGGTGCCTGCGTCAAGCTCGCCGAAGGCCGCGGCCAGGAACTGTGGGATCTGACCGACAATGACTTCATCGAGACCTTCGCCGCGTTCCTGCCGGCCGACAAGGCTCCGGGAGTACGCGAAGTGCTCTCCAGCCACGGTTCGGTCGACTCCCGCAACGGCAAGGGCGGCACCGCTTACGGTCGCGTACGCGAGCAGATCGCCGACGCCAAGGCCGAGGTCGAAGAACTCAAGCTCTTCCCCGCATCCACGTCGGATGGCTCCGCCTACAAAGCCCCCGGCACGTTCTAGTCCCAATGAAGCTCCCTCTGATGAGGGAGCTTCATTTTGCTGTTGTCACTGCAACGGCATACACTGAGAAATCGTAACGAACGGGAGCCGTGAGGCTGAGAGGAAGTTGCCAGACTTCGACCGGGGAACTTGACGCGGGTCATGCCGCCGTAAGGAATCGTTGTTGCAGATTTGCCGGGTTCTCCAATACAGCTTTCATTCCGTTTGCATAATTCAGCCGTGAGACGGTCGTGATGGAGCCAATACATCACAACGGTCGAACGGTCGCATGATTGGGTTCATGAATGGGCGCACCACTTAAGGTACGGTTCGTTTCGTGCACCCTTTTTTACTATCTGAAAGGATATTATGCAGGTCAACGGAGAGCAGGTCACGCTCGAGACGCCGGTCAGCGTCGCCGATTATCTCGAAGCGCGCGGATTCCGCGCCGAGCGTGTGGCCATCGAACTCAATGGTGAGATTATCCCGCGCGATAAGCGTGCCGACGCCATGCTCGACGACCAGTGCGTCATGGAAATTGTGCAGTTTGTACAGGGTGGATGAAAGGAAAAGCTATGAGCAATATTAATCCGGTTACTGAAGCATCTGTTGAGGCGACTCCGCTGCCGCCGCAGCCCGCCGTCACCAATCCGGTCGGCACCGCCGCGCCGATTCTCCCGGTGAAAGACAAGCCGCTGAACTTGGGCGGTCACGAGTTCCAGTCGCGATTCATCCTGGGCTCCGGCCGCTACGACCTGAACCTCATCAAGGCCACGGTCGAACATGCCGGCACGCAGATCGTCACCATGGCACTGCGCCGCGCGCAGACCACCGAGAACAGCGTGCTCGACTACATTCCCGAAGGCATTACGCTGCTGCCCAACACCTCCGGCGCGCGCAACGCTGAGGAAGCCGTGCGTATCGCCCGACTGGCACGCGAAGTGTGCCACACCGACTTCGTCAAGGTCGAAATCGAACACGAGACCAAGTACCTCTTGCCGGACAACGCCGAAACCATCCGAGCCACCGAGATGCTGGCCAAGGAAGGCTTCGTGGTCATGCCCTACATGTTCCCGGACCCGATTGCGGCCCGTCAGCTGGAGGAGGCCGGTGCCGCTGCCGTTATGCCGCTCGGTTCGTTGATCGGCTCCAATATGGGCCTGCGCATGCGTGACTTCATCGAAATCATCATCGCCAACGCGCATGTGCCGGTCATCATCGACGCTGGTATCGGCCGTCCGAGCCAGGCCTGCGATGCGATGGAGATGGGTGCGGATGCGGTGATGGCGTACACGGCCGTTGCCTCTGCCGGCAATATCCCCCTGATGGCTGAGGCGTTCAAGCACGCCATCGATGCCGGTCGTGCGGCGTATTTGTCTGGCCTTGGCAAGGTGACCGAGGGACAGGCTGTGCCGTCCAGCCCGACTACGGGGTATTTGCACTGACACTTTTATTAGCTCCCCTCTCTGAGGGGAGCTGGCCGCGTAGCGGACTGAGGGGAGCTGGAAACATGGAGAAAACATGGCATTGACTGATGAACAGGTGGAGCGGTACGCGCGCCATCTGATTTTGAAGGGCGTGGGCGTCAAAGGGCAAAAGCGGTTGCTGGCCTCCAGCGTGCTCATCATCGGAGCGGGCGGGCTTGGTTCTCCGGCCGCCCTGTATCTGGCGGCGGCTGGCGTCGGCCATATCGGACTGGTGGACGGCGATGTGGTGGATATGAGCAATCTGCAACGCCAAATCATCCATACCACCGCACGTGTCGGAGCGCCCAAAGTGGAATCCGCGGCCACAGCCATCCGCGCGCTCAACCCGGATGTGACGGTTGATGCCTACTACGAGCTCGTCGACGCGAGCAACATCGCCGGCCTCATCAAACCGTACGATCTGGTGATCGATGCCACCGACAACTTCGCCGCAAAATTCCTCATCAATGACGCCTGCGTGCTGGCCGGCAAGCCGTACATCCATGCCGGAGTGGTCGGATTCGCCGGTCAGGTGATGACCGTCATTCCCGGCGAAGGCCCCTGCTACCGCTGCATCTTCCGCGACATGCCCGCCGCCGGTGAGATTCCGACCTGCAAGGAAGCCGGCGTGCTGGGCGCGGTGGTCGGTGTGATCGGCAGTCTGGAAGCCACCGAAGCCGTGAAGTTGATTGCCGGCGTGGGGGAGCCGTTGGTGGGGCGCATGCTCACCGTGGATGCGCTGACCATGAATATTCGACGGGTCCCACTGCCAAAGCATGTGCCGGATTGCCCGGTGTGCGGTGAGCAGCCGACCATTACTGCTATTGATCCGGCCAACTATATTCAGCCGGCCTGCGCGATTTAGAGCTATGTGGCTCCCCTCCTTGAGGGGAGCCAAGATCAGAACGAGAGGGGAAGAACATGCCTATTGCCTTGCATAATGCGGTCGTTGACGATGAGAGCAGTGAATCATCGTACTGCCGCATCACGCCGGCGGAATTTGCCAAGCTCGACCCGAATACGGTCACGCTGCTCGACTTGAGGGAACCAGCCGACTTCGCCGCCCACCCGGTCGAAGGTGCCATCAATGCACCACTCGACCCTCTGGCCCATGTGCTCAAAACCGTGCCCACAGATCGAACTGTCGTAGTCTATTGTGCTCAAGGATGGTGGAGCGAGGAAGTAGCTGAAATCCTTGCCGATCGCGGTTACGATGTAGCAAGCCTAGATGGCGGTTTTCAGGGTTATCTCGACTATCTTGAAACCCACCATGATTAACGGTTCCCGTTGTCGTTCTTTTGGATGAGTGTGCACGGACATACGTGTGCCCTACAATCGGTCACGGTATTACTCGATGGATTCTTGAATATCGTCGGGCAATCGTGATTCACAACAAGGGATTGCACTGAACCAACCCGAACGGAGGGTCGAAACCGTGGGACATCTGCTCACTCGGACGCAGATTCAACGCCTGGTCGCCAAGTACGGCCGTGAGGTCATCGAACACCAGCACATGCAGATCGAACGCTGCTGCTACCAGCATGGCAGCGTCACCACGTTCGAGCATTCCGTGCGTGTCGCCTGCCTGGCTGTGTGGATGGCCGACCGCGCACACCTGTGGTACCGCGTCGACCTCAAATCCCTGATTCGCGCGGCCCTCCTGCACGATTACTTCCTGTACGACTGGCACGACTGGGATAACGGCGAACACCAGTGGCATGGCTTCACCCATGGCCACGCCGCCCTGGTCAATGCCCTGAAGGACTTCAAGCTCAACGATATCGAACGCAACAGCATCGAGAACCACATGTTCCCGATGACCCCGGTGCCGCCGCGCTATATCGAAGGCTATCTGGTCACTTTGGCGGACAAATGCTCCGCCACCGCCGAGACCTTCTCGTTCGACCGGTTCAACAAGCGCGCGTTGCCCGCCGCGAAGCCTTACGCCGAGATCGAAGCCCGTCGATGATCACCACACTCGAACATTATTTCCTCTGGTTTCTGTTCTACAGTTTCGTCGGCTGGATGTACGAGTCCATTCTCGTCTCCTGCCAACAGCACCGCTTGGTCAACCGAGGGTTCCTCAACGGCCCGCTGTGCCCGATCTACGGCACCGGCGCGATACTCGCCGTCGCCATTCTCGGCAACGTACATAACCCGATCATCATCTTCCTGATTTCGATGGTGGGCGCCACGATACTCGAATACACAACCTCATGGGTCATGGAGCAGCTGTTCCACGCCCGCTGGTGGGATTACTCGAACTTCCGCTTCAACCTCCAAGGCCGCGTCTGCCTGCTGGGCGCGTTGATTTTCGGCCTCGGCGGCGTGGGCGTGGTACTTGGTTCGCAGCCATATGTCGAGCGGGTCACGGATATGATTCCGCTGCCGATGCTGCATACGCTGGTCACGGTACTGGCTCTGATCACCATCATCGACTTGGCGGTCACGGTTACGGGCATGCTCGAATTCGAGCAGGTGCTCGATTCCGTCGCTCAGGTGGTGCAGGATGTGGCGGCCCGCGCCGGTGGCACGTGGCAGCGTGGCTCCAGTGCGGTATCCGACAGGATGCGTGAGTTTTCGCAGGATACGGTTGAGCGTCTGCGCTGGGCCGTCAATGGCGTCATCAACGCACAGCAGAAGCGTATGCTCAAGTCCTTCCCGAAGTTCCAGGTGCCGGATCGTCAGGACATCATCGACTCTTTGCGCGAACTTATGGGCCCGCGCCGCTAGAATAAGGCGTTTTACTGAATCGCGCGGCTCGGCTGGTGTTCGGCACTGTCGCCATGTTCTGCGAAACTTGACTGTGCCCAATTGGGCAGTCTCATTCACAATTCGATAGGGAGAAGCGACAAGCTATGGCTCACGTCACCGACTTCAAGGAAGCGGGTTTCAACACCCTGCTTGAGGAACTGGAATGGCGCGGGTTGATTTCCCAGTCCACGGACCGGGATCGACTCGCAGAAGCACTGAACGGCGAGCCCATCACCTATTATTGCGGCTTCGACCCCACCGCTGCATCGTTGCATATCGGCAACCTCGTGCAGCTCATCAACATGCGTCACCTGCAGCTTGCGGGCCATCATCCAATCGCCCTGGTCGGCGGCGCCACCGGACTCATCGGCGACCCGCGCCAGTCCGGCGAACGCACGCTCAACCCGAAGGACGTGGTGGCCGGCTGGGCCGATCGTCTGAAGAACCAGATCGGCGGCATTCTGGACACCGAAGGCGCGAACGCCGTACGTTTCGTGTCCAATTACGATTGGACCGCCTCGATGACCGTCATCGACTTCCTGCGTGACGTCGGCAAGAACTTCCGTCTGGGCACCATGCTCGCCAAGGACACGGTCGCCCGCCGCCTGAACTCTGAGGAAGGCATCTCCTTCACCGAGTTCAGCTACCAGGTGCTGCAGGGCAACGACTTCCTCCACCTGTTTGACGAATACCACTGCACGCTGGAACTCGGCGGCTCCGACCAGTGGGGCAACCTCACCTCCGGCCTGGACCTGATCCACAAGGTGCGCGGTGTGGACGTCAACGTGTTCACCAGCCCGATCATCACTGATGCTTCCGGCAAGAAGTTCGGCAAGTCCGAGGGCAACGCCGTCTGGCTCGACGCCACGATGCTCAGCCCGTACAAGTTCTACCAGTTCTGGATCAACCGCCCGGACGTGGAGATGGAAAGCCTGCTGAAGGCGTTCACCTTCCTGCCCAAGGCCGAAATCGAACGATTGGTCGATGAATCCAAGACCAACCCCGGCAAGCGCGAGGCCCAGAAGACCCTCGCTTGGGAGGTCACCAGCTTCGTGCATGGCGAGGCTGCTACACAGGCTGCCATCGATGCTTCCGGTGCGCTGTTCGGCCGCGGTGGCAACCTCGAAGACATCGACGAGGAAACGCTGGAATCCGTGCTCGACGGCTTCAAGGTGGTCGACGAGAACGGCGAGCACGCCTTCCCCGTCTCCAAGCCGGGCGATCGCGTAATCGACGCCGCCCAGGCTGCCGGACTGTTCAAGTCCGCTTCCGAGGCACGCCGCGCCATCAAGTCCGGTGGCGTGTATCTCAACAACAACCGTATCGAGGATGAGGAGCAGGTGCTGGCCGAAGCCGACTTCCTGGCAGGCCGCTTCGCGCTCATCCGTCGTGGCAAGAAGGCGCTCGGCGCCGTGGAAAACCGTTAATCAACAACGAATTAAGGAAAACAAGTAATGGCAGAAGGTAACGAGCGTTCCGGCAAGTCCTACGGCGGCGGCCATAAGGGGTATGGCGATCGCCGACCGGGCAACCGCGGCGGCAAGGGTTTCAAGCCGCGCGGCAAGGGCGGTTTCAAGCCGCGTCATGACGGTGAGGGCTTCAAGCCGCGTCGCCGTGAGGATGGCGAGGGCTACGCGCCGCGCCGCGACGGCGATGGCGAAGGCGGCTACCGCAAGTCGTACGGCAAGTCCGGCGGCTTCCACAAGGGCGGTTACCGCGGCAATGGTCCGCGCCGCGACGGCGAAGGCTTCAAGCCGCGCCGCGAAGGCGGCTACCGTTCCCACGAAGGCGAGAACGGCGAGAATCCGCGCTACCAGCACCGTGATAACGATCGTCGTGATTTCCGCCGCGATGACCGCCGTGATTTCCACCGCGATGGTGAGCGTCGCAACTTCCGCCGCGACGACGACCGCCGAGATTTCCGTAGGGACGACCGTCGCGATGGGGACCGTCGTGATTTCCGTCGTGACAATGACCGCCGTGACTTCCGTCGCGATGACCGCAGGGATAACGATCGCCGTGATTTCCACCGCGATGGTGAGCGTCGCAACTTCCGTCGCGACGACGATCGCCGTGATGGCGACCGCCGCAACTTCCGCAGGGACGACCGCCGCGATGATCGTCGTGACTTCCGCCGTGACGATCGCCGCGACAACAACCGTCGTGACGGCGAATTCCGCGAGTTTTCGCAGGAAGAGAAGCGCCAGTACCGTGAGGAGAAGCGCTCTGAATACATGAGGCGTCCGCGCCGTAACTCCGACGGCACGATGAGCTTCCCCTCGCAGAACCCGTACACCGACCGTCGTCCCGACGAGCCCAAGATGCCCAAGGGCATGGAATGGTCGATGCTGTCCAAGGATGAGCGCGAACGTCTGCGCGGCCTGTCCAAGGAGCACGCGGAGAACATTGGTCTGCACATCCTCGCCGCTTTCGCGCTGGAGGAGAGCGACCCCGAACTTGCCTTGGAGCACGCCAAGTGGGTGGCCCGTCAGGCCTCCCGCATCGACTTTGCCCGCGAGACGCTCGCGTTCGTGGCCTACCGTCAGGGCGACTACAAGCTGGCCCTGCGTGAGTTCCGCACCGCCTACCGTATGAACGGCTTCCTCGACTACCTGCCGTTCATCGCTGACTGCGAGCGTGGCGTCGGAGAGCCGAAGAAGGCCGTGGAACTGGCGCTGTCCGATGAGGGCAAGCAGCTGCATGGCGCTCCCAAGGTCGAGATGTTCCTGGTGTACGCCGGTGCCCTTGGCGATTTGGAGATGTGGGACAAGGCCATTGAAGTGGTCCACACCGTCGGCCGCTCTCAGGGTCTGCCGGGTGAGTACCGCATGCGTGCCGTGCAGGCCGAGCAGTACTTCCTTGAAGAGGCCGGCCGCAGCAAGGAAGCCGAGCAGCTCAACGACCTGCTGGACCGTCTTGAGGATCAGTATGCCGACGAGGAGATTGACGAAAACAGCGACGACGTGGTGATTGACCACGATCTCGAAGACATCACCGACGACTCCGACGTGCTCGAAAAGCTTGGCATCGATCCGGACGAGGCGCAGTACGCCCCGGATCCGGAGCAGGAATACGGCGATGAGAACGACGAGGCTGAAGACGGCGATGCCGAGTCTGATGAGGCCGACGAGACCGAGACCGATTCCGCCGATGACGCCGAGGCTGACGATTCCGCCGAAGCCGCCGACTCCGACTCCACCGAACCCGGAACCGAAACCGAGGAGTGAGCGGCGTAATGACCCGTTTCCTCAAAGGCACCGATCGCCCGCTCGCCGAGGCCTATCAGCTTGCGCTGCTGGACCTCGACGGCGTGGTGTATCGCGGCAAGAATCCGGTCGAATACGCGGCCGATTCCATTCGTGCGGCCGAAGCCGCCGGCATGACCATCGAATACACCACGAACAACTCCTCGCGCTTCCAGCACGTGGTGGCCGACCAGCTCAAGGGCTTCGGCTTGGACGTGGAGCCGTGGCAGGTCATCACCTCTTCGGTGGTGGCCGCCCGTGTGGTGGCCAAGGCGTTGCCCGCCGGCGCGCGCGTACAGGTATTGGGCGCCGAGCATTTGCGCGATGAGGTCACCCGCAACGGCCTGACCATCGTGGACGGCCCGCAGGACCGCCCACAGGCCGTCATTCAGGGCTGGTATCCGGATATGACCTGGCAGATGATGGCCGACGCCGCGTTCGCGGTCGAGGCCGGAGCCACGTATTTCGTGACCAACCGTGACCTGACGATTCCTCGTGAACTGGGCATCGCCCCCGGTTGCGGATCGATGATTCGCGCCGTGATCACGGCCACCGGCGTCGAACCGGTCGCCTCCGCTGGCAAGCCGGAAGCGTACATGTACGATGAGGCCCGCGAACTGAACGCCGCCGAAGGCCACGATCTGGTGCCCAAGGAGGCGTCCATCGCCATTGGCGACCGCCTCGACACCGATATCGAGGCCGGTAACCGCGGTGACTACGATTCGCTGGCGGTGCTGACCGGTGTCACCAACCCGACCGAACTGATGCTGGCTCCGGCACACCTGAGGCCCACATTCATCGCCCTTGATTTGCGTGAACTCGGCGAAGCCCAACCGGAGCCGGTCCGCGACGAGAGCGGTACTTGGGAATGCCGCAAGGCTAGCGCTTGGTTTGAAAACGGCCAGGTACACGTCAGCGACCCCACCAGTATGGACGGCCTGCGCGCCGCCGTATGCGCCGCATGGGAAGCCGCCGACCAAGGCGCACAGCTCAGCGAGGCCACGGTACCTGTGTTCGCCGTCGAGGCATAGTCCTATGCCTACGGATAGCGAACACGCGCCGGTCACCGAGCGATACCCCGAACTTGCGGATATCGATGAACAAGACAACGACCGCAAGCTTGAGACCTATCGCAACGTGCTGGAATCGTTACAACACGAGCTTGATAACAGCCGCAGCTAGCAGAGGTGATTCATTCTCCCGCCAGCGGAAGATGACGTGAAGTGCTGGATGGTGGCTCCATGCCGAGCCACCCCGTTGGTAGATGGTGGGTCGGAAGGAAGGTATATGACCAAGCAACATATCGATTCCGCGACCCCACTTGACCGACTCGACATGATGCTCGTGGCTTCGGGACTGGTCGAATCGCGAGCCAAAGCGCAGCGACTCATCAAAGCCGGGCATGTGCGCGTGGACGGCGAGACCATCACCAAGCCATCGTTCATGGTCAAAGCCGGGCACAGCGAACTCGCCGTGGATAAGGGCGACGACTACGTCTCCCGAGGCGCTTACAAACTCTTGGGCGCGTTCGAAACCTTTGCCGGCAATGGCCTTACCGGGCCGGAAGGCTTGGAATGTCTGGACATCGGTGCCTCCACCGGTGGCTTCACCGACGTACTGTTGCGTGGGGGAGCGGCCAAAGTCGTGGCGCTCGACGTCGGCCACGGCCAGCTCGACCCGCGCATCGCCAATGACGAGCACGTCATCGAAATGAGCGGCGTCAACATTCGCGAAGTTGAGGCCGACGACCTGCCTTACCGGCCGGCGATGATCGTCTCCGATGTCTCCTTTATTTCCCTGACCTATGTGATTCCGATAATCGCGCGCATCGCGGCTCCCGGTGCGCAGATTGTGTTACTGGTCAAACCGCAGTTCGAGGTCGGCCGGGCAGGACTCGGCAAAAACGGCATCGTTGAAGATCCGGCATTGCGGGAGCGGGCATTACACGACGTGGTCGCCTGTGCTGAACAGCACGGACTTGACGTGGTGGCCACTGCCGATAGTCCCATCATCGGCACCCACGGTAATGAGGAATACCTGCTTTACGCTGTCTTGAGATGAATGCGTTGGCAGTCTCCGTTCACCAGCAGCACGCTGGAGGTACGGTCGATGCCTATTGCGGTGGCGCACGTGGCGCTTTCCACCGCACTGCCGTTGCGTAGCATGGCGGAGTCCGCCGTCAAAGTCTGGCATTGCAGATGGTTGGCTTCAACCGTGACGGCTGTGATATGGCGAACCGTGCTGCCATCCTCATACCCATCCATATCAAAACGAGAAAACATCGTACTGCGCAGTGGATGAACTTCCAGCGCCCTGCTGTTGATGTCATGACCTTTCAGCACACCGTTCAAGTGAACTGTCTGACCGCTAATATGACGGGGGTCTTGCAGGGAGCCATTGACGGACAGATTTCCGGAACAGACGATATCGCCGTTGCATCGTAGTTTGCCGGTAAAGGTTACTTCATCGCAGATAATGTCGCCGCCGACTTCGATGTCGCCGCTGCCACTGATGCCGGATACGCGAATATCACCATCACACCGCACAATGCCACTCTTGATGACCAGGTTGTCCCCTTCTATAACTGAGGCCTCGAGGGTGCTGGTCACAATCATGGTGTGAAAATGCGCGCCATCGGCAAGACGGGAACGTTGGTCTACTCCTATGGTGCCGTAGACTCCTTTGCCTATCAACGTGCAATTCTGCGTATGCTTGCCCATGATGATAAAACTCCCTCAATATGGACGTACAGCTTTATGGCTTATTGCCACAATAATGAGCGCATCCATGTTGAGGGGGTTATATCGGTCACGATGTGAGCAGATGGGGGGGTGATTGCACGGCTGTATGCCATTGTATGCCGAAGCCTTACGATAATCGGCTCTGTGGAACGTTGCCGGCGACGCGCCACGAAGCAGCACTTTTCGAACACCTGTACGACTGATGACGGTGTCTGCGGCTAGAATAATGAGCAGTGCGACCGAATCGACAGGAGGATGCCATGGCCAAGCGCAACGCGGTGGTGGTGACGCATACCAGGCTCAGGCAGACCGGAACCGTAGTGGCCGAGGCGGTGAGCCAGCTGCGTGTGGCCGGTTTTGAGGTCACGATCATCGACAACACCGAGGCCCCTGATTTCGGCGTGCGGCCGCCGTGTGTGTCGGACGACACCGAAATCGTCGTGGTTCTGGGCGGCGACGGCACGATTCTGCGCGCCGCCGAACTCGTCCACTGCACCCAGGTGCCGATTCTCGGCGTGAACATGGGGCATGTCGGCTTCCTGGCCGAATTCGAAAGCTTCCAGATCGACGAGGCGATTCGCCGGGTCGCCACCCACGACTATTCGATCGACGAACGCATGATCGCCCATGTGGATGTCTGGCTGCCCGGTGCCACCAAGCCCATCGAGGATTGGGCGCTGAACGACATCACGCTGGAACGCGCCGACCGGGGCAAGATGGTCGAACTGTCCATCCGCGTGGACGATGTGGAGATGAACTCGTTCGGCGCGGACGGCGTCATCGTCTCCACGCCCACCGGTTCCACCGCCTACGCCTTCTCCGCGGGAGGTCCGGTCATGTGGCCGAACGTCAAGGCCCTGCAGTTGATTCCGCTGGCCGCGCACGCCCTGTTCGCCAGGCCGCTGATCATCGGCTCCGGTTCGACCTTCACCATCGATATTCTGGACGATTCCATGTCCGAAGGCTGGATTTGCTGCGATGGCCGCCGCCAGCGCGCCCTGCCGCAGGGTACGCGCGTCATGGTGCGTGAATCGCGCGATACTTTGCGTCTCGCTCGACTCTCCGGCGTGCCGTTCACCAACCGTCTGGTCTCCAAGTTCGATCTGCCCGTGGTCGGTTGGCGCGAGCACGCGCGCAACGAGGCCTCGAGCCAGCCGCTGCATCACGGGCACACGTTCCCGGCGGCCGCGTATGCGGCTGGCGTTGCCGGTGACGCTGGTGTCGCTGGCGTCGCTGGTACCGATCCCGACAAGCCGGGCGAACGCGACGGCAAGGCAGGAGCCTGATGCTCGAAGAACTCGATATCCGCAATCTGGGGCCGATTCGAGAAGCCGCCATTGCGCCGGCCGCAGGCATGACCGCCATCACCGGTGAGACCGGCGCCGGCAAATCCATGCTGCTCTCCGCGATCCGACTGGTCTCCGGTGGGGCCGCCGAATCCTCGCGCGTCTCGGCCGGGGCGGACGAGGCTTGGGCCCAGGCGATTTTCGCGCTCTCGGATGATGCCGTGACCTCTGAACATTCTGGTGACACTGACGATACCGGTGACGCTGACGATTCTGACAGTGGGCTCACCGGTGCTGCCGCGGCCGTGGCCAAGGCCCACGACGCAGGCGTCGATCCCGAAGACGGCGAACTGTTCCTGTCCCGCACCGTACGCGCCTCCGGCCGTTCGCGGGCCGTGCTCGGCGGCAAGTCCGTACCGCGTTCGGTGCTGGGGGCCATCGCCGGCGAACTGGTCACCATTCATGGCCAGACCGATCAGCTGAAAATCGCGGCTTCCGCACGGCAGCGCGAATTTCTGGACCGGGTGGCTGGGGACGAAGCCGAACTGGCCGCCTACCGCAAAGCGTGGGATGCGTTGACTGCTATGGATGAGCGGTTGGAACGCCTGCGCTCGCAGGAATCCTCCGCCCGCCAACAGGCCGACTATCTGCGCGAATCCATCGACCACATCAACCGCACCGACCCGCAGCCGGGGGAGGACGAGGAGCTGAAGGCGCGCCGCGAACGCATCGAAAACGCGGCCGACATCGCCCAAGGCGTGGGTTCGGCGCTGGGCGCGCTGGATGCCTCGCAGGTGGATGTGGATGCCGCCGACGGCGCTTCGGCCGTGGAACTCATCAATCATGCGGTGACCTCGTTGCGCGCGATTCGCGTCGGCGGCACGTTCGCCGAGCAGGCCGATCGGCTTGAATCCATCAATGCCGATTTGGGCGACGTGGTGTTCGCCCTGAGCCAGGAGCTGGGCGACGAAGGCAGCGTGGAGGATCTGGACCAGATCAACGGCCGTATCCACGAGCTTGGCGACCTCACCCGTCGGTGGGGCCCCACCTTGGCCGACGTGCTCGCTTGGCGGGACAAGGCGGCGTTCGATCTGGAGGATCTGGACGCCTCGCCGGAAAAGGTCGCCGAACTCGAATCCGAACGGCAGACGCTGTACGCTGCGGCCCTCGCCGCCGCCGACGTGCTGAGCGCCGCGCGCGTGGCTGCCGCTGCCGACTTGGGCGCGCGCGTCACTGAAGAACTTGGCTCGCTCGCCATGCTGGGCGCCTCCTTGGAAGTGCGTGTCACGCCGCGAGACAAGGCCGATAATCCGCTCGGTCCGTATGGTCGCGACGATATCGCGTTCCTGTTTACGCCGTTCGAGGGGTCGCCGCAGTTGCCGATGGGCAAAAGCGCTTCGGGCGGTGAACTGAGTCGACTGATGTTGGCCTTGGAGCTGGTGGCCGCCGACACGCGCGGCGGTGCCGACCAGACCTTCATCTTCGACGAGGTTGACGCCGGCGTGGGTGGCAAGGCCGCGGTCGAACTGGGCAAACGTCTGGCGCGGCTGGCCCGCAGCGCGCAGGTCATCGTCGTCACCCACTTGGCGCAGGTCGCCTCGTGGGCGGACGCGCAGTTCGTGGTCACCAAGGAGCCGCCGGATGCCGATGACGACGATTTGGGCGTGGTCACCACCATCGCCGAAGTCAACGGCGAAACCCGCGTCCACGAAATCGCCCGCATGCTCTCCGGCAGCGAATCCGAAGCCTCACTGGACCACGCCCGAGAACTGTTGAAGGAAAGTGTCCTATGACCAAAGCCGCCATATTCGACCTCGACGGCACCCTCCTAGACTCCATGGGAGTCTGGGACCAAGTCGACATCGACTTCCTCAACAAGCGTGGCATCGCGGTTCCGCCCGACTACACGACCACGGTCTCCGCCATGCAGTTTCGCCAGATCGCCGAATACACCATCGCGCGATTCGGCCTGAAAGATACCCCCGAGGAGCTTATGCAGGAGTGGGATGACATGGCCAGTGTCGCCTACTCCACCACGGTGGAGGCCAAGCCGGGCGCGCTCGGCTATCTGCACGACCTGAAGGCCGCCGGCGTCAAGCTTGGCGTCGCCACCTCGCTGCCCCCGCACCTGCGTGAACCGGCGCTGCGGCATGTGGGCATGTTCGGGCTATTCGATGACATCGTCTCTGTTGACGATGTGAACGACGTCGGCAAGGACCAGCCCGACGTCTATCTGCTTGCCGCTAAACGTCTGGGCGTCAAACCTACCGATTGCACGGTGTTCGAGGACCTGCTGGTCGCCATGAAATCGGCCAAATCGGTCGGTATGACGGTCTGGGCCATGCACGACGATTCCTCCGCGGCCGACTGGCCCGAAATCTGCCGGCTCGCCGACGGCGTCCTCTTCGATTTCCACAACGCCCCACGGGTGTTGTAAAAAACTGGCTCCCCTCCCTGAGGGGAGCCATATATGAAGCCCCTACCGCCGCGCGATCCTATCCGACCGCCGTTGCGCCTCAAACCGCTGCCGCTCCAGTTCCTCGCCCTTGTTCCGGATAATCGGTCGGTTCGGTGTGGTGTAGCGTAACGGCGTTGTTCGGCATAAGTCCCCCTTTCCGAGGCCATTGTAGGCGCTGGCTGTGTTTCGGTGCTGTATTGTTGCACGGAAACGACATACAACAATTGAAAAAATGAGGAGAGACTCTGAAAGCCAAGCACCAAGATCTTTCATCAGACCCAGGAATCGTCGCGCATTTGTCATTGTGACGTTTACATGACTACTTCTCAAACGTCGATTAACAGAATAACTTCTATACAGAAGTTCAACAGATTCGCTGAATTTCACAAAGTCAAAGGATTAAACAATGATTCAGAATCATAATCGTGTCGCGTTGCTTCTATCATGAGGCCCGGACTCTACTACTCTCTTGTATGACCTATTAAATCAGGGGAAAGAAATATATGCCGTTACTTTCAATTTTGGTGAAACTGAGGGATGTAATGAGAGTCAACATGCGCAAAGAATCGTTACAAATCTCCACTCTGAACGACTCCATCATTATCAATATGATTTTTCCGAGCAATTTAAGCGTTTCTATGAATTGCCTCAGCCTCAGTTCCTCCGCAAAGCATTTGGGCCATTTGTCGTTGCCCCTAATAAGGAAGAGCATGTTCAGCCTTTTGGATCGGCAATTGCGCTTATGCTAATGGCTTCATGGGCGCTTAAGCATGATATCGTTGATGTTTATTACGCAGTTCATAGTAACGATGCTGTGTTCCACGATAATCATGCATCATATTTTGAAGCTCTTCATACGGTTACCGTAGAATGTGAAGGAGATGAATACGGGGTAACGTTCCATACTCCTTATCTTAGTATCAATAAGTGTGCCGTCATTCAAAAAGGTATGGGTCTTGGCGTGCCGTTCGGCGATACGTGGAGCTGTGCCTTGGGCGGGACAGTTCATTGTGGAGTATGTGACCCGTGTCGTGATCGACGAACTTCTTTTGAGATTCTTGGAATTAAAGATCCCGTCTTATATGAGCACGATATTTTCGCCGAATCTCGCGAAGAAGTGAATATTTTAGAATCCCCAAAGCATATTTCGGTAGTGGCCTGAATAAAAGGCAATATAGTTACGTTTTAAATACATGATAAAACAAAAGGAGGCTGTTCGAGCATGGTGAAGAATGTCGGGAGTGTCGTACGCTGGCAGGTAGCCAAACTGGCATTGGTCCAGGGCATGCAAGCAATGTCCTCGGCGTTCTTCACATGCGGTGTTGTATTCACTGGAGCAGCTTCATCTGACAGCTTGGGCCTAGCCTTGGTACTCATGTTCAAGACGCTGCCCACCTTGGTCATGGCTTTTCTGGGTGGTGTTTTAGCGGATCGATTGCCGCGGAAAACTCTTGCCTCAGGAATGCTGGGTGGTCTAGCTATTTCCTATGGAGTCGGAACATGGGTCGTGCAGTTGAGTGGTCTTGGATGGCCCGTGCAAGCAATCAGTTTGGCCGCAGGTATCATTGGTGCGGTCGGCTCGCCAGCCTTGTTCGCCTTATTGCCTTCGATTGCTCCCCCTGAAGATATTGTACGTGCCAACGGCTTGATACGTACGTTTCGCAATGCCGGCTCGGTGGTCGGTCCACTTCTTGGTGCATGGCTTGCTCAACTGATATCACCTTCTTTTCTATTTCTGGATGGTGCTGTGTGTCTGGCTGTCTCCATGCCGCTTGTTCTATCGTTGAAACTCATGCCCAGCTGCGATGACGAGGCTAATAACAACGATGATGATGCTTCCATGATTTCTGCATTACGTTCTATTCCCAGTTTGTTCCATACTTATATTTGGTTAGCAGTGGGAGTGCCGTTCTGGGCGTTGTTCCTTGCCGTACAATCCGGGGCAACAGACGTCACAATGCCCTTGTGGGTCGTGCAAGAGAGCGGCCGGGGCGCATGGTCCCTGATGGCATCTATCACCTCATCTGGATACATTTGCGGCAGTCTCATCGCGTTAAAGTTGGAAAGGCCTAGGCACATGTTTTCTAAATCAGTGTTATTTGGCGCTTTAGCTATTATGCCGATTTTTGTTGTAGGTACTTTGGACATCCAAGTACTGTGGTATGTGGCGTCATTTGTTGCTGGGCTTGGACTGGAATTGTCTGGCGTGTTCTGGGGATCTACTATGCAGACATGCGTCGATAAGCGGCACATGGGACGAGTTTCCTCAATTGATTATGCAATTAGCTTCGGTCTAATTCCTCTCGCCTACGGTTTATACGGCTTCACTGGCACTATTCATGCTGCCGTCGTACTTACTGTATCCTCCTCAATAATGATTGTCCTGGTCATCATTGTTTTCCCATTTTGTTACCTTATAGATCACCGTTCGAATTCCTCAGGGATTATTAATAGTAGCGATGTTTAATCGCCATTAGCTCGATGTTCACAACGATATAGCCGATTGCGGCCCACACGGTGCAAGGTCGAACATCCTGAAAAGGTCCGTTTACGCGAAACGCCAAGGACGGTGAAGCAGTATACTACGTCGTTTGGGGAAACAAAGATATCGTGAACTAGCTGATAACTGACCTTACCAGATGCGCTTTGCGCGTTACGTCTCAACAGTTGCCATGTTCGGGCATTAATGTCATCGCTCACATAGGTGTGCCGTCGTCTTTTGACCAATAAACGTTCTTGGAGGCGGCTAGAACATGCCGTTTCGTATTGCTTCGCATAGGGGTTTCCCGTGACAAACATCGTTTTTCGATGAATGGAGATGGAGTTTATGGGGTATTTAGTACTCCCTGACAGTGAACGATTCAAGGTGTTATCCGGCTGGATGTGTTGATATGTTTGTTGTGGTTGGGTATCCATTCGGTGCTGTGAATCTGCTTGTTTAGTCGAACATTCGGAAAACAGGAAGCCCTTTTTTTCTGGTGATGGTAGAATATGATAAATATTAGTGTCTTGGATACCCTCTGCTGCTATGCTAAAAATCGGTTATGAAGCGCGGAGTTGGGCTAGGGTTCTCTCCATTAATGTCTTCGCAAAATACATGACTTTTATATGATTGTAGAACGTGCGCATATAGAGGTAAGTCGCTAAATACCTTCAATACATATGACATCCTCTCAGGTAATTATGATGTAATTCTGACGATTACACGATTCCATACGACTCGGTCATTGTACCTATATAATAGGTTTCAATTAAACCAGTTGTTATTGTTCTAGGAGTATTAATGAGCTTCGTTATATCTGTAATCACTACTTTTGCGCTTTGTGCTCCTTCCGTGCCATCTGTTCCCTTTGGCATTCAACAGAGCGCGTCTTTCCCCTTTTCCTCGGTGAATATTTCTCGTGTTCGTTGTCCTCCATGGATTCCGTGGCTGCTTTGTCCGGTGAAACCATAGTTAAAGGTATACGCGCATAAACAATCCATGTGTCGCCATCCACTTCGTGATCAATTTCACCACCGATTAGGTTAAGCTTGCGCCTGCGTGACTCTAGCCCGCGGCCCGACCTTTCTTCGTCCGGTATTGTGGACATGCTATTGGACATGACTATTTCTGTTTGTGATTTCTGCAGGGCTATGCTGGACTGGAATTCGCTATACTTTGGCGCGTGTTTAATAATGTTGGAGCATAGTTCTCTCAGTACTTCATGCAGAATATCGATATTCTTTACGGTCACCTGTTGCTGTACCGTAAACCCACCATTAATGATTTCAGTAGTGCCAGTAAACCCATGTTGGTGGAGTATATAGTCGCATTCGTCGGTTAACCGTTTTACCGCTAACCACCATTCGGACGACTCTATGGGTATTCCATTTTCATTATTATCTTGAATCATTGTATCGATAATATCTCTGGTTGCTTCTAATCCTTTTCGTGCAATTTTATCTATCTTCTCCCAGGCATCATTCTGGGGATCATTTGATTGCCGTTGCGCAATCAATCGTATACTCGTCAAACACTGGGCAACGGAGTCATGAAGCATGATAGCGTTGTCGCTATTTTGCAGAGAAAAAGAATGTTGCAGTTCGTACTCTTTGCTTTGATAATTTTGAAGGTGTTGTTCATTTGTCGTCTTCCACCAATGAAAACCATATCCGACAATCACGGTGGCTGCTGCATACATCAGAAACACTGTTATGCTGATTATGTCTATCTCGCCATTATTCCATCGCGCTATCTGATAGCATTGAATTCCTAAGAATACAAATATACCTAAAACTGTCGTGATAGAGATACCCGTTTCATATGCAGTGAGTCCGATAGTGCAATAGATGCCCCAGAAACGGCTTGGCCCATTTAGGACAGGTAAGCTACACGCAACTGATTCCATAAAAATTAATCCTACGAAACTAATGCGTGGGAACCATAGGGCGATTAACAGCAATCCGATGTGGATGAAGCCAAATAATATTTCATACGCAGATGTGGTGGGTCTCTCTGTCCAATCAATTATCGAAAAAAATAAGGAGAGTAACACTATAATTAATCTGAATGGATGTTTTTTGATGTTACTGTTCATAATCACCTGTCCAGATAGCTACTGCTTGGCGCACTGTTTCCGCTTTGAGCTTACGACGAGCTCTATTAAGATATGTTGCTGCACTAGCCTGTCCAATTTGCATGCGATTCGCGGCTTCTGATATGGATAGTCCTTTGCTGAGAAGAATCATGATTTCTTCTTCTCTGTCGGATAACAGCATGCGGATGTCATTTGTCTCGTGTTTCAGTCGCATATGCGCATTACGGGCCGTTTCGAACCCATTTCCGCAGCCCCCCTTATTTAATACCCAACGCGTAACTTCAGCGATTTGTCTTTCTTCGTCTTTTGCAACTAGTCCTTGTGCCCCAGCCTGAATCAGCCGAGAAATGTACCGTTCTAGGGGGAAAGCCGTGATGCCAAGTAGCAGCACGGATGCGCTTCTTTTGCGAATCTGACGGCATACGTCTATACCAGACATTCCGTCAAGAGACATATCGAACAGCAGCAAATGCGGTGTATCTACGGCACTTGAGCATCTTTGTACAGCCTCTCTCCCGCTCCGAGTGGTCCACGTAATGCTTCCTAAGTGATTGTATTCGATAATCTGTTGTAATCCTTTTAACACAATTGCGTCATTATCCAGCAGTGCAATATGGGTGGCGGCTGATGCAACCGCCGTGCTATGGTAGCATTCCACGGAAGAGTCCTCTTCTCTCGGCTCATTATTCATCTTGTCGATAATATATAGTTATGGTATGTCTCTTTTTATGAATAGGTTGCAACGACCTATTCGTTGGATAGGCACAGATAGCCGCTGGTCATATTTTGATTTGTTCTTTACGCTTGACGTTTTTCTCCTGCGGTTGCTCTTCGATGCTTTGCTCCTCTCGATTTTTCACCTGATGGAAAGTCGCTGAGAACCCCGAGAGAAAAAACCAAGTGGACATTCGGCTGTCCGTGATCAACGCTCCACGAAATGGAGCGGGGGACGAACCAGCCGAATTCCATCGTCTGTTCTAACGGTTCATGTTGAAGGAATGTGAGGCCGCCCGTCTGATCTCATCGGAATTGGACAACGCACAAATAGCGTTCGTGGCGTGTCTGTTCAATGGAAAGCGGCCGTTGTCAAAGGATTTGCCTGCTCATTGCTTGTTGCTCACTGTTCAACTGTTATGCAACACACCTTGACAGTTAAGCAGAACAGTTATACTGTGTTGTATAACAGCTAAACAGCTGGAGTGCTAGTCAACCACAATCGAAAGGGGCATAGGTGAAACTGATCATCTCATCCGTGTCCGGTGAACCCATCTACGAGCAAATCAAAACCCAAATCCATTCGGCGGTGCTCAGCGGCGAGTTGAAGGCGGGCGAGGCCCTGCCTTCCTTGAGGAAACTCGCCAAGGAGCTGCGCATCTCCGTACTCACCGTCACCAGGGCGTACAACGAACTGGCCGATGAGGGCGTGGTGCAGAACATCCAAGGCAAAGGCACTTTCGTGATGGACAAGGGCAACGAACTGATGCAACGTCAGCTCGAAACCCAGATTCGTGAAAGCCTGGCCGAGGCAAGCCGGGGCGCCAAAGCCGCCGGCATTCCGCTGGACGCATTGGACCGCATGCTCGAAGAGGAATACCGCAAGGAATAACCTCAAGAAAGGACCATGGACATGACCGCCATATCCGAATCCGACGCGATGGCGTTGCAGGTCACCGACGTCACCAAACACTATGATTCCGGCTTCACGCTGGACGACGTGACCTTCGACCTGCCCAAGGGCTACATCATGGGACTGATCGGCCCGAACGGCGCCGGCAAATCCACCCTCATCAAACTCATCCTCAACATGATCCACCGCGACGCCGGTTCGATTCACGTGCTCGGCCTCGACAACATCGCCAACGAGGAGCCCGTCAAAGAACAACTCGGCGTGGTGTTCGACTTCAGCTACATGCATGAACAGTGGCAAGTCAAGAACATTGAACGTATTGTCGCGCCACTGTATCCATCATGGGACGGTGGATGCTATCACAAGTATCTGGATACTTTTGGCCTTGGTGACGCACAGAACGGCAAGAAACATATCAAGGATCTTTCCCGCGGCATGCAGATGAAGCTGATGCTGGCCATCGCATTGAGTCATGATGCCAAGCTGCTGATTCTCGACGAGCCGACCAGCGGACTCGATGTGCTCGCGCGTGACGAACTCATGGATATCCTGCATGCCTACATCGAGGATGGCGAACATTCGGTACTGTTCAGCACCCATATCACTGCCGACCTCGAACGTGCCGCTGACCTCATTACCTACATCACCGATGGCCGTCTCTACTACACCGGTCCGAAAGACGAGTTTGAGGAATCGTTCCGCCTGATTAAGGGCGGTCCAGACGAGCTGGCACAACTGCCTGCGGACGTAGTGCTGGGCTCACATACGTATGCCACCGGATTCGATGCGCTGGTCCGGTCAGACAGGCTTGATGCCGTTGCGTCGGTGGTTTCGGGGCTTGTCGTTGAATCGGCTTCCATTGATGACATCATTCGACTGACCAATGCCCATGATTCCAATCGTGACTTGAGTGGGAGGTGAGCGGCCATGGGGGCAATACTGAGGGTGTCGCGGTCTCGGCAACATGCATTGACCACTGCATTGCGCGTCGATATGGCCTACCTGTGCGTCGGCGAACGGACTGTGTTCTCGTTGTTGTTGGCACCGTTGTTCTCCGTCATCTTTCAAGGTGAAGCTTATGGTGATGGCTTCGGCTATCGCATGGGTGTCATCATGACGGTATTCACCTGCGCCATGTGGGTGCTAACCATGGCGGTTGCTGACTTACAGAACGGATATCGACTTCGTGGCATTATTCCGGCTTCGAGGAAGAGTCAGGTGGCCGCGCGATATGTGGTTGGATTGGTGATTTCCGTATTGTCGATAGCGATGATTGTTCTGATTGACGGGTTGCAAGTGCTGGTCAATCCGGATTGGTCATTCGCGGGCAATCTGTGGGCGGCGCCGTTGGGAGGTTTCTGCACCGCGCTGATGGTCGCGCTTATCGTGCCCACGGGTTATCTGTGGACCAAACTAGGCGGTCTTCAAGTCACGATGATGGTGATTTATGTCGTTGTATTGGCTGGATCCATACTGCTATCTATTTTGCCTGTTTCGGTGACCAAAGGATTGGCCCATGCCGCGAATGCCATCATCGCGCAACGATTGTGGCTGGTTATTGCGGTATTGACAGCGACGGTTGTGGCATATGGAATCTCGTATGTAATTGCCTCTCGCATATTTGCTTCAAGGGAATGGTGACGATGAGCTGGAAATCCGTAGTAAAGCAATGTCGATTCGATTGTGTCGGGACGGGTCTGTTTAGCGTGGCGAATATGGTATTTCTGCTAGTTTTCCCGGTGCTGTCTATCGTGGTATCGCTGGTGATGATATCGACCCACGTCGATGAACACGTTGCCAGTGGTCTGATGGGCGGACTCGGAGGTTTGGCATCGACGATGGCATGTATGAGTGCATTGGGGCCTGCGTCATCCGAGGAATCTGCAGGGCACAGTGCCATGCGAGGGCTGATTCCTGTTTCACGCACTGCACAAGTTGTAGGTCGGTACCTTTTTCTGTTGGTGGTTGGCCTGCTCTGGGCTTTGGACGTGGTGATATGCGGCGGCGTCTTCATTGTCTTTGGCGATATAGCAGATATGGGGTGGATCGGTACTTTGGCAGCAGGTGCTTTCATCTTCGCTTTGGCTATCATTCTTGGGTCGGTGCTGCTGGCCTGTGCATACCGGTTCACCTTCCGCAAGATGATGGTGGCCTCTGGCGTGGTCCTGGTTGGCTTGTATGCCGTCATTGCGCTGCTGGCCCGATTGCCTGTTGACTGGCAATGGCTTTTGCTGAATATTACCGATTTCCTGACGATCTGGTGGCATACGGCGCTTGTTCTCGCCGTGTTGTGTCTGCTCGCATATTTTGGCTCCATGCTTATAGCCATCCGCATCTACCGAGCCAAAGAACTCTAGCCGCGCATTTGTCCGACCGCGATGATCTTCAGCCACATGTCGATCGGCAGCGGCACGGTGCGGAACATCGCGCCGCCGAATTGCACCACCAGCACCTGAAGTGCGAACATCAGCGCGAACACGCCGATCATCACCTTATTGCGTAGCAGATTGGCGAACAGGCTGGCGTTGCCCAGCTCGCGGATGTTGAAGGCGTTGAACGGCTGGAACACCACGAACAGCGTGAACAGAATGGTCGACTGCTGTTCGGCGGTGCCGCCCATGAAGTTCGTCCAGCTTCGCGAGCTTCTCCTGCAGCGGTGTCATACCTGTGTTGGCGGCGCGCAGTTCGCGGACGATTTTGCCGAACTCGCCATCGCGCACCACGGTGATGGTCGTGTCGTCATTGATATTGTTCAGCGCTTCGAATGCCGTGGCGCTGCGGCCTTCCATCGCCACGGTGATGGTCACGAACAGGGCGATGGCGAAGAAAATGCCCACGCATTCGAGAATGTCGGCGTGGCCGCCGGCCATGGAGCGGGTGATGTTGACGCCCAGGGTGATGGCCGCAGCGATCATAAGCACGATAAGCATCGGGTCAGCGGGCGTCTGCCCGTTGGCCGTGGTCATATGTTCCTCTCGCGTTTGGTTGACACAACGCACTGAAACCCGCGTAATATCACTCGCGTACCGCGCAGCATGGCGATTCCCGCCTTCCTGGAAAAACAAGCAACACGCCGTTGGACATATGCCGAGGCACAGGCCAACGCGGCGCCTTTTTTCGCTTTGCACGCCTCAGGCGGACTTTATCCGGTAGGACTGTTTGGGGGAGCGGGCTGGTTGCGTGCGTTCGATCGTGCCTGATTCCAGGAGTTTGCGCAGCTGATAGGTGACGGTGGAGCGCGGGGCTCCGGTGGCCTCCACCAATTTGGGCGTGGACATGGTGCCGTGCTTGTTGATCAGTTGCAACAGTTGCTCTTCCAGCATGGAGTAGCGGGCGCTGCCTTCCAATGCGGATGCCGACGCGCTGCGAGCTGATGGCCTTTCGATGGATGAGACATCACGAACCAGCGGCATGTCCGCGGACTGCGGAACGTCCAGTCCGGCTATCCGCGCAATGGTCGGCCCCAATCCGGGAATATCTTTGAGATATCGCTCGTAAATCTCTTCGTCGCTGAGCTCTTCCGTTTTGATGCTGTTTTTGGGGAATGGCACGATTTTCGGATGTGCCGGTTTCGGGGGCTGTCCGTTGATCAGCCCTTGCGCGGCGCTGTAATCGATATCGGGCCTATCGCCCCAACCCGCGTAACGGGGATCCCTGCGGCTGTCCGGCAGCTTGGAGGTATCCGCTGAGCGGAAGGTGACTGAGAACAAATTCAGCGTGCTGTATATTTCAGGCTCGCTATTGCCGTTATCCAGCAGCAGTCTGTTGATGAGGCTGTATCCGGTCCCTCGATTCTCCGCGACTGTGGCATTGCGGAACGGGGTGCATTCAAGCAATTTGGCAAGTGTCTGATTGCGGGTCGAAGTGGAGCCGGGCTCGCTGATGGAATCCAGCGTTACGTCGCCGTATAATCCGCCCGGACTCAGCACTTCAAGGCGGTCCTTGTACATGTTGACCTGAATTTGGCCGCCCCGGGCCATCGGCGAATAGTCGCGATGCATGATGGCATTGACCACGGCCTCACGTATGGCGTCCTCTGGGTATTCAAAGGTGTCTTTGCGGAATGGGCCGTCCAATACGCCTCCGATGCGCATGTTCTTCTGTGCGGCGTTCAGGGTTTCTCCGAGTATCTCGGGGATGGGGCCGTCGAGTGAATAATTGTCGATGAATTTCACCCCGCCGGCAAACACCTTGTCATATCCGGGGTAGCACGTGAACGTGATATTCACCCGTGGCAGAAACTGCTGGGGATAATTGCCGGCGACAAGCAGTCCTGCAAGCGTCGGATGAGACTTCCCGTCATCTCCTGTTCCGACTATCCCAAGCGCGCTCATCGCCTCTTCATCGGTCAGTTTTCCGAAGACACGTGGACGGCGTTCGCGGCATAACGCGAGAATGCCGTCCACGATATCCGGTAGCAGATCGTCGACGGCGGCTTCGTAGATCAGCCCTCGGTCATACGTGGGTTGCGCACGGTTTTCCAGAAGCCGGTCGATTTCGTAATGACTGAGTTTGCGGTCGCCATCCCATACGCGGATGAACGAGCCGCTGTACCGGCCTCTATTGCGAACGTAACATGGCTTATCCAGTGGATCGGCCTCATCGATGACGGCGATGACCACGGTGGAATCATGATACGAAGCGGCGTCAATGACTGGCCTTATAGGCGGGGTGATTTTGTCTCGGCACATCTGCGCCAATGCCTCGGCGACGGGTTGCGCCTTGAACCCTTGGGCGGGCTCGAAGCCATCCTTTTCGGCAATGCCCAGCACGATGGTGCCGCCGCGTCCATTGGCGAAAGCGGAAATGGTCTCAGGCAGCGAAACCGGCAATCCGCCCACGGCCTCCTTGACCTCAATATCCTGACTGTCCGATTGCGCGGAACGCAGCGGGTTCAGCAAAGCATCGATTTCCTCTTCCGGCCACATGATTGCCTCCTCGCCAGTGTGCCGTAGCTTAGACGCCATCATAGCAGACATAGTAAACACGTTGTTATGTTTGGTATGTCCTATGTCGGTGAATTGACGGATGCGTCATTGTGGGAGCGCTGGTCGCTGCGATGCTGATGAAACAAAATGGCTCCCCGCTCTGAGGGGAGCCAATGTGCTGGTATGTTTTACAGCGCCTGGGCGACCTTTTCTACGTAGTCCTCCATGCCGTCGATGGCCACGACGTCCTTGAACCGCACGTCGGCGGTCTCGAGGCCACGCAGGGCGGCCGGGGCGGTGGTGCCGGTCTCGCGGGCCAGCACATCCATGCACTCGAAGTCGGTGCCGGTGGCGTCGAAGCCCAATGCCTCGTTCACCACGCGCGGGAACTTGTAGGGGCTGGCGGTGGAGAGCAGCACGCGCGGGGTCAGCGGGTCTCGCGGCATCTGCTCAAGCAGGTAGTAGCCGCAGGCGGTGTGCGGGTCGATCACGTAGTGGTTCTCGTCCCAGCAGTGCTTGATGGACTCGCGTACCTGATCCTCATCGGCCCAACCGGTGCCGAAGATCTGACGAATCTTGGCCAGCAGTTCTTCCGGGATCTCGTACGTGCCCCACTTGTTGAGGTCGTTCATCAGCATGGAGATCAGACGGGTGTCGCCCTCGGACAAGTAGTACAGCATGCGCTCCAGGTTGGAGGAGATGAGGATGTCCATCGAGGGGGAGATGGTCTGGAAGAACGGGCGCTGGCGGTTGTAGGTACCGGTGGTCAGGAAGTCGAACAGCACGTTGTTCTTGTCGGAAGCCACCACGAGGTGCTTGACCGGCAGACCGAGCAGCTTGGCATAGTAGCCGGCGAGGATATCGCCGAAATTGCCGGTCGGGACCACGAACTCGACCTCATCGCCGACATTGATCACCTGGTCAGCGAGCAGCTGGGCGTAAGCGGAGAAGTAGTAGACGACCTGCGGCACCAGACGGCCCACGTTGATGGAGTTGGCGGAGGAAAGTACCACGTGCGAATTGCCGGCGAGACGCTCGGCCAGGGCGCGGTCGCCGAAGATGCGCTTGACCGCGGACTGGGCGTCGTCGAAGTTGCCTTCCACGGCGGCCACCTGCACGTTGGCGCCGGCCTGCGTGGTCATCTGCAGCTCCTGGACCTCGGAGACCTTGCCTTCCGGGTAGAAGACGGTGATCGCGGTGCCCGGGGCGTCGGCGAAACCGGCCAGCGCGGCCTTGCCGGTGTCGCCGGAGGTGGCGGTGAGGATCATGATTTTCTCGTCCGCGTCGCCATCGGCCGGCGTGGTGTGCGCCATGAAGCGCGGCAGGATCTGCAGCGCCACGTCCTTGAACGCGGAAGTCGGACCGTTGAACAGTTCGAGCACGTAATCGTCACCCAGGGGCTTGAGTGGGGTGATGCGCTCATCGGACCACTGTTCGCCGTAGGCGTCGGCGATGCACTGGCCCAGCTCCTCGGCCGTGAAGTCCGGCAGCAGCGCGCCCAGCACCTCGGCGGCGATTTGCTGGTACGACTTGCCCGGCAGGGAGGCCACGTTCACCTTGGTCTTGCCCAACGCGTCCGAAACGAACAGGCCGCCGTCATCGGCGATGCCCTTACGAATCGCCTGCTTGGCGGTCAGCGAATCGGTGGTGCTGCGGGTGGAATGGAAGGTGGTTGTCACGATGAATCCTTCTGCCTGAAAGGGATGATGAATCCACACCAGTCTAGCGTGGGCCGTGGGCAGAAGGGCCGTCCGTCTCGCGTAGCCGACCGGTCGCACCGGCGAAAATCACCATTGCCATCGAACGGGGACCGGCCATATCATGAAACAGGCCGGTTACAAACGGGCCATACAGTAAGGCGACAGCGGCGAATCAATTGTCGCCCATACCAAAAAGGAGCACCCATGACCGCTTCACCCCTTGCGCAGAAAGCGACCGATGCTTTCAACGCGCCGATCTGCGAAACCGATCCTGAGATCGCCGAACTGCTGGACTCCGAACTGGGCCGCCAGCGCAATGGCCTTGAGATGATCGCCTCTGAGAACTTCGTGCCGCGAGCGGTACTGCAATGCCAGGGCTCCGTGCTGACCAACAAATACGCCGAAGGCTACCCCGGCCACCGCTACTATGGCGGCTGCGAATACGTGGACCAGATCGAAACCATCGCCCGCGAACGCGCCAAGGCCCTGTTCGGCGCCGAATACGCCAACGTCCAGCCGCACTCCGGCGCCCAGGCCAACGCCGCCGTCTACCAGGCGCTCGTCAAGCCCGGCGACACCGTGCTCGGTCTGGCCCTCGACCACGGCGGCCACCTGACCCACGGCATGAAAATCAACTTCTCTGGCCGTTTCTACCACGCCGAGGCGTACGGCGTGAACCCCGTGACCTTCCGCATCGATCCGGAAATCATCCGCCAGCGCGCGCTCGAAACCCACCCGGCCATGATCATCGGCGGCTGGTCCGCCTACCCGCGCATCGAGGACTTCAAGGCCATGAAGGAGATCGCCGACGAGGTCGGCTCCAAATTCTGGGTCGACATGGCCCACTTCGCCGGACTCGTGGCCGCAGGTCTGCACCCGAGCCCCGTGCCATACGCCGACGTGGTCTCTTCCACCTCGCACAAGACCTTCGGCGGTCCGCGTTCCGGTTTCATTCTCGCCAAGCAGGAATACGCCAAGAAACTCAACTCCTCCGTGTTCCCCGGCCAGCAGGGCGGTCCGCTCATGCACGTGATCGCGGGCAAGGCCGTGAGCTTCAAGGTGGCCGGCACCCCCGAATTCAAAGACCGTATGCAGCGCACGCTCGACGGCGCCAAGATTCTCGCTGAACGTCTCCTGGCCGACGATGTCAAGGCCAACGGCATCAGCGTGCTGACCGGCGGCACTGACGTGCACCTGGTGATGGTCGACCTGCGCAACAGCGAGATGGACGGGCAGCAGGGCGAGGATTTGCTTGCCGCCTGCGGTATCACCATCAACCGCAACACCGTGCCCTTCGACCCGCGCCCGGCCTCGGTGGCCTCGGGCCTGAGAATCGGCACGTCCGCCCTGGCCACGCGCGGTTTCGGACCGAAGGAATATGAGGAGGTGGCCGACATCATCGGCACCGCGCTCGCCGCCGGCCCGTCCGCCGACGTGACCGCGCTGAAGGCCCGCGTCGACAAGCTCGCCGAAGACTTCCCGCTCTACCCCGACCTGGACCAGATTCACTGATTTTCTGATTCGCTAATCCACCGTGGTGTACCGGTTAGTGATGATTCGCTGACCGGAGCGCATCACATCACCGGCTTCCCGCCTGAGATGGAGGGGAGCCGGTTCTGTTTGCGATTCAAAACGTCAGACATCCCATAACAAGCGGGTCGGAGTAAGCAATCAGCCGCGTTGTGAGTTACGCTTGACTGTTATGAGCGATGAATTGAGTCCTGAGGTGTTCGACGCGGTGTGCCGCCAGGCCGATCAGGCCGCACGCGCACAGGAGCGTCTTGCACAGGCAAATACCGAAGCCAAGAACGAACTGCTGCTCGCCATTGCGGACGCGCTGGACGAGCACGCCGCGGACATCGAAGCCGCCAACGCGCTGGACATGCTCGAATCCAAGGAAAACGGCATGGACGCGGGCAAGCTCGACCGCCTGCTGTTCGACGTGCCGCGCGTGGCCGCCGCCGCCCAAGGCGTGCGCCATGTGGCCACCCTGCCCGATCCGGTCGGTGAAATCGTGCGCGGATACAACCTGCCCAACGGTCTGCGCCTTACCCAAACGCGCGTACCGATGGGCGTCATCGGCATGATCTATGAGGCCCGGCCGAACGTCACTGTGGACGTGTCCAGCCTGTGCCTCAAGTCCGGCAATGCCGCGCTGCTGCGAGGCGGCCACGCCGCCGAACGCACCAATGCTGCCACGCTGGGCGTCATCGCCCCGGTGCTTGAAGCCCACGGTTTCGAATCCGCACTGGTGCAGTCCGTCGACCAGTACGGACGCGCCGGTGCTACCGCCATGATGGAGGCGCGAGGCCATATCGACGTGCTCGTGCCGCGAGGAGGAGCGGGTCTAATCCAAGCCGTCGTGCGCAACTCCAAAGTGCCGGTCATCGAAACCGGCGCCGGCAACGTGCATATCTACATCGACAAGTCCGGTGATCTCGCCAAGGCCATCCCGATCATCATCAACGCCAAAACCCAGCGCGTGGGCGTGTGCAACGCCGCCGAAAAGCTATTGGTTCATAAGGATGTCGCCGCCGAATTCCTGCCGCAGATCGCCGCCGCGTTGGCCGAGGCGAACGTTGTACTGCAGGCCGACACCACGTCGTACGACATCATCTCCGGCGCGGCAATCGAGGGCCTTGACCTCAACCACGCCACTGAAGAGGATTGGGACACTGAATACCTGGCCCTCAAGATGGGCATCAAGGTGGTGCCGGATCTGGGCGCGGCCATCGACCACATCAACACGCATTCCACGGGCCACACCGAATCCATCATCGCCGAGGATTATGCGGCCATCGAGGAATTCGCCAAGCGCATCGACTCGGCCGTGGTCATGGTCAACGCCTCCACTCGCTTCACCGATGGCGGCGTGTTTGGCTTTGGTGCTGAGCTTGGCATTTCTACGCAGAAGATGCACGCACGCGGTCCCATGGGATTGCGGGAGATGACCACCACCAAGTGGATCGGTTACGGAACAGGCCAGGTGCGCGCATGAACGAGGACGGCAACATGAACACTACGGCTGACACGGCAAACAAGGCAAGCGAACTGCGGCCCGACATCGACCTCAACGATCCCAAGCTCGGCCTGAAGATCGCGGCCGAACGTCTGAGCATTGTCCGCTACGTGTTCCTTGTGCAGATCGAGGATGGCATCGCCTCCGCCGTCCAGCGTGCGTCGCTCGAATACGCGGACGCCGTGCTCATCGGTTGGCCCGAGACCGATTCGCCCGAAGTCGTGGACCTCAACGATGCCCAGCTCAAGATCGTGCGCGAACACATGGAACTCATGGAAGGCTACATCGGCAGATACAGCCAGATGGAGCACGACGGTGACCTTGACGGCATGACCGACACGCTCATCCGCATCACCGAGCGTGTGGCCGAGGTCCGCCGCCTCTACCAGCCGGACTTCCCGCTGCCCACCTTCGCCGAGATTCGCCGCGTGGTTCAGGACGAATGGGATGAAGACATGGGCAAGATCGATCCCAAGGAAGACAATCCCACCGCCGGCGAAATCGAAGAGGAAACCGAATCCGCTGATGATGCCGCCAGCGAGGGCGGCCAAGCATGAGTGATATTGCCGGCAGCCACAAAACGGCTGCGTCAGTTCAGTCCGGAAAATCAGTGGAATCCACCGAACCCGCCGAAATCATTGCCGTCACCCAAGGCGAAACCGAACGGCGTATGTCCGACCTGTCCGTACCGGCCGGGGCCAGCAGCCATGGCAAAGGCCGGCTTTCCGCACGCGGCAATTGGCATACGCGCCTGCGCGTCGGCATCATGGGCGGCACGTTCGACCCGATCCACAACGGCCACTTGGTCGCCGCCTCTGAAGTCGCCTGGGTGTATGACCTCGATGAGGTGATTTTCGTGCCCACTGGCCGACCTGTGTTCAAGCTGGACAAGCACGTCACCAACGCCGAGGATCGGTATCTGATGACTGTGATCGCCACCGCATCCAACCCCAAATTCACCGTCTCGCGTGTCGACATCGACCGTCCGGGCGTCACCTATACCATCGACACTCTGCGCGATATCCGAGCCCAGCATCCCGACGCCGAGCTGTTCTTCATCACCGGCGCCGACGCCGTGGCCGAAATCATGCAGTGGAAGGACGCCGACCTCATGTGGGACCTCGCCCACTTCGTGGCCGTCACGCGCCCCGGCTACTTCAGCCCGGACGGCGTGACCTTGCCCGAAGGCAAGGTCGATACGCTTGAGATCCCGGCCTTGGCCATCTCTTCGACCGATGTACGCCGCCGCGCTGAACACGACGAGCCGGTCTGGTATCTGGTGCCTGACGGCGTGGTGCAATACATCGGCAAGCATGGTCTGTATTCATACGAGGACTGACGATTCGTACGAGGACTAGTGTGCATTTGTACGAGGGCTGGTGAGGATTAGCGCGAATCAGCGCGCATGAATCCTCGCCAGTGCAAGGATGAACGGTCAGGCCAGTCCCATCTTGATTTTCAATGTCATTACGCGAGTCGCCGCCGCCGTCACTTTCGAAGCGAAAGCCGGATCGGACTTCGCCCGTTCGTTGAGGCCGTCCACAACTGGCTTTACGTAATCCGTCTGACCGATGCAGGACATGTCGCCGCCCGCCTCGACGAGCTTTACTCCCAATTGGCTTACATCGTAGCTGCTTAACGCTTCGGCAGATATCGAATCCGAAATCACCACGCCCGTATATTTCAGGGCGTTGCGAATATGGCCGTCGATAATCGTAGAAGAAAACACCGCCGGATTATTCGGATCGATGGATTGATACGTGGCCAACGACATCATCACCATTGCAGGATCGGCCTTGGTGATCGCCTGGTCAAAGGCACCTGCCTCGGCCCCGTCCAACGTGGTGGTCGTATCCAGAATGCCTTCGGTGGTGAAGTCGGTATTGCCGCTTACCGCGCCCAACCCAGGATAATGTTTGACCGCCGCACCGACCTGAGCGCCTCGCAAACCCTCAATAACGGCGATGCCATGCTCGGCGTTACCGGCCGCATCCAATCCGAAATCACGATCCAGCGCGCCAATCGGAGCATTCGAGGCACGATCGCCCACCACCGTGCCGAGCACCGGTGCCAAATCGGCATTTATGCCAGCAGCAGCTAATTGCGAACCCCACGTGCCTGCCGATTGACGCAATGCGTCAGCGGACATTGTGCCCTGCTCAACGGCACTGGGCATTGTGTCGAAACCGGTACCAGTCAGATGCTGTACCTGACCACCCTCCTGATCGGTGGCGATGATGAGACGATTGCCGGCCGGCGCATATCCTTGGAGTTGCGCGGTCGCGGTCTTGATCGTATCGACGCCGGTATTCCAATTGCCAATGAGAATGGCCGAGCCAATGTGCTCGTCGGCGATTGTTGAAGCCAACGAGGAGGGATCGGAACCGGCGAACAACGGCACCATCACTAACTGTCCCACACGTTCCTCAAGTGTCATGGCGGATACCGCACGTTGGGCTTGTGCGGCCGGGGCGTCGTTCTTCTTCGGGGAAGGAACGTCGGTGCGTGGTAACGCACTTGTCCGGGAGGTCTGGGGAGTGGCGGTGTTGCCGTCTGATGTGGATTTGGCGAACCATCCGACATGCCATCCGTAGGCTGCCACGCCGGCCAACATCACTGCCAAAGCACATATTGTCGCCACGATTGGAGTGCTCCTGTGCCGAAGTTGGCGTGTGGCGTGTACTGAGGGACGCATATGGTGTGGCCGTTGTCTGTTCATACCGGCAAGCGTAGAACAGAACGTAGAGCAGAACGCTGCCTCATTCTGTGCTCAGGGCATAACCTACCTCCCGCCCTTCCGATAGGCTTGAGTTATGTCTTTTAACGATCCTTTCTCAGTACTGTTCGGCAATGGCGGCGATTCACGACGCAATAGTGCGAACAATGACGATCCGATCATCCTCGATGTCGAGGCCGATGGGGACGGTCCGGCCCGCAACACCAATGCCGGCCACTCCGGGTCATCCCGCCCTCCACGTGGCCCGGCCAATCCGCGTATCACCCGTAAGCCAGCGTCCGGTGGCTCAGGAGCCAGCCGTGGCAGCAAGATTCTAATCGGCGTGGTGCTGGCTTTGGCCATCATCGTCGGTCTGTTCTTCGGCCTGTCCCGATTCATCACCGACCTGATGTGGTACGGCCAGCTCGGCTTCCAGTCCGTGGTCTGGACCCAGCTCGGGGTGAAGATCGGCCTGTGGGTGGCCTACGCGCTGCTCATGGCCCTGACCGGCTTCGTCTCTGCATGGCTGGCTATCCGGGCACGCCCTGATTCGGCAGACGGATCCACCATTCGTATTAACGGCGATGTGGTCGAGGTGGGCAAATCCGTCAGCTCGAAAACCGCTCGCCGCGTGGCCGTGGTGATTTCGCTGATCGTCGGCGTCATCTTCGGTTCCCAGTTCAACGCGAACTGGAGCGAGATTCTGCTCATGTTCAACGCGCAGTCGTTCGGCACCACCGATCCGCAGTTCGGTCTGGACAACGGCTTCTACGTGTTTGTGCTACCGGGCCTGAAGCTCGTGCTCGCCGCCGTGGCCGTGCTGCTGGGCGTGGGCCTCGTGTTCTCGGTGGTCACGCATGTACTGATGGGCGGTATCCGCATCACTATGCCGGTCAACGGCCGAGGCCTGTTCTCCATCACCAAGCGTTGCCGCCGCCAGCTTGGCATCTGGCTGATGCTCAACATGTTCGCTTGGGCAGTGCGCCAGGTGATCGGCGTATTCGACCAGCTCACCGGGCAGGGTTCGCATATCACCGGTGCCTCCTACACCACCGTGCACGCCCACATCCCCGTCACCTTCATCATGGCCGCGCTGACCGCCATTCTCGGCGTGGTGCTGGGCATCTGGCTCATGCGCTCCCACACGCTCGAAGGCCAGGCGTCCATCGGCGTGCGCGCCTCCGCCGCGCTCAAGGCCTGGCGTGTGCCGGTGACCTCCATTGCCGTCGTGGTCGTGGTGGGTCTCGTGCTCACCGTGGCATGGCCGGTGCTGTTGCAGCGCTTCCGCGTCAACCCGAACGCACAGGAGATGGAATCCACCTACATTCAGCGCAATATCGACGCCACCCGCGCCGCCTACGGTCTTGACAAGCTCAAGACCGAGCAATACAAGGTAACCGACAAGGGCGAGCAGGGCGCTCTGGCCAAGGAGGCCGACACCACCGCGCAGATTCGTCTGCTCGACCCGCAGGTCGTCAGCCCCACATTCAAGCAGCTGCAGCAGTCCAAGCAGTACTACACCTTCGCCGACACTTTGGCAGTCGACAAGTACGAGATCGACGGCGTTTCCCAAGACACCGTGATTGCCGCCCGCGAGCTTGACCTGGCCGGCAACGACAACCGCAATTGGGTTAACGATCACACCGTGTACACCCACGGTTACGGTGTGGTGGCCGCTTACGGTAACAAGGTGACCGCCGACGGCCAGCCTGAATTCTTCGAATCCGGCATCCCTGCTCAGGGCAAGCTCACTGAATCCGAAAAGTATGAGCCTCGCATCTACTTCTCGCCGAACGCCACCGAATACTCGATCGTCGGCGCACCGGAGGACACGCAGGCTTGGGAGTTCGACTACCCGACCGGTTCGGAAGGCGCCCTGACCACGTTCAAGGGCGACGGCGGCCCCTCGGTTGGCAATCTGTTCTCCCGTATTCTCTACGCAATCCGCTTCGGCTCCGATCAGATTCTCTTCTCCGACCGTGTTACCAGCGAATCGCAGATTCTTTACGATCGTTCCCCCAAGGAGCGCGTGGCCAAGGTGGCGCCGTACCTGACGCTTGACGGCCGTGTGTATCCGGCCGTGGTCGATGGCCGCGTCAAGTGGATCGTCGACGGTTACACCACCTCTGATGCCTACCCATACTCGCAGATGACCGACCTCGGCTCCGCCACCAAGGATTCCACCACCGTCTCTTCCGCAACGGTCTCATCCTTGGGCTCGCAGAAGGCCAACTACATCCGCAACTCGGTCAAGGCCACCGTGGACGCCTACGACGGTTCCGTGGATCTGTACGTATGGGATCAATCCGACCCGGTAATCAAGGCATGGGAGAAGATCTTCCCCGGCCAGTACCACCAGCTCTCCGATATCTCCGGCGACCTGATGAGCCACATGCGCTACCCGGAAAGCCTGTTCAAGGTGCAGCGCGAGCTGCTCTCCAAGTACCACGTGACCTCCGCCAGCCAGTACTACTCCGGCGAGGACTTCTGGCAGACGCCGGTCGACCCGACCGAATCCCAGTCCCAGCAGGACCAGGACATCCTGCAGCCGCCGTACTACCTGACCTTGCAGACCGGTGGCACCAAGGAACCGGTGTTCTCGCTGACCTCCACCTACATTCCGGCTGGCCAGTCCACCCGTGAGATCCTCACCGGCTTCCTGTCGGTCGACTCGGATGCCGGCAATGAGAAGGGCAAGATAGGTTCAAACTACGGCACCATCCGATTGCAGGAGCTGCCCAAGGATTCGAACGTACCGGGCCCCGGCCAGGCGCAGAACAACTTCAACGCCAACGCCGACGTGTCCAAGGAACTGAACCTGCTGCAATCCGGCGACACGCAAGTGATGCGCGGCAACCTGCTTACTTTGCCGCTCGGTGGCGGACTGGTGTACGTGCAGCCTGTGTACGTCAAGTCTTCGGGTGCGACTTCATTCCCGCTGCTCAAGAAGACGCTGGTCGCATTCGGTGATCAGGTTGGATTCGCGGATACGTTGGATGAGGCCTTGGATCAGGTGTTCGGTGGTGATTCCGGTGCGGCCGCAGGCGATGCTGAGAACGTGTCCGGTGACGGATCGTCTGGTGACCAGGCTTCCGGCGGCACATCCGGTGACCAATCTGGTTCCGATACCAATGGTGGCCAGTCCGACACCACGGACGGCAAGTCGGATTCCGGCTCGTCTTCCGACCGCAGCCCCGAACTCCAGCAGGCGCTGAACGATGCCGCCCAAGCCATGAAGGACAGCCAGTCCGCCATGAAGAACGGCGACTGGACCGCCTACGGCAAGGCGCAGAAGGAGCTTGAAGACGCCCTCAACAAGGCCATCGAGCTCGACAAGTAGTTCCGGCTCCCCTCAGGGTGTGGGGAGCTATCGCAGAAGGCGACTGAAGGGAGTCGGTTACCTCAACTGACATAGCCCGTCCTTATCATAAGGACGGGCTATTTGCGTATTCAAAGGAACCTCATGCCATACACCTTCCGTCCGGCCGTCGAATCCGACATCCAAGCCATCACCGACATCTACAACGCCTCAGTGATGGCCGGCGGTGCGACCGCCGACCTCACCCCGCGCACCCTCGACCAACGCCGCGCCTGGGTCGAATCCCATACGCCGCCCTACGGCGTTTTTGTTGTGGAATCGGAAGACGGTTCAATCATCGGCTTCGGTGCGCTCTCCGTGTTCTATGACCGCGCGGGATATGACGGTGTCACCGATTTGGCCTATTACATCGATCCGGCATGGCAAGGCAGGGGAGTAGGCACGTTCATGCCTGACAGGCTGCTCGCCGAGGCGCGGGCCCGCCACATGCGCAAGGCCTGCGGCATCATTTTCGCCGATAACGCCGGCTCCATTGCCCTCATGCACCGCTTCGGCTTCACCCAATTCGGACTCATGCCCGCCGCTGCCACCGACTCCACCGGCACCATGCGAGACATGTCCTACTGGTATTTGGACCTGTAGCTCCGAGGCGGTTTCCCCTTGCTCTCCATGGATTCCGGTGTCCTATAACACTAAAAAGTTGTATCGGATCAGCTCTTTTCCTCGAACGCCATATATCGGACGCGCTTATCCCAGATAACGGCAAACTGCGGGACAGCACGCGATTTTCGTCCGTTTTGACGTGGCATCCCGCAATCACGTGGGATGCCACACACGTCAAACGATGCACATAGCTAGCGTCCCGCAACTCTGCCTGCGAAATCATTGGAATTCTGCCATTCTTATGATTCGGTGCAGATAACGTGCGATAACGCTTGCGGGATGCCACGCCAGAAACGCCCAAAATCCGCTGCCTTCCCGCAATATGTCATCCGATTGCAGGGAAGCGTGGGGCGTTGCACAATCAAGGCTCGTCGCCGATGCCCGATATACGGCATTGGCGGACATATCAGTCCAACTGTTTGCCGCAGTTTGGGCAGAATCGTGCGGAGACTCGGCAAGGCGTGCCGCAATTGGTGCAATAGCGCTTTGCAATATGTTCAGGTGACGGCGCAGGCAGGGGAGATACGGCTGATGTCGCGTTGAATCCATCGCTAGTTGGTTGCGCAGGTGAAGACACCATCGGGAATCCTCTATAACCTGTCCGCAGCCACGCTCGGCAATATCCTCGGCGGCCCTGTTCGTGGCGCTGGCCTACTGGTACCTCAACGGCAAACAGCGCGAAAAGGTCGCTGGCGGCATCTCCTAATAGACGTGATTCACCCGTCCCCATCTCTTGTAATACTGGTATTACAAGAAGGCGCGATATGACTATGGCCATGGTGAGGCGCGCGTCAATGCCGAACGGAAGCGCGACGCGGAGAAAGTGCTTAAGCGTAATGGGCGCACCTATTCGGACCTGATTCGTGATCTGACCGACTACCTTGCGGATACGGGGGAACTGCCGGAATTCGAGCGTCTGACGCTCTCCCTGATTCAGGAGCGGGAGCGTGGGAAAAAGCAGGAGCTGATTCAATGTTTCGCCGACCGGAATTTACCGGAGGCGGAAGGCGATCTTTCGGATGAGGAGATTCTCGCGCAGGCACGTATGGAACGATTTGGGGAACGGGATGAAACCGCTGTTTGACACGAATATTCTGCTCGATCTGTGCAATGACAAACGAGCGCCTTTCCATAAACAATGCATTGATTTGCTCTTGGAAGCCGTTGCTCAGCCAAACATTGAGATCATGGCGCCGGTATCGTCATTGAATGACGTGTATTACGTGTTGCGCAAGCATTATGGCGAGGAGCGGGCGGCGCGAGACGATATCGGTGGACTGATGGAATTGTTCGACATCCGTCCACTTATGGAACGCCATGCGCGTATGTC
Organism: Bifidobacterium sp. WCA-178-WT-4B; assembly: GCF_009696495.1. Taxonomy (NCBI): domain Bacteria; kingdom Bacillati; phylum Actinomycetota; class Actinomycetes; order Bifidobacteriales; family Bifidobacteriaceae; genus Bifidobacterium; species Bifidobacterium sp. WCA-178-WT-4B. Next base: position 14,505 of record NZ_VULV01000003.1, on the reverse strand, counting down.
GTACCGGTCCGATGAGCCCGACTTCGAAGACGGGCTCATCCGTGCCGTTGCCGAGGACAATGATGCCGACGTCATCGTGACTCGTGACGTCGAAGCGTTTCACCATTCATCGGTCCAATCGATGGATGTCGAGCAATGCCGCGCCCTGCTGCTTGCCGATTCCAAGGCTTGACGGCGGCGTTGAGTACAATCTTGACGGTTGAATCCGGCCGGGCACGGGCCAGTGCGCGAGGCGAACGCGCGCATGACGTACGGAACGTACGGAACGTGCATACGGGAATATAGGAAGACGGACGAGGAGCGGATTATGGCGTCGGATTTCTGGCTGATTGCGGGACTGGGCAACCCCGGCAAAAAATATGAGGACACGCGGCACAACATGGGCTTCATGACCGCCGACGTGCTCGCCGAACGTTGGACGGTGAACTTCGCCGATCACAAGGGCTTGGCCATGCTCGGTAAAAGCGTGATGAACCTGGACGGCCGCACCGTCAAGTTCTTTCTGGCCAAGCCGCTGACTTATATGAATGATTCCGGCAATGCGGTGGCTTCCATTAGCGCCTATTACCAGATCGAGCCCGACCATATTGTGGTGATTCACGATGACATGGACTTGGAATTCGGTCGTATCAAGGTCAAGGCAGGCGGCTCCGCAGGCGGCCACAACGGCATCAAGTCGATTGACCGTTCCCTTGGCACGCCGAAATACGCGCGCGTGCGCATGGGCGTCGGCCACTCCAAGCGCGGTGCGAACGCGCATGACAACACGGTGAACTGGGTACTGGGCGGCTTCGGCCCGGACCAGCGCAAGCAGTTGCCCGAATTCCTGGCTGACGGCGCTGACGCCGCCGAGGACATCATCTTCCACGGTCTTGCCAAGACCCAGGAGAAGTTCAATGGCCGGTGAGGCGACGCACCCGGACCTGATCAACGGCTCACTGGTAGTCATCCTGTCCGGGCTGGAACAGGACAAGACCTTCCTTAGGCTCGCCACTGGCGACATCGAGGTTTCGGACGACATCGACAACTCCGTCCTGGCCGGCATCCCCGAAGGTTTGCGCCCGGCTTTGGCCGCCGCCATAGGCCAGGGTGTGGCCGGCAAACCCGGCAAGCCGGTCGTGCTGGTCGTGGCCTCCGGCCGCGAAGCCGAAGAGACCGTGGGCTCGCTGCGCTCCTGGTATGATGGCGACCCGAACGACATCGCCCAGCTCGAAGCCTGGGAAACCCTGCCGCACGAGCGTCTGAGCCCGCGCGCGGACACCGTGGCCAGCCGCATGGCCGTGTTCCGCAGACTCAAGCATCCGAGCGATACCGATCCGATGTTCGGCCCGATTCGCATTCTCGTCATGCCGATCCGCTCGCTCATCCAGCCGGTCGTCCAAGGACTGTGCGACGTCGAGCCGCTCGTGTTCACCGTGGGGGAGGACTTGTCCCTCGACGAAGCCGCCAAACGTCTGATCGAAAACGCCTACACGCGCGTGGACCTGGTCATGGACCGTGGCGAGTTCGCGGTGCGCGGAGGCATTCTTGACGTATTCCCGCCCACCGCACCGCACCCGGTGCGTATCGAATTCTTCGGCGACGAAATTGACACCATCAAGGAATTCCACGCCTCCGACCAGCGTACCTACGGCGACGGCCTCAAGACCATCTGGGCCACCGCATGCCGTGAACTGCAGCTGACCGACGCCGTGCGCGCCCGCGCCAAAGCCTTGGTCGGTTCGATTCCCAATGCTGAGGACATGCTCGAATCCATCGCCAACGCCATTCCGGTCGAAGGCATGGAATCCCTGATGCCCGCACTCGTGGACCATCTGGAACCGGTGGGCTCCATGCTGCCCAAGCATGCCGTGATCCTCCTGAGCGACCCGGAGAAACTGCGCCGTTCCGCCGAAGACTTGGCAAAAACCGCGAGCGAGTTCCTGGCCGCCAGCTGGCATGTGGCCGCCTCCGGCCACGGCTCCGGCGCGCCCATCAGCTTCGACGAAGCCAGCTTCCTCGACTATGCGGAAACCATCAGCTCCCTCGAATACTCCGAACATCCGGTGATTCGCCTCACTAGTTTCGGCGTGGACACCACGTTGACCGGCCATGTGCAGCTCGACGCCCAGAACCCGGCCGAATTCCGAGGGGATGAGGCCAAGGCCTCCCAAGGCATCGAAGGCCTGCTCGATGCCGGCTTCCACGTCACCATCACCGCCGCTGCGGCCGGCACCTTGGCCAGACTCAAGCGCGCGATCAACACTACCGGCATCGCCAATTTCGACGTCATCCGCTCTCAGGCCATCGACGGCTTCGTGGACAAAGCCGCCAAAATCGCCCTGCTCACCGAACGCGACCTGACCGGCCGCACTTCAGCCGTGGCCGTGGCCAAAACGCCGAAACGCCGGCGCAAGGCCATCGACTTGGTGGAACTCAAAAAAGGCGATTACGTGGTGCACGAGCAGCACGGCATTGGCCGGTTCATCGAAATGCGCCAGCGCACCATCGGCACCGGCGCCAACAAAACCACTCGCGAATACCTGGTCATCGAATATGCGCCTTCCAAGCGCGGCGCCCCGGCGGACAAGCTGTTCATCCCCACCGACCAGCTCGACCAGGTCAGCAAATACATCGGTGCCGAAGCCCCCAAGCTCAACAAGCTCGGCGGCTCCGACTGGGCGGCCACCAAGGCCAAGGCCCGCAAGCACGTCCACGAGATCGCCGACGACCTGATCAAGCTGTACTCCGCCCGCCAGCGCGCCAAGGGCTTCGCGTTCAGTCCGGACACCCCATGGCAGAAAGAGCTGGAAGACGCCTTCCCCTATCAGGAAACCGCCGACCAGCTCACCACCATCGACGAGGTTAAATCCGACATGGAAAAGCCCGTACCGATGGACCGCCTCATCTGCGGCGATGTGGGGTTCGGCAAAACCGAGATCGCGCTGCGCGCGGCCTTCAAGGCCGTGCAGGACGGCAAGCAGGTGGCCGTGCTCGTGCCCACCACGCTGTTGGTCCAGCAGCATTACGAGACCTTCAGCGAACGGTTCGAAGGGTTCCCGGTCAATGTGGCGGCCATGAGCCGGTTCCAGACCACCAAGGAGATCAACGGGACCGTCGAGGGCCTGCGGTCCGGCACGGTGGACGTGGTCATCGGCACGCACAAACTGCTGAACCCCAAGATCACGTTCAAGGATCTGGGGCTCGTCATCATCGACGAGGAGCAGCGTTTCGGCGTGGAACACAAGGAAACGCTGAAGGCACTGCGCACCAATGTGGACGTGCTGTCCCTGTCCGCGACGCCTATCCCGCGCACGCTGGAGATGGCCGTGACCGGCATCCGCGAAATGTCCACGCTGGCCACCCCGCCCGAAGACCGGTTGCCGGTGCTGACCTATGTGGGAGCCTACGAGGACGCGCAGGTCACCGCGGCGGTGCGCCGCGAACTGTTGCGCGGCGGCCAGGTGTTCTACGTGCACAATCGCGTGCAGGACATCGCGTCCATCGCCGACAAGATCCATACGCTGGTGCCCGAAGCGCACGTCGGCATCGCCCACGGCAAGATGGGTGAGAAGCAGCTTGACCAGATCATCCGCGACTTCTGGCATCGTGACATCGACGTGCTCGTGTGCACCACGATCATCGAGACGGGTCTTGACATATCCAACGCGAACACGCTGATCGTCGACCATGCCGACCGTTTCGGCCTGAGCCAGCTTCATCAGCTGCGCGGCCGCGTCGGCCGTGGACGTGAACGCGCGTACGCCTACTTCCTGTACGACCCGTCCAAGCCGATGACCGAGCAATCCCATGACAGGCTCGCCACGATCGCGCAGAACACGGCGCTCGGCTCCGGTTTCGACGTGGCCATGAAAGACTTGGAATTGCGCGGCACCGGTAACCTTCTGGGCGACGAGCAGTCCGGCCATATCGAGGGCGTGGGCTTCGACCTGTACGTACGCATGGTGTCCGAAGCCGTGGAGAAGTACAAGGAGCCCGAGGAGAACGTCGAGCCGGTGGCCGTATCCATCGATCTGCCCATAGAGGCGTCGATTCCGATCGGGTACATCGATTCGGACAAGCTTCGTCTGGAGGCCTACCGCAAGCTCGCCTCCGCCCGCAACGAGGCCGATTTGAAGGATTTGGAAGAGGAGCTCACCGACCGCTACGGCAAGCCGCCGGTCGAGTTCGAGACCTTGTTCGATGTGGCCCGTCTGAAGTTCAAGGCCCGCAAGCTCGGCGTTTCGGAGATTCTCGCGCAATCCAACCGCGTGCGCATCGGCCGTATCGACCCGCCCGAATCCATCCAGATGCGTATGGGTCGTATTTACAAGGGCACCCAATACCGTCCGGTCACACACCAGCTCATCGTCCCCACCCCGTTCACCGGCTCCCTGGGCCAAGGCCCCATGAGCTCCGACCAGGTAGTCCTCTGGACCAACCAGTTGCTTGATGATTTGGCATGGACCCCGTCGTCAAGCAAACGGCAGAGCCGTTTGTAGGCGGGGTGCGAGGCGACAGTCGAGCCAGCTATGGCTCACCGGGCAACCTCCGGTGAGCCATATTCATATTTTCGGGCCGTCGTTTGTGACGATGATTCGCTACAGACGGAATCGTTCCGGCTGTCCAGCGAGCGGGATTAAGTGACTGCTATGAGCGAAACGACTACGAACCGCACGAACCAGAGCGCGACCACGGCAACACTTGCCGGCTATGAGATTCCTCGCCTCGGCATGGGCACGATGGCGCTCGCCATCGAGGGGCGCCCCTCTAACCGTGATCAGGCAATCGAGACCATCCATGCCGCGCTCGATGCCGGAGTCCGTTATTTGGACACGGCTTGGTCCTATTATCTGCCCAGCGCGCCCGGCACCGGCGAACCGGAGGATATGGGCTATGGCGAATATCTGGTCCGCGATGCTCTGCACTCGTGGCATGGCCCCAAAGATCAGGTGCTCGTGGCCACCAAAACCGGCTGGCTGCGTACGCTTGACGGCAACGGCAACTACGGCTGGCAGGCCGACGCCCGACCTGAAACCATGATCGCCAATGCCAAGGAATCAGCCCGCCGCCTCGGTGTCGGTACGCTCGATCTGCTCTACTCGCACTGCAACGATCCGCAGGTGCCGTACGAAGACCAGATGGGCGCACTCAAGCAGCTCGTGGACGAAGGTGTGGCCAAAGCGGTCGGTATCTCCAGAATCGACAACACAGACATCGAAACCGCCCACAACATTTTGGGCGATCGTCTCGTGGCCGTCCAGAACCAGTTCTCCCCGGTCCACCGCGACCCCGAACACACGTTGGAAACCTGCGAAAAACTCGGTTTGGCTTTCGTCTGCTGGTCGCCGCTCGGTGGATTCCTTGACCCGTTCAACGGGCATCTGTTCGACCGGTTCCGCGAAGTCGCGAAGTCCCACGACTGCTCCTACCAGCGCGTCACGCTCGCGTGGGAACTTGCGCAATACCAATATCTGTTCACGATTCCCTCGGCCAGAAACCCGCAGGAGATTCAGGACTCGTTCAAAGCCGGCGAACTGAAATTGTCCGACAGTGAAATCGACTACCTCAATGGCAAGGACATCGACTGAGCGATTTCGTCCGTACTGCCTTGCAATCAGGCGGCACACCGGCATTGTGAGCGCTAACACTAAATTTTGGGCGTGTTGTTCACAACGTCCACAAATCGCACTACTCTTAAGAATGTCATTCAAGATACACAACCGTTTTAAGGAGTAGTTGTGGCAGTAATTGAAAGCGTGTACGCGCGTCAGATTCTGGATTCCCGTGGCAACCCGACCGTTGAGGTCTACCTGGAGACCGAAGACGGCGCTCAGGGCAAGGGTCTGGTTCCGTCCGGCGCCTCCACCGGTGAAGCTGAGGCTTGGGAGCGTCGCGATGGCGACAAGTCCGTCTACGGCGGCAAGGGTGTTCTTAACGCGGTCAAGGCCGTGAACGAGGTCATCGCTCCGAAGGTCATCGGCATGGACGCTGCTGACCAGCGCGCTCTGGACGACCTGATGATCGAGCTCGACGGCACCCCGAACAAGGGCAAGCTGGGCGCCAACGCCATCCTGGGCGTCTCCCTGGCTGCTCTGTACGCTTCCGCCGAGTCCGCCGGCCTGCCGCTGTACCGCTACATCGGCGGCACCAACGGACACATCCTGCCGGTCCCGAACATGAACATCATGAACGGTGGCGCTCACGCTGACTTCGCCACCGACATCCAGGAGTACATGATTTCCCCGTACGGCTTCGACACCTACTCCGAGGCTCTGCGCGCTGGCGTTGAGGTCTACCACACCCTGAAGAACGTCCTGAAGAAGGAAGGCCTGAACACCGGCCTCGGCGACGAGGGCGGCTTCGCTCCGAAGATGAAGTCCAACGAGGACTCCCTCAAGTACATCATGGACGCCATCTCCGCCGCCGGCTACGAGCCCGGCAAGCAGATCGGCATCTGCCTGGATGTCGCCTCCTCCGAGTTCTACAACAAGGAGACCGGCAAGTACCGCTTCGACGGTGAGGAGCGCGACTCCGCCTACATGCTCGACTACTACGAGAACCTCATCAACGAGTACCCGATCGTCTCCATCGAGGACCCGTTCAACGAGGAAGGCTGGGAAGACTGGGCTGCCATCACCGCTCGCCTCGGCGATCGTCTGCAGTTCGTCGGCGACGACCTGCTGGTCACCAACCCGGCTCGTCTGCAGAAGGCCATCGACCTCGGCGCCGCCAACTCCCTGCTGGTCAAGCTGAACCAGATCGGTTCCGTCACCGAGACCCTCGACGCCATCGAGCTGGCCACCGCCAACGGCTACACTTCCATGGTTTCCCACCGCTCCGGCGAGACCCCGGACACCACCATCTCCGACCTGGCCGTGGCCAAGAACACCCGTCAGATCAAGACCGGCGCCCCGGCCCGTGGCGAGCGCGTTGCCAAGTACAACCGCCTGCTCGAGATCGAGGAGGAGCTCGGCTCCACCGCTCAGTACGCCGGCTACAGCGCTTTCAAGGCCTGCAAGAAGTACCTGGCCAAGTGAGCTGAAACGCCCGTAAAGGCGTGAGTTTCCACTGAAGCTCGATACCCGTCGTGTTCGTCAAGTCGAATGCGGCGGGTATTTTCATGTGACATGAGCAAGTCGTCCCGTACCGGCAAACCTGGCAAAACCGGCAAAGCACAAGTCAGGAGAAAAAGGTCAGCGGGGCCCATAGCGTTCTTCGTCTCCCTGTTTATCATCGCACTCGGCACCATCCAGCTGGTCTCCACCTTCCACACCTATGCCCTGAATCTGGCCGAACTCAACGGTCTCAAACGCGAGGAGGCCTCGCTGATCGCCCAAAAGCAGGAGTTGGAGAACGACATCAAGCGTTGGGATGACAAGGCCTACATCACCGCCCAAGCCCGTGAACGCCTCGGCTTCGTGTTCCCCGGCGAACAGGCCGTGCGTGTGCTGCATCCCGAAGCCGTGACCGGCTCCGATAGCGAATCCCAGAAAACGGAAGATTCCAGTAGCAGCAACAAAAAAGTCCTGCCATGGTACAGCGAACTGTCTTACTCGCTCAAAAAGGCCGATGAGCCTGTGAACGATAGCGAGTCCGGCAAATCCGATACTTCCGGTTCCTCTGACTCGTCATCCAACGACTCATCCAAGCAGTCCGATAAGTCAGACCAGAACACCCCATCCGATCAGAACACCCAACAGAACACAGGGGAGGGAACCCAACAGTGACCATCGATATCGCCGCCAAGGCCAAGGCCCTTGTCGACACCATGCTTGCCGAGCCCGCCAACGACCATGACATCGACCTGGTGCAGCGTCAGCTCGGGCGATACCCGCGCGGCATGGTCGCCGTGGGGGCACGATGCGTCTGCGGTAGGCCACTTGCCGTAATCACCCGCCCGGTATTGCCCGGCGGAATCCCTTTCCCCACCACGTGCTATCTGACCGGTCCGGAAGCCGTCAAGGCTGCCTCCCATGTCGAGGCCGCCGGCGTGATGCAGCAATACAACGATATGCTGGCCGCTGATGAGGAGCTCAAGGCCGCATATGAGCAGGCCCATAATCTGTATCTGGCATTCCGCCACGAACTGGCAGGACGTCTTGGCGACAGTGAGGAGCATATTGAAGGCACTTCGGCCGGCGGCATGCCAGTGCGCGTCAAGTGCCTGCACGCTCTGCTGGCCCAATCCCTGGTTATGGGACCGGGTGCCAACCCCATTGGCGATTTGGTGCTGGAACGTGTCAAAGACGAGTTCGATCCGACCGTCTGCCGTTGCACACTGGACGATTGATCAACAGATGAGCCACCGCGAACAGCCCATTCATACGCACTAAGGGATACGAGGATACGAGGAGAAGGCAATGAGCAAGGAATCCGTAACCGTCGCCGGCATTGATTGCGGCACGAACTCCATTCGACTGAAGATCGCACGTGTCGATGCCGATGGCATGCATGAGGTGGTGCCGCGCATCCTGCGTGTGATCCGCCTTGGTCAGGATGTGGACAAGACCCATCGTTTTGCCGACGAAGCGTTGGAACGCGCCTATGTGGCCGCTCGGGAATTCGCCGGTGTGATTGCCGAGCATCCCATCGACGGCCTGCGTTTCGTTGCCACCTCCGCCACTCGTGACGCGGAAAACCGTGAGGAGTTCGAGGATGAGATCGAACGTATCCTCGGCGTGCGCCCCGAAGTCATTCCCGGCACTGAAGAAGCCGACCTGAGCTTCCTCGGCGCCACTTCCGTGGTCAATCGCGACGATCTGCCCGCCCCCTATCTGGTGGTTGACCTCGGCGGCGGGTCCACCGAGCTGGTCATCGGTGGCGACGGCGTCAGTGCGCCCACTACCCAGGTTCAGGGCGCGTTTTCCATGAACATCGGTTCCGTGCGCATGACCGAACGTCATCTGACCAACGATCCGCCGACCCAGACACAGATCGATGCGGCTGCTGCGGACGTCGATGAACATATCGATGAGGCCTTCCGCACCGTGGACGCAGGCAAGGCCCGTACCATCATCGGCGTGTCCGGCACGGTGACCACGATGACTGCCTTGGCCATGGGATTGAAGGAATACGATCACACCGTGGTCGACGGGCATCGGTTGAGCCTTGAAGACGCCTATGCCGTGGACGACAAGTTCCTTAGGATGACGCGCGCCGAGCGCCGCGAATACAAGACCATCCACCCCGGCCGTATCGATGTGGTCGGCGGCGGCGCTGTGGTGTGGAGCCGTGTGCTGGCGCGTGTCAGCGAAGCCGCCAAGGCCGATCATGGTGAAGCCATCGATTCGTTCGTTGCCAGCGAACACGGGCTGCTGGACGGCATTGTGCTCGATTATGGTCGCCGGTTGCTGGCTCAATAGCGTAAGTGGTCAGTGCCTCCAGTGGGCTGAGTCGTTAAGCAAACAGCCCGCTGGGCTGTTTGCTTTATATGCGACGCCGGCGACGCTATCGCTACCGGCTGCTACAAACAGCCCGCTGGGCTGTTTGTAGGCGAAGGGAGCGGCTATGCCGCGACGGCTGCACGAAGTGCAGCAACCCGCAAGCAACGCTCAGGGCAGGAGATAGCTTATAATAGAAAAGTTGGCCTCCGTGGCGAAATGGTATACGCAGTCGACTTAAAATCGATCGCTTCGGCTTGTGGGTTCGAGTCCCACCGGAGGCACCTTGAAATCGGCCTGTGGCCGATGCGTTTTTTGTGGCTGTGCCGCGGTCTCTCCCCCCAGTCGGCTTCGCCGACGTCCCCTCGTCAGAGGAGGCTCGCAGCTTACTATGTGGGGAGCTTATAAGGCCGAAACAAAAGGCCGTTAGGCTATGTGGCATTGTGACGTTGTACCTGATGAAACGAGGAACCCACATGGCTTCACGCTGGACCGATGTCGAACGAGTCGAACAAGGCGCCCTGCCCACCATGCTTGCCCAAGCCGTCATTGCGGGCACGGTGCTCACCGTTGGTGCCATCGCCTGCTCGGGATTCTATCTGTCCATGATCGGCAATGTGGCCGCACTCCTGCCATGGGCGACTATCGTGATACTGATTGCCGTGGCGTTCACCTACATCGTCGGCTTCGCCCTGTTGTGGTGTGCCGAAGCCTTGACCCTGCGTGCCAACGACAAACTCAAGCCATGGCTGTACGGCGTCGTCGGATTAATCGGCTACGGCGTGTGGGGCATGTTCGTGATGAGCACGATGATGAACACGTTGAACCAGCCGCTGAACGGCGTGGTGTTGTCGAACAACGATGTGATGGCCCTGACCGTCAACTACGCGGTGTTCGGCTTCATCGCCTTCCTGTTGGCACAGGCGTACGCGCCCAAAATCGCCACCAAGAAGGGACTGACCATCGGGCTGATGGTGGTGCAGATCGTATTGGCCATCATCGGCATCATCGTACTGGTTATGATGTTCTCCGCACTGTCTCACTGACTGACTTATCGATCCGGCACGACGCGCGCGGCCATCACCGCATAAGGCGAAAGCGATTCCGGGCGCTAGGCTGGAATACGATATCGTGATGGCGTGACGCCTGGCAACGCCGGCATGCCGAACCAGCAGGGGAGAAGGAGCCAAATGTTCAGTGTGCTTGACATGTTCACCATCGGCGTCGGACCTTCATCCTCGCACACTGTAGGCCCGATGGTCGCGGCACATGCCTTCGCCTCCTCGTTGCAGGACGACCATTTGGTCGATCGCACCGCACGTGTCAAAATCACGCTTTACGGTTCTCTGGCGCTGACCGGTCTCGGCCACGGCACCGATCGCGCCGCAATGGCCGGGCTCGAAGGCAATCTGCCGGCCACCGTGGATACCGACCACATGATGCACATCCGCGAGACCTGCGCGTTGGACGATACTCTGAACCTTGCCGGCCTCAGACGCATCCATTTCAACTACGACCGCGACGTGGTGTTCGAACAATGGAAGCGCATGGCCGCGCACCCCAATGGCATGCGATTCCAGGCTTTCGACGCCGCCGCAAGCTTGGTCGACGAACAGGTCTGGTATTCCATCGGCGGCGGATTCGTGCGCAAAGGCGCTCCCGAAGACCCGATAATCGGCATTCATGAACGCCCTCCGGAAGGCACCTCCTTTGCCGACGCGGACGAATCATCATCCACTGATTTCGGCGTCGAGGCACCCTACCCGTTCTCGTCATGCACCGAACTGGTGTCGTTGTGCCGGGAACATCATCTCAGCATCGCCGAACTTGTATGGGCCAACGAAACCGCTTCACGCTCGGGCGCCCAGGTCCGATCCGATATTGATGCCATCTGGCGTGTTATGCGCGCCTGTGTGGACCACGGATGCACCTCGGCGGAACCCACATTGCCCGGTGGCCTTGACGTACCCCGCCGCGCGCCGAAAATGTATCGGCGTCTCGCCTTGAATTCCGATGTGCTGCGCCGCGACAGCCGGCGCAAAGACGCCGTGCTCGAATCCTCGGACGCCGCATGGGTGGACCTGTTCGCCTTGGCCGTATCCGAGGAGAACGCCGGAGGCGGACGCATCGTAACCGCTCCGACCAACGGTTCCGCCGGCATCATTCCCGCCGTGCTTCACTATTACTGGCATTTCGTGGACAACGCCAATGAACAGGGCGTGGTCACGTTTCTGCTGACCGCCGGTGCCATCGGATACCTGTTCAAACGTAACGCCTCAATTTCCGGTGCGGAAGTCGGTTGCCAGGGCGAAGTCGGCTCGGCCTGTTCGATGGCGGCGGCCGGACTTGCCGCAGTCATGGGCGGCACGCCTGAACAGGTGGAGAATGCTGCTGAGATCGGCATCGAACACAACTTGGGCCTGACCTGCGATCCGGTGGGCGGACTGGTGCAGATTCCATGCATCGAGCGCAATGCCATGGCCGCCAACACCGCCATCAACGCCGTGCGTATGGCCATGCTCGGCGACGGCTCACATATCGTGACCCTTGATCAGGCCATCGAAACCATGAAGCAGACCGGTGAAGACATGATGGCCAAATACAAGGAGACCTCCAAGGGCGGGCTTGCCGTCAATGTCGTCGAATGCTGATTGACATGTTTGGTATTCACCAGCATGATGACCGGAATTGACGTATACGGCCGGCGTGTCGTATCGCACAGGGATGAAGGACTACCGCCGATTCGCCGATGGTGCTAAGGTAGGGCGCATTGTGTCTGTGAAGGAGGACTAATGGCAGATCAGATGCCTCAGGTGAACGCCGAATACGGCACCACGCCCGTTATCGAGTTCCCGACGCCCGAAGCCCCGAAGGGCCTCAAGGTTGTGGAGCTGACCGAGGGCGACGGCCCTATCGTGCGTCGCGGCGACACCGTCACCGTGAACTATCACGGCGTGGTGTGGGGTAAGGACACCCCATTCGACTCCAGCTTCGACCGTCATCAGCCCGCCAGCTTCGGCATCGGCGTGGGACAGGTCATCACGGGCTGGGACCAGACCGTGCCGGGCCATAACGTGGGTTCGCGTCTGGTGGTTTCCATTCCGCCGGAATACGGCTACGGTTCCCGCGGCATCCCGCAGGCCGGCATCGGCGGCGAGGACACGCTGGTGTTCGTCATCGACATCATTTCCACCCGCTGACCACAGGTCAGCACATGACGAACGCCGGGGTCATAGCCGGAGTTTTGTCATAAATAACGAAGATTGTTTCAGCATCGACAACGGTTCAGGAGGACGATATGGCTGAGGACAAGGTCTACCTGCTGACGCAGGAAGCATACAACAAGATGAAGGAGGAGCTCGCCCATCGTGAAGGTGAGCTGCGTGAGGAAATCGCGCACAAGATCGCCGTGGCGCGTGCCGAGGGCGACTTGTCCGAGAACGGCGGCTATCAGGCGGCCCGCGAGGCGCAGAGCAAGAACGAGGGCCGCATCACCGAGCTCACCGTCAAGCTGCGTGATTCCAAGATCATCGAGAATGCTCCGGAAGGCACCGTGGGCGAGGGCTCTGTGGTGACCATCGAGCTCAACGGCAACGAGATGACCTACGTGCTCGGCAGCCGTGACATCGTGGCCGGCACCGACTACGACATCATGACCCCGGATTCCCCGATTGGCAAGGCCATCGAGGGTGCCAAGGTGGGCGACGTCGTTTCCTACACCGCACCGAACGGCCGCGAGCTGTCCGTGACGGTCAAGGCCGCCAAGCCGCTGGCCTGACGTCGTCTCAACGCGAGGGAGGGGTTCCGGACGATTCCGGAACCCCTCCCCGTTCGTTGGCTCGGCACCGTCGCCGGGCCTGGAGACGTCAATGCCACAGCGAGACGATCACCATGTAGATGGCCACCATATGGCAGGCATATCCGGCCACCGTTCCGCAGTGGAAAATCTCATGGAAGCCGAAGACGCGAGGCCAAGGGTCGGGCTTGCGCAAGGCGTAGACGATGGCGCCGAGGATGTAGCAGGCACCGCCGGCGCACAGCAGCGCCACCACGGCTGGCCCCGCATACGGCGAATTCCAGAACATCACCATATAAGCCAGGCCGTATATGCCGAAGATGATGTACACCACCGTATACAGCCAGCGTGGTGCATTGATCCAGATCACATGAATCACGATGGCGATGGCCGTGCACGCCCACATCGATATGATGATCACATTGCGCCAGAACGGTTCCAGCGCAAACGAGACCGGGGTATACGTGCCGGCAATGAGCAGGAAGATGTTGACATGATCGATACGCCGCAGCACATCGGTGACGCGCGGGCTCCAATCGCCCAGATGGTAGCAGGCCGAATTGGTGAACAGAATCAGAGACGCTGTCATGAACACGGCACACGCCCACTTCAGACTCGCGCCATGTGCCAGGCATATAAGCACGATGCCTGCCGCCAATGACAGGGGAGCGGCAATCGCGTGAATCCAGCCGCGCATCAACGGCTTTGGCCGTCCGTGCACGTCGAGACGAATCCTGCGTTCCACTTCCGCAGGGGCAATGCCCTCGATTTTCAGCGCACGGTTCTCCGCTTTGGCGAGCTTGTGCCGGGCCTTCTCCTCGGCTTTGGCTCGAATGGCCTCGGCCTTGAACTGGGCCTTGGCCCGTACGGCATCAGCCTTGGCCTGCAACGCCTGTTCGCGCGCCTCGATAGCCGCCTGACGCTTGGATGCGATGGTGGCATCCTCTGCAATCGTCGCGCTGCTATGAGCGTCGTGATGCATCGTCTTTTCTGCGTCGTCGGTTGTTGATGCCATGGTGATGCCCCCGTTTCACGAGTTGGCGATACGTTGCTTACGCTGCCGTAACCTACGTCAGCGTAACATCTATGCTGGTCAACGATGCGGACGCCGATGTGGACACCGCGCTTCTTCCTCGCCGTCGGGCCCCGGGTTCTAAATAGAAGTGCAACACCTTGTCTAGGGTTGGAAGTGTTCGAAGTTTCTAACTTAAGAAGGTGTTGCACTCATGGGTCAACAGTATTCGCACCTGTCGTCCGAGGAGAGGATCCTGATCGAGAAGCTGCATTGCGAACAGCATCTGAGCATTCGGCGGACCGCGGAGAGGATCGGCCGGGACAAGTCCACGG
>NZ_VULV01000029.1:0-1502 GCF_009696495.1 Bifidobacterium sp. WCA-178-WT-4B | reverse complement strand
CCTGTATTTCGATGCTCCTATACATTGTCAAGCGTTTGGGTGTGTTGTTTTGGGTTGGTTGTCGAGTGTATCCACTGGATGGCCCGTTGCTCGAGTTCGGGAAGGTCGCGTGCGCCGCGTTCGATCTCGCTGATGCGGCTCGAGGGCACGCAGAGCGCCTCGCCGATCTGTTGCTGGGTGATGTTCCGGCTGACGCGTAGTTCGCGCAGCTTGGCGCCGCGTTCGGCCGGGGTCCCGCGTCCGACCTCGCCGTTGCGTATGCTGATGAGCGCCCGGTATGCCTCGCGGGCGATGAACCGTTTGACGCAGCGGATGATCTCGAGCTTGCCTTTGCCCTCGCGGGTCTTTTTGGCCATGTAGTCGCGGGTCGGCTTGTGGTATCGCAGGCGGACGATGGCGATGCGGTGCAATGCCATATTGCCCTGCCGGTTGCCGCCTTTGTTGAGCCTGTGTCGGTTGGTCCTGCCGGCTGGACGCGGGGATGGGGCAGACGCCGCAGAGTTTGGCGAACGCGGCCTCGCTTCGGATGCGTTCGGGGTTGTCCCCGGCGACGATGGCCAGGGTCGCGGCGATGACGGTGCCCGCGCGGTACATGTCGAGCAGCGGCCTGGCGTGTTCCTCGAGGATCAGGCGCATGCGTTCCTCCAGGAGACCGGCCTGCCGTTTGAGCGCCTTCCATGCCTTGGCGGCGGATTTCAGCGCGGCCGGCGCGCTCCGCTCGACCAGGCCGCCGGCCGGTCTGCATTCGGCGAGCCTGTTCATGCGGGTCTCGCTCCTCAACCCCCGGTAACGTTCCCTGATGGGTTCCGGGGCGGCGGCGAGCAGCCCGTTCGTCGAATCGGGGATCGCGGTCATCGCCGACACCGGTTGGGATCGCTGCGCGTTGAGGTGGCGCAGTGCCTCGACCCAGCCGTCCGGGCTTTTCGGCAGGCTCGTGCCGTCGCCGGCCATGACGCTACGGGCAGCGGCGACCGCGTCGAGGGGATCGGACTTGCCGTCCCTGCGGCGCACGCTTCGCCTGGGGCGCGGCACCTCGCGCACCTCGTATCCGGCGGCAGTGAGACGACGGGCCAGGGCCGCTCCGAACGAGTTCGTGCCCTCCACGCCCACGGCCGCGACCCTGCCCGGCCCGGGCAGCATGCCGATCAGCCTGTCGTATCCGTCCGGGTCCGCCGTGAACGTCTCGGCGCCCAGCGGCCTGCCCCGCTCGTCGAGCAATGCGATGGTGTGCGTGTCCGTGTGGGTGTCGATCCCGGCCCACACCACTTCGTTCGGCGGCGTCATCGTTGTCGTTCCTTTCCATGTGTTCGGATGCCTCCCGGGGGCTTGCGGCGCAGACAGGACGTTGACGGGGCACGCTACCATGGTTCTTGCGGGATCCGACGGGAGCGGCCACGCTCCTATGAGGTCATGCATCCATGGCCCACGGGTCGGCGGCCATGGGCGGGACAAATCAAAATAAGGACAGCCACCGGAACCGATGGCGTCAGTCAAATGTGGGG
>NZ_VULV01000028.1:0-1992 GCF_009696495.1 Bifidobacterium sp. WCA-178-WT-4B | reverse complement strand
ACGTACCGATGGATGAAACGGCAATGGCGACGATGTTGTTGGCAGGCTCATTCAGACGGGTTAGGAGAAAAACTATGACAAATGCAACGGCGCAACCGGATACTTCCGTGATGCGCAAGCCGAAGCGCCAATACATAGGCATATGGTATTGTCTTCCATACGTGGTGGTCTTCCTGTTCGGCATGATCGTCCCGATGTTCTACGCGCTTTATCTCAGCTTCTTCAAGCAGTCCCTTCTCGGTGGCACCACATTCGCGGGCTTCGACAACTTCATCCGAGCGTTCAAGGATGAGGCTTTGTGGGGCGGCTTTAGGAACGTGCTGATTTACGCGGCGATCCAGATTCCGATGAATCTGATTCTGTCCCTCGTGGCGGCGCTCGTCTTGGACTCCCAGAGGATCCGCCATATCGCGGTGCCGCGAATCCTGCTGTTCCTGCCTTATGCCGTCCCAGGCGTCATCGCGGCGCTGATGTGGGGATACATTTACGGCGATAAGTATGGTTTAGTTGGCCAAATTTTTCATATGATGGGTGTGCAAGCTCCTAATATGCTGTCGAAGCAGCTCATGCTGTTCGCCATCGCAAACATCTGCACTTGGTGCTTCCTTGGCTATAACATGCTGATTTATTATTCTGCACTGATCGGCATTCCGAACGACCTGTACGAATCTGCCCGTATTGACGGCGCTTCGGAGCTGCGCATCGCTTGGTCCGTGAAGATCCCGCAGATTAAGAGCACCATCGTGATGACAGTCCTCTTCTCTGTAATCGGCACGCTCCAGCTGTTCAACGAACCGAACATCTTGCGTACTTCCGCCCCGGACGTGATCAACAGCAGCTATACGCCGAACATCTACACCTACAACCTCGCATTCAATGGCCAGAACGTCAACTATGCCGCTGCCGTCTCTCTGGTCATCGGCATCATCGTCATGGCCTTGGTCGCCGTCGTTAAGATCATCGGCAACAAGTGGGAGAACAAGTGATGAGTGAAGCAATCGCAAAACCACGTTCCAAGTCGCTGCAGCGCAGAGACGCCAAACTGGCGCTCAAGGCAAGCAAGCATTACAAGCGCATGCAGCAGCGTGAGCCGGCTCCGAAGCTGACCGGCAAGCAGCGTGTGCTCAACTGGCTGCTGCACATCATTATGGCTGTGATGGTCATCTACTGCCTCGTGCCGCTGCTGTGGGTCATCTTCTCTTCCACGAAGACCAGTGAGGGCATCTTCAGCTCTTTCGGCCTGTGGTTCGATGACAAGAATGTGTTCTGGCAGAACGTGCAGGATACGTTCTCCTACCAGAATGGCGCCTATACCCGCTGGCTGTTCAATACGATCATGTACGCAGTGGTAGCAGGTGTTGGTGCAACCATCATTGCCACTTTCGCCGGGTATGCCATCGCCACCATGCGATTCCCTGGACGTAACGCCCTGCTGGCCGTCACTCTGGCATTCATGTCAATTCCTTCTACGGTAATCACCGTGCCGCTGTTCCTCATGTATTCGAAGATCGGGCTGGTCGGCACTCCATGGGCCGTGATTATTCCGCAGCTGGCCACGCCGTTCGGCCTGTATCTGATGATCATCTATGCGCAGACCTCGATTCCGGTCTCGCTGATCGAAGCCGCGAAACTGGACGGTGCAAACACTTGGACCATCTTCTGGAAGGTCGGTTTCCCGCTGCTGTCTCCAGGTTTCGTCACCGTACTGCTGTTCACGCTGGTCGGTGTCTGGAACAACTACTTCCTGCCGCTGATCATGCTCTCGGACACCAACGACTACCCGTTGACAGTCGGTCTGAACATGTGGCTGAAGATGGGCGCCCAGGGAACTTCAGACGGTCAGGTTCCGAACAACCTCATCATCACGGGCTCGCTTATCGCAGTTGTTCCGTTGATCATCGCATTCATGTTCCTGCAAAAGTACTGGCAGTCTGGCCTCGCGGCCGGCTCCGTCAAGCAGTGAACCCTCGGCCGCACGGTCCCTACGATCAC
>NZ_VULV01000027.1:0-2272 GCF_009696495.1 Bifidobacterium sp. WCA-178-WT-4B | reverse complement strand
TGCGGTCGATGATCGCGGCGGCGAGTTTGTCGTCGGCGAAGATCGTCCCCCATTTGCTGAACTCGATGTTCGTGGCGGAGGATGATGCTGCGACGTTCGTAGCTGCCGGCGATGATCTGGTAGAGGAGACGGGCCCCGTCGAGGCGCACGGGCGCGTAGCCGAACTCGTCGAGGATGATCAGGTCGGCACGGGCGAGGTCCCTGAGCAGGCTGTCGAGGGCGCCGTCGCGTTTGGCCTTGCCGAGCTGGAGCACGAGCTCCGCGGTCTGCCGGAACCTCACGCTCCTGCCTTGCTCGATGGCGAGCATGCCCAGGGCGGTGGCCAGGTGGGTCTTTCCGCGTCCCGTCTTGCCGTAGAACACGAGGTCCTGCGCCTTGGCCGCGAAATCGAGGCCGGTCAGCTGCTCCTTGGTGTATCCGTCGGGCAGGCGCACGTTCGCGAAGTCGTAGCCGTCGAGGCTTTTGGGCGCCGGGAACCGGGCCTGGCGCATGAGCCTTGCCCGTTTGGAGGCCTCCCTGTTGGCCAGTTCCGTGGCGAGCATGCGGTCGATGGCGTCCAGTTGGCGGGGCGTGGCCCATTCGAGCGTTTCGTCGATGGTGGCCTTGGAGATGAACAGGCTCCTCGCCCGCTCGCGCAGCGGGCCGGGGTCGGTCCGTCCGTTCTTCTGGTTCACTCGTCCTCCTTGGTGTAGGCGATGTCGTATTCGCTCAGGTCCACGGGGTCGTCGTAGGCCACGGGTCCCAGGCCCGAGGCGTGGCGTGCCGCGGCCAGACATACCCCGGCCCGGTCCGTGCCTCCGGTGGATTCGAGGATCACCGGGCATGCCGGCCACGGCCGCCCGCCAGCCGCTCTCGCCGTCGGCGTGCAGCAGGGCACGCAGGCTGTCGCGCCGCGTGGCCTCGTCCTGCGCGTCGATCCATTCGCGAAGCGGGTCGGGCATCGCGTCGCGCACCCGGCTGTTGCGCCAGGCCGCCGGCCGGTCGCACAACAGCCCGAGCTGGCTCGACGGGTCGCCGCTGTCGGTCGGCTTGTCCCCGTAGGACCTCGGATGCGTGATCACGCGTTTGCCTTCGGCATCGAGGATCTCCACCTCCAGGGCCCTCAGGCCGACGATCATCTCATGGCCGGCGTGTTCGGGTCCGGCCGCGTACCGGTGGCGGCCCTGGACGGTGATGTTGCCGTATTTGTCGGCCTTCATCCTCGTCCACGTGACCACGTCGAACGGCTTGGCGGGCAGGGGCAGCAGCGCCTTTCGGTCCTCGTCGAACAGGCCGGTCTGGCTCTCGCCCTTCCTGTAGTGGTCCTTGTCCCCCAGTTCGAGGCAGCGGCCGGGCAGGCGCAGGTTGAAGCTGTCGAGGTTCCATACGCCGGGCACCGGCACGAACAGCCTGCGGCGCACGGCCCCGACCCGGGCCTCGACGCCGCCCTTCTCGTGTCCCGAGTACGGGTTGCAGAACGTGTACTCGAACCCGTAGTGCGCCTGGAACGCCTGGAACAGGCGGGTCAGGCGGATCCTGTCGAACCATTTGCGTCCGACGCCGGCGGCGTTGTCATACACGATGCGTTCGGGCACCCCGCCCAGCCATTCGAATAGGTTCCTGAGGGCCTGGCACGTGCACTCCGCGTTCTCCCCGGGCATCAGCTGGCTCGGCCCGATGTTCGAGTACGGGAAATCCAACACGAAATGCCGCATTCGCGTCACGACGCCCCGGTAGCGCACGTCGACCTGGCCGAAGTCCGCCTGGCATTCGCCCGGATGCCACGACAGGTCCAGGAAACCGGCCTCCCGCTCCGCCGCGGCCTCGCGCCTGAGCCGCGCCACGGTCCGGGTCACCGTCGACAACGACACCCCGGCCCCGTACTCGTCGCGCAACCGCTCATGGATGCGGGTCGCGGTATGCCGCTGCTTGCGCCAGGTCTCCCGGTCCTCGGCGAGCATGCCCTCGATCATGGGCAGCCACTCGTCGATCACCGAACCACGACGTCGCCTCACGGGCGGCCTGGCCGATAGGTCGTCGACCCTCAGATACTTGCGCACGGTCGGCTCGCTGACCCTCTCGCTGCGCGCTATCGAGGCGATGGACTCACCGTTCCTGCGACGCGAACGGATAGACTGTATTTGGGACATGCTGATCATTGCCTTTCCGGACCTTTCCCGAATGGAACTAGAAGCACCATCAGGCTAAGGCCCACGGGTGGTCGGCATGCCTTTCCGCCTAAACCCGAAAAACCTTCGTGACTAAAACCTCAACTTCCTATTGAACAAAAACA
>NZ_VULV01000026.1:0-5320 GCF_009696495.1 Bifidobacterium sp. WCA-178-WT-4B | reverse complement strand
TGCGGCGGCGTGCTACTCTCCCACACCCTGTCGGGTGCAGTACCATCGCCGTGCCAGGCCTTAGCTTCCGGGTTCGGAATGGGACCGGGCGTCTCACCTGGGCCATGGCCGCCGCAAATCTTCTCTTATACGGTCAGACACTGGGGTCTGCCGGCCTTGTGGCGGCCTGGGAACCGGACAGGGGACGCGAATGCCGTTGATGTTTCGTCTTGTGGCCAGACAATGCTCATTGCCGTCTGGTGTCGTTTGCAGGAGGATGATGCGCTCCCCGAACAGATCGGGGAATGAGTGTTGCCTTTCGTCCGTTAGTACCGGTCGGCTCCACCCCTCGCGGGGCTTCCACGTCCGGCCTATCGACCACGTGTTCTGCATGGGGACTACAGCAGCTCGAGGCTGCACGGAATGCTTATCTTGGAGCAGGCTTCCCGCTTAGATGCTTTCAGCGGTTATCCCTTCCGAACGTAGCCAACCGGCCGTGCCACTGGCGTGACAACCGGCATACCAGAGGTTCGTCCACCCAGGTCCTCTCGTACTATGGGCAGGCCTCCTCAACATTCCAACGAGCGCAGAGGATAGAGACCAAACTGTCTCACGACGTTCTGAACCCAGCTCGCGTGCCGCTTTAATCGGCGAACAGCCGAACCCTTGGGACCTGCTCCAGCCCCAGGATGCGACGAGCCGACATCGAGGTGCCAAACCATCCCGTCGATATGGACTCTTGGGAATGATCAGCCTGTTATCCCCGGGGTACCTTTTATCCGTTGAGCGATGCCGCGTCCGTACACCGGCACCGGATCACTAGTCCCGACTTTCGTCCCTGCTCGGACCGTCGTCCTCGCAGTCAAGCCCGCTTGTGCACTTGCACTCGCCACCCGATTGCCAACCGGGCTGAGCGGACCTTTGGGCGCCTCCGTTACTCTTTGGGAGGCAACCGCCCCAGTTAAACTACCCGCCAGGCACTGTCCCTGACCAGGATGACTGGTCGAGGTTAGACATCCAATGCGAACAGAGCGGTATTTCACCTTGCGGCTCCACACTGGCTGGCGCCAACGCTTCGAAGCCTCCCGCCTATGCTACACAATCCACACCGAATGCCAATACCAAGGTATAGTAAAGGTCCCGGGGTCTTTTCGTCCTTCTGCGCTTAACGAGCATCTTTACTCGTACTGCAATTTCGCCGAGCTCCTGGTCGAGACAGTGGGGAAGTCGTTACGCCATTCGTGCAGGTCGGAACTTACCCGACAAGGAATTTCGCTACCTTAGGATGGTTATAGTTACCACCGCCGTTTACCGGGGCTTGAATTCACCGCTTCACCCGAAGGCTGACGGATCCTCTTAACCTTCCGGCACCGGGCAGGCGTCAGTGCATATACAGCGGCTTGCGCCTTCGCATGCACCTGTGTTTTTGGTAAACAGTCGCTACCCCCTGGTCTGTGCCACCCCCAAAAGCTCCCCGCGCGAGGCGGCTCACCATCGGGGGTCTCCCTTAAACCGAAGGAACGGGAGTGATTTGCCGAGTTCCTTGACCAGGATTCGCTCGATCGCTTTGGTATTCTCTACCTGACCACCAGTGTCGGTTTGGGGTACGGGCGGCTTCGAGCCTCACGCCGAAGCTTTTCTCGGCAGCCGGGATCACCGGATATCGGGCCATAAGGCCCCCACCATCGCACCTCGGACCCATGCGGGACGGATTTGCCTGTCCCACGCCCTGCGTGCTTGACCACGGAAGACCACCTCCGCGGCCGGCTACCCTTCTGCGTCACTCCTGCGCTGACCTACTACAAGGATCGGTCCCAACAGGCCAGGGCATCCCACCCCCGAAGGGGAAGTAAGCCCGGACCCGGAGGTTAGTACTCCAAGCCTCGGTTTTGGCGGCTGAAAGCCGGTACGGGAATATCGACCCGTTCATCCATTCGACTACGCCTGTCGGCCTCGCCTTAGGACCCGACTCACCCAGGGACGATGAACGTGGCCCTGGAACCCTTGGTCATCCAGCGGACGGGATCTTCACCCGTCTTTCGCTACTCATGTCTGCATTCTCACTCCCATGAAGTCCACGGACGCTTCCACGCCCGCTTCGCCCCTCATGGGACGCTCTCCTACCCAGTACCAAACGATACTGCCGCGTCTTCGGTGGTGTGCTTGAGCCCCGCTACATTGTCGGCGCGGAACCACTAGACCAGTGAGCTGTTACGCACTCTTTCAAGGATGGCTGCTTCTGAGCCAACCTCCTGGCTGTCTATGCGACTCCACATCCTTTCCCACTTAGCACACGCTTCGGGACCTTAGACGACGGTCTGGGCTGTTTCCCTTTCGACGACGAAGCTTATCCCCCGCCGACTCACTGCCGGGATACACGTCACCGGTATTCGGAGTTTGGTTGCTGTTGGTACCCGATACGGGCCCGCAAGCATCCAGTAGCTCTACCCCCGGGACGTAATGACCCGACGCTGCACCCAAATGCATTTCGGAGAGAACCAGCTATCACGGAATTTGATTGGCCTTTCACCCCTAACCCCAAGTCATCCCCCCGGTTTTCAACCCAGGTGGGTTCGGTCCTCCACACGGTCTTACCCGCGCTTCAACCTGCTCAGGGCTAGATCATCCCGCTTCGGGTCCAGGACACGCGACTTCAAACGCCTTTTAAGACTCGCCTTCGCTACGCATACCCCACACGGGTTATGCTCGCCACATGCCACTGACTCGCAGACTCATTTTTCGATAGGCACGCCGTCACCCCACGAAGAGGCTCCGACGGATTGTAGGCGCACGGTTTCAGAGACTGTTTCACTCCCCTCCCGGGGTACTTTTCACCTTTCCCTCACGGTACTCGTTCGCTATCGGTCAGACAGGAATATTCAGGCTTACCCAACGGTCCGGGCGGATTCGCACGGGGTTCCACGGGACCCGTGCTACTTGGGAGACGCGATCGGCAGACCATGCGCGTTCAGGTACGGGGCCCTCACCCTCTGCGGCCCGGTATTCAACCCGGTTCCCCTGACACATGGTTTTCTGCAACTGCCGGCCGGCCCGTCGGAGCCGGCACACGCGATCCCGCAACACCCCACACGCAACCCCCGACGGGTATCACACGCGCAAGGTTTGGCCATCATCCGCTTTCGCTCGCCACTACTCACGGAATATCCTTTCCTGCAGGTACTGAGATGTTTCACTTCCCTGCGTACCCCCCGGCCGAAGCCGGTACCGACCCATGACGGTCGGTGGGTTCCCCCATTCGGAAATCCTCGGATCAAAGCCCTGTTGGCGGCTCCCCGAGGCATATCGCAGCCTCAAACGTCCTTCATCGGTCCTGTCTGCCAAGGCATCCACCATACGCCCTTGCAAGCAACACACACCACGAGAGTGCATGGCCGCAAGATTCCTCTAGCAAATTCCCAGACGACAAATCATCACACTAAAAATGATCACAAAACGATCGAAACAAACACTAAAAAATAGAGTTCGATTCGAAATCAACAGCAAAACAAAGATTCAAAACCATTGTTTTGCTCGCGTCCACTATCCAGTTCTCAAGCCACCACGCACCGCCACGCCATCACGCCGGCACACGGCCGGCCCGCAGGCACGACGGGCATCGAATCGCGCCAGGCAAAAAGCCTGGGGTGGCGATCCGGGAGCCCAAAAGCGCATCCGCACCACCCCCGCGGAACATCCCACGACGGACGAACCGAAAGCCCATGATCTCTTCCACACCAGCAACCCGTCCACACGCGACCATCGCGCGGGAGGGTCCGCACCGGACGCCGAACGGCATCCTGTATTCTCCGTAGAAAGGAGGTGATCCAGCCGCACCTTCCGGTACGGCTACCTTGTTACGACTTAGTCCCAATCACGAGCCTCACCTTAGACGGCTCCATCCCACAAGGGGTTAGGCCACCGGCTTCGGGTGCTGCCCACTTTCATGACTTGACGGGCGGTGTGTACAAGGCCCGGGAACGCATTCACCGCGACGTTGCTGATTCGCGATTACTAGCGACTCCGCCTTCACGCAGTCGAGTTGCAGACTGCGATCCGAACTGAGACCGGTTTTCAGGGATCCGCTCCGCGTCGCCGCGTCGCATCCCGTTGTACCGGCCATTGTAGCATGCGTGAAGCCCTGGACGTAAGGGGCATGATGATCTGACGTCATCCCCACCTTCCTCCGAGTTAACCCCGGCGGTCCCCCGTGAGTTCCCGGCACAATCCGCTGGCAACACGGGGCGAGGGTTGCGCTCGTTGCGGGACTTAACCCAACATCTCACGACACGAGCTGACGACGACCATGCACCACCTGTGAACCCGCCCCGAAGGGAAACCCCATCTCTGGGATCGTCGGGAACATGTCAAGCCCAGGTAAGGTTCTTCGCGTTGCATCGAATTAATCCGCATGCTCCGCCGCTTGTGCGGGCCCCCGTCAATTTCTTTGAGTTTTAGCCTTGCGGCCGTACTCCCCAGGCGGGATGCTTAACGCGTTAGCTCCGACACGGAACCCGTGGAACGGGCCCCACATCCAGCATCCACCGTTTACGGCGTGGACTACCAGGGTATCTAATCCTGTTCGCTCCCCACGCTTTCGCTCCTCAGCGTCAGTAACGGCCCAGAGACCTGCCTTCGCCATTGGTGTTCTTCCCGATATCTACACATTCCACCGTTACACCGGGAATTCCAGTCTCCCCTACCGCACTCAAGCCCGCCCGTACCCGGCGCGGATCCACCGTTAAGCGATGGACTTTCACACCGGACGCGACGAACCGCCTACGAGCCCTTTACGCCCAATAATTCCGGATAACGCTTGCACCCTACGTATTACCGCGGCTGCTGGCACGTAGTTAGCCGGTGCTTATTCAACGGGTAAACTCACTCACGCTTGCTCCCCGATAAAAGAGGTTTACAACCCGAAGGCCTCCATCCCTCACGCGGCGTCGCTGCATCAGGCTTGCGCCCATTGTGCAATATTCCCCACTGCTGCCTCCCGTAGGAGTCTGGGCCGTATCTCAGTCCCAATGTGGCCGGTCGCCCTCTCAGGCCGGCTACCCGTCGAAGCCACGGTGGGCCGTTACCCCGCCGTCAAGCTGATAGGACGCGACCCCATCCCATACCGCGAAAGCTTTCCCAGAAGACCATGCGATCAACTGGAACATCCGGCATTACCACCCGTTTCCAGGAGCTATTCCGGTGTATGGGGCAGGTCGGTCACGCATTACTCACCCGTTCGCCACTCTCACCACCAAGCAAGCTTGATGGATCCCGTTCGACTTGCATGTGTTAAGCACGCCGCCAGCGTTCATCCTGAGCCAGAATCGAACCCTCCACAAAAAAA
>NZ_VULV01000025.1:0-5715 GCF_009696495.1 Bifidobacterium sp. WCA-178-WT-4B | reverse complement strand
GACGTGCAGTGGGACGGCAGGAACAATGCCGGCGGCGGCATGGAGCTGGACTTCGACCACGTGGAGGTCGGCATTTCCGATTCGAACGGGAATTGGAAATACCGGGATAGCGTGGCGCGTGACGGCTACTGCCATGTGACCGGGCTTGAACTGAACAGCACATGGTGGTTCGCGCTCAGGAGCGTCGATCATTCCGGCAACAAGTCGGCGTGGAGCGCGGGTGCCAGCGTCAAGGTCGCCCCGGTGCTCACGCAGGAGGATCTGAACAAGAGCGCCGAACAGATTCTGGCGGCGGCGAAGAACGACGCGGCCCAGCAGGTCGCCGTGGTCGACAAAAAACTCACCGAGACCGGCGCGCGGATCGAGGCGAACAAGGAGGCGCAGGACAAGGCCGACGCGGCGATAAGGGCCGACGTGTCGAAGAACGCGCAGGCCATCACCGACAACAAGAACGCGCAGGCCTCAGTGGACAAGGCGCAGGACGCCGCCACCAAGAAGGTGTCGGACGACCTCGCGGCGGCGAACAAGACGATCAACGCGAACAAGGCCGCCACCGACAAGGCGCTGGCCGAGGCCGAGAAGAAGGCCCAGGACGCCTACGACAACGCGGTCAACGCGCAGAAGACCGCCGACGGCATGCACTCCATCTTCAAGGGGCCCGACGACCCGCGCAACGACAAGTCGAACACGGTGAGGGCCGGCGACTTCTGGTTCGTAACCCAGAAATACTGGACCCGTTGGCTCGGCGAGGCGAACAACAGCACCTCACTGCTGGCGGACTTCTACACGTATTGGGAGGGCGCGGCGAACGACAGTGCGAGCGTGCTCGTGCCGTTGAGCTCGCGCGTCACCGCCGTGAGACAGTTCGACGGCACGCAGTGGAACGAGTTCAACCTCGTCGCCAGCAACATCATCGCCACCGGCTCGATCACCGCGCAGCTTGTGGACGCGGAGTTCTTCCACGGCCGCACCATCGTCGGCGGCACGTACCGCACCGAGGGCGGCAACGTGACCATCACCGACTCGGGCATCATATTCAGCGACCGCAACCGGCACCTGCTGAGCTTCGCCAGCGATTCGAGCGGCAAATGGCAGCTGACCATGGACGCGCCGATCGTGTCGGACGCGAGCATGAGCGCGCCGACCATCACGGGCGGCACGATCACCAGCGCCGTCTACAGGACCGCGAACGGCGGGCTGACCATCAACGACGCGGGAATCGTTCTGAAGAACGCCTCCGGCACCAGCACGCTGGCGGCGGACTCGGCCACCGGCAGCGTGACCCTCGTCGGCACCGTGAAGGCCAGCCAGGTCACCGGTTCGACGATCACGACCACGAACGGGCGCATGCTGTGGAACGATGACGGCCTCGTGCTGAGGGACGCCAACGGGAGCATAACCCTGTACGCGAGGTCGATGGACGGCAGCGTGACCATGAAGGGCTCGCTGACCAGCGGCAGCACGCTCTCCGGCGTGACCGTCACCGGCTCGATCATACAGACCACGGGCATCGCGAACAGGGGCGTCAAGCTCACCAGCGGCGGACTCGTCGGCTACGATTCCTCGGGCAACGCGAAATTCGCGCTGGACACCAACGGCAACCTGAAGATGGACGGCGGCATACTCGCCAACGGCACCCTGACCGCGCCCACCGTCAACGCGGGAGTCATGACCAGCACCGTCATCAACGCGCCGGTCGTCCAGTCCAGCACTGCGGATAACACGGGTTGGAAGCTGCGGGGCAACGCGCTGGACATGTGGGACTCGAAGCGCAGCCACACGGTGCATCTGGACGGCGAGGGCGCGAACAACCTGCTGACCGGCACGTTCCAGACCGGCCTGTCGGGCAACAGGGTGATGATAAGCCCCTCGTTCCGGCAGTTCGAGATCGATGGCACGGACGAGTTGGAGGGCGCGGGCATCCAGTTCTACCACGGCACCGGCTCGTACAAACACCCGTACATCGCGGTCGAGTCCACCACGCAGCAGGAGGGCGAAGTCAGCGCGCTCACGTTCAACGGCGGCTACCGCGCGGAGCACGACCCCGGCGCGTTCGCCAGAATCGGCGAACGCAAGGGCTCCGACAACACCACCAAGGGCGGCACCGTGTTCCTCGCCGCATATCAGGACTATGAATCGCCCGATACCGGCAAAAAGCGCGCCTACCTAACTCTGTGGTCTCCCAAGACCGGGGACACGACCGCCACGCTCGCCGCGCAGGACCCCAATGGCCGAGTCGGCATCCAAGCCGACATCGACAGCGGATACCTGTACATGGGAGGTTTCGTCGGCGGATTCACGGACAGGGCGACGTTCCTCACGGCCTTCTGGAAGGCGTGGTGGGGCGGGGCCGGCACCGGCTATTACACCTCCACCACCATGACGTACACCCCGGCGAAATACGGCTACTACCGGTGGGTGGTGAACCCGGCGGC
Source organism: Bifidobacterium sp. WCA-178-WT-4B (assembly GCF_009696495.1). NCBI lineage: Bacteria > Bacillati > Actinomycetota > Actinomycetes > Bifidobacteriales > Bifidobacteriaceae > Bifidobacterium > Bifidobacterium sp. WCA-178-WT-4B. The sequence continues at coordinate 3,280 of NZ_VULV01000025.1, read as the reverse complement.
GACCGTCTCTTTCGCGACCGCGCATACGGGCGGCGACACCGCCTCGAGCACGACCATCTACGGGTACGGGGAACGCGGCCAGGATATATACGTGAGCGCCCTGGCATATCTACGTAAATAAGGAGGGCACCGTAATGGATTTTATGGTGGAGGACGGCATGCTGCTCATGCCACGCACCAACCCGGACACCGGGCAGACCGCGTGCGGCATGGTCTCGTTGGAGACCATCGCCGCATGGGGGGAACTGTTGGGCACCGGCAGTGACGTGGAGACGGTCGCGGCGATCATGCAGGCCAAGGATCCCGGCATCATCGACCGGGAGACCGCGCGTCATGCGTGGACCAGCGCCTACGAGCAGGTGGAGCATGACGCGCTTGAGGATCTGAATCAGGTTCGCGCCGCCTCGCTGCACCGCGCGTTCACGCCCACCGGGGCGTTGGCTCCCGACGGGCGTGCGGAGACCCGCCGGCTGTTGGGCCTGGACTCCACCGTCACCGACCCGTATGAGGCGGACGCGGCCATCGCCGCCGCGCAGGCGGTGGCCGAATCCACGACCGACGAACCGGAACCGTCGATACGGTTGCCCGCCGGCGTGGACGCCACGAGCCTCGAAACCCTGCTCGCCGAACACGCCGCGGAAATCCAAACCGCGCGTGAAAAGTTCATCGACGCGATAACCCCACCAATCACCGATAGGAGATAACCATGAAAGACAAAACCGAAACCACCGTGGCCGCGGACGCGAGCGACGTGATCGCCACATTGAGCCAGCAGATCAGCAGTCTGAGCGTGGACCTCGCCATCGCCAAGGCGCAGGTCAACGCCCTGCAGCGCAGGATCGCCGAGCTCGAGGCCAAGCAGGCCGAAAACAAGTAATCAGCCAAACCATTTTCCCGAAAGCCACCCCACGGGGTGGCTTTTCTCATACCCGAAAACAGAAAGGGGAAAGGCATGGTGTATCTGCACAACTTTTACCTCAATCCCATGTTCGACCCGTCCGGCCCCCGACCGGGAGCCGACGCGCATAACTGCACGGTCGGATACGTCAGCGAGTACAAGCCGCCGAGCCTGTATCCGGGCGTCAACCTGACCACCATCAACGACGGCGACGGCTTCGCCCAGGTCCCGCACCCCGGCCTGCCAAGGGAGACGCCGCTCGTGCTCGCCGCGAACACCTACGCCGACGAGGGGGGCAGACCCCTGCACGGCAGCTGGCTGGAATGCTGGGGCTACGACAGGAGCGGCACGTGGCGTACGCTCGGCGGCACGAACGGCGGCATGAGTGCGGAGTTCACGATACCCGGAGAGCGTAAGGAGCCTCCCCAAATCGTCTTCCGCGCCCCCGGCAAGGCCGGCCAACGCATCAACATGTGGTGCATCTTCGTCGGCGCCAAGGCCGACTACGAGGAGCTCCAACTGCTCGCGCCAGGCAGCCCGTTCGCCGGAAACCTCATGCCACTGCCATTAGGGGGGGGCTGGCTTAAACGCCGTCGTCTGGCTGTTCGCGCTCACCGCTCTGACTGGGTGGTGGCCGCATGACGTATGTACGCAACTACATGACATGCGGACGCTCCGGCTCGTCGGGCAATATCACGGAGTCGCCTCTCGGCACGCTCAGCCTCGCGGCCATTCCGGAGGCTGGACAGAGCGAGGTCTTCGCCCAATGGGCGGGAATTCCGATACCCGAGCCGGGAGTATGGGTGATAGCCGCCCGCTGCCGGCAGGCTACGCTCCCAGGATCGGGGGTGCAAAACCCGCTCAACGGCGTTCTGCCGGTCTGGAGCGGAAACTTCGTCCAAATGTTGAACAGAGGTCAAGACGTAGTGGAGGCGAAGAACTACGCCTACGAGTTCACGGTGCCCGAGGGCACGGAAACTCTGACGTGGCGAGTGTGCGCCCCATCGGGCACGGGCTGTTCCGCGATATGGGATCACCTGTACATCGGTCCGAAAACCGATTGGCCGCAGCTCAAGGCGCTGGGTCTCGACTGGTTTCGCGGCGACATGATGCCAATGCCCTAGATTTCGGACTGGGGGTGGCGGCATGAGCTACATCACCAACCTGTACACCGACCCCTCATGCCACAAGCGGTTAAGCACGTGGTCCAACGGCAGTGGCGTGAATGTCGAGCACATCGACGGGCACTTCCGCTACACGAATACCGGCAACAATAGCTGGTCGATAATCGACTGGTATAGCTGGCGTGAATTGATGAGACTGGGCCGTGTCGTGGTCGTCGCCTACACGGCCACCAGCGGGCTGAGCGTGGCAGTGGAGAACGGCATGACACTCGTCTCCGGCACGACCCCATCGGGTGCCGCATGGACGGCGGCGAAGATCAACGGGGACGGCAACCGCAGCATCTACTGCCAAGGCAGTGGCAGCCTCCTGTTGGAGGCCATGGCCGTGTACGAGGCCGACGAATGGCCGACCGTCCAACAACTCCTCCCCCGGTTCCCCTTGTTCACCGGCAGTTCGATGCCACTCGACTGACCCAAGGAGGAGGCGTATGCCTACATGACCCTGACCGTATGGCTCACTTTCGCGGGCACGATCCTCGGCAGCGGGGCGACCGGCACCCTGACCGCGTGGATGCTCAAACGCTTCGACCGGACGTCCGTGTTGGAGCAGGCCGTGCGAGAGCTCCTGTTGTGCCGGCTCGAGGACCTGCGCGCCGAAATGGTCGCCCGCGACGGCATAGCCGACGAGGACCTCAAAGGCCGCAGCCAACGCCTCTACGACGTGTACCACGAGCTCGGCGGCAACGGGCACGGCACCGCGTTGAACGACGACATCCAGAGCGCGCCGATAGCGCCCCGACAATCCCGGCCCACGACCGTGGGCCACAAACAAACAAACAAACATCCCACAGAAAGGGGAAACATTGGTTAAAAACAAGGACAAGCCGAAACCGTGGTGGAAGCGGCTGACCGCCAAGGGTATGGCGCTGATCGCCGCCATGTGCATGATGACGCTCCCCGCGACCGCCCACGCGGACATGCAGGGCGTGGACATGTCCAACTGGCAGTGCGGCGCTGACGTGTACAACATGCAGGCCGACTTCATCGTGGTCGGCACCACGTGGGGCACGGGACAGGTGTACAACAACTGCCTCGTGTCCGGCGTCAACACGGATGCGAACCGTATGATCGCCCAGGCGCAGGCGTCCGGCAAACGGTTCGGCCTCTACCATTACGCCATGGGTGGCAACCCCGAGGCCGAGGCCCAGTTCTTCTACGCCAACACGTCGAACTATTGGCGTCACGGCATCGTCGCCCT
>NZ_VULV01000024.1:0-12347 GCF_009696495.1 Bifidobacterium sp. WCA-178-WT-4B | reverse complement strand
CCGGACCTTTCCCGAATGGAACTAGAAGCACCATCAGGCTAAGGCCCACGGGTGGTCGGCATGCCTTTCCGCCTAAACCCGAAAAACCTTCGTGACTAAAACCTCAACTTCCTATTGAACAAAAACAGCCGAGCGTGGCGAACGCGCCCATGACCAGGTCGGCGGTGCGGCCCGTGTCGGCGCTGTGTCCGGCGATGCTCCTGTTCGCCAGGTCGATGAGCAGGCACGCGTACGCCCACTTGCCGCCGACGCGCACGTACGTCAGGTCACTGGCCAGGCGGGTGCGCGGCTCGTAGCCGTCGAACTCGCGGTCGATGATGTTCGCGAGCCTGGCCTCGTTAACCCGCGTCCTGTGTGGTTTGAACGTTCTGCGCGCGTACGCGCTCGCCATGCCCCGCCGTTTCATGATGTCGACGATGCGCCTTCTGGAGGCGATGACGCCCCTCCGCTCCAGGCGTGGCCTTGATCTTCCTGGCGCCGTAACGCTCATGGCTGTCGCACCGGACCGCGTGCACGTCGCCGGCGATCGGATCCACCCGCTCGGCTTCGGGATGTTCGGTCATCCAGTAGTAGGTGGAGCGGGGAACGCTCAGCATCCCGCATCGCGCCGATACCGGGCAGCGGGCGGCCGTTGGCCCGTATCACTGCTACTTTCGTGCGAATACCGGCGCCGCTTGTTCTGAAACGTCCACCTCCATCTCCAACTGTCTGTTGCGCTTGCGCAGCTCGACCGGCTCGTTCCGCTCAGGCGTGCGGTTGTCCGCGGCCCGGGTGGAGCCGCCGTTGCGGATGACCTGGACCCAACGGTGCAGCGTGGAATGCGAGATGTCGTACTCGTCCTTGATCTCGCGCGCCGGCTTGCCGTTCTCGTAAAGCTGCACGATCTGCCGCTTGAACGACTCCTCGTAGTGGCGGGGATGCTTCGGGTCGGCCATCGTCGGCCTCCAACCTCATGTCAATCGTCACCCATAGGACTGTCTAATACATTGTAGCCAATCCACCATCGTCGAGCTCAGCCGGCAGGCCCGGCATCTCCATCGTTGCGTGCCCTTGCCGGTCCATCCGTTCCTCTTCACCGCACGCCCGCATACCGGGCATTTCTTCGCTTTGCTGGATGGCGTTCTCACACCATCCAGCCCACCACCGGGAGTGCATCATTTTCCACGCGGGGAAAAAGGCATGCCGACACGCCTACTCGTACAAGGCCGGACCTCGATCATAAGCACCGCAAAAGTTCCTATAGACCCTATTTAGAACTCGAGCAAATAAATGCAAAACGGCACTGATCACTCCGACCCACGCATATATTGAAAAAGAACTTGCAAACGAACACAGCAATGTGGCCAACAGCCACATCGTTGCAGCAACTCTCAAAGGACGAGATATGCCAGAGCCAGAGAAACAACTTTGCGCCTACTGCGATGAAGGCGAGGCCTTGGACGCGTTCGGCATCATAATTGCCGAACTGCCAGCTTCGAAGCTTGTGCTGTTCAAGGAACAAAGTCATAAGGGACGTGTCATTGTTGCCTCGAAACATCATGTTTCCGAAATCGTGGACCTATCCGATGAGGAACGTGAGGCTTTCCTGAATGACGTGAACCATGTGGCAAAAGCCTTGCACGCGGCCTTCCACCCGGACAAAATCAACTACGGCGCCTACGGAGACGACGGGCACCACCTGCACTTCCACCTGTGCCCCAAGTATCGGGACGGCTTTGAGTGGAAGACGGTGTTCGCAATGAACCCCGATCGCGTCCACCTCGACGAATCGCAATATCAGGAATTGGCGAAAGCCATCATCCAGCATCTGTGAATAAGCCTCTATTTTAAGGAGTAGTTACAATGGTATCCGCGCTCAATGAAGATCGCCTATTCCCAACGGATCCGGAACAACGTTTAATCGCACGTCGACTGTACGAGGCAATCAAGGATCGTCCCATCATCTCCCCTCACGGACACGTCCCTATCGACTGGTTCGCGGAAGACAAGCATTTCAAGAACCCCACCGATCTATTCATCACTCCTGATCACTACGTGACCCGTATCATGCACGGACATAGTGTTCCTTTCAGCGAGCTGGGTGTGGGCCAGAAGAACTTCACCGAAGAACAATCTCGCAACGCCTTCCGCCTCCTTGGAAAGTACTGGTATGCCTATGCTGGCACGCCGATGCGTTACTGGATGGAGGATTCGCTGTCCAATGTGTTCGGCATCAACAAGCCACTCAATGAAGACACCGCAGACAGCATCTACGATGAGCTCAACGAGCTCCTTGCCTCCGACGATTTCACCACCCGCAAGCTTGTGAAGCGTTTCAACATCGGCTTCATCTCCACCACCGATGACCCCACCGATGACCTGGTCCTGCACGATAAGGTGCGCGCCGACGCCAATTTCCCGGCGCGTCTTGCACCGTGTTTCCGTCCGGATCGCTACCTTGCGGTCGATCGTGTGGATTGGGCTCAGCTCTGCGACCAGCTGGGTGAATCGGCTGGCGTAAGCACCGCCACTTATGAAGGATTCGTAGAGGCCATGCGCCGTCGTCGTCTGTTCTTCAAGCAGCATGGCGCAGTCGCCGCCGATTACGGTGTGGATCCTTCGCTTGACGAAGTCAATTGGTCCGGCGACACCACACGCCTGTCGGATGATGTGGCGATTCGCTTGTACACCAAGGCTCGTAGTGGCAACCTGACTTCCGATGAGGCACGCAAGCTGCACGCCCATCTGCTCAACGACCAGGCAAAGCTCGCACAGGACGACGGTCTGGTAATGACCTTGCACCCCGGCGTGATGCGCAACCACTACCGCAAGCAGCTCGTCAACTACGGTCCGGACTGTGGAGCGGATTGCCCGATGCCGGCTGATTGGGCTCACTGGCTGCGACCCATGCTCAACGAATACGGCGAGAATCCTGATTTCCACCTTGTGGCATTCACCATGGATGAGACCGCATACTCCCGCGAGCTCGCTCCAATGGCGGCATACTACCCGGCGCTGTACATCGGAGCCCCGTGGTGGTTCCTGGATGCGCCTGAGCCGATTCTGCGCTACTACGAGGATGTCGTTCCGTACGCTGGTTTCGCCAAGCTGTCGGGATTCATCGATGACACCCGTGCGCTGTGCTCCATCCCCGCCCGCCATGACATGAACCGTCGTCTGACCGCACGTTACATCTCCGGTCTGGTCGCCGACCACCGGTTGAGTTATGAGGAAGGCGAGCAGATCGCCATTCGTTCCGTGGACGGTCAGCCTTCTGACGTGTTCAAGCTCTGACTCGAACGACCTTTTATTGATTTCAAGGAGTAAATATGACTGATACACATGATTTCACGTCATTGCCCAGATTGAACCGCGCAGAGCACGGCCGCGCCGCAGCGCCGGTGCGCATCATCCATCTTGGTATCGGCAATTTCACCAGGGCGCATCAAGCCTGGTACACGGAACATGCGCCGGACACCGCGCAGTGGGGCATCGCCGGTTTCACCGGACGTTCTCGCCGAATGGTCGACAAGCTGGCCCCTCAGGACAACGTCTACACGCTGATCACCTCGGCACCGGAAGGCGATTCGTTCGAAGTCATCTCTTCGATTTCATCGATGCATGAGGGCGGCGACATGGCGGCGCTGCACAAGTACTTCGCGGATCCGAACGTGTCCATCGTCACCTCCACGGTTACCGAAGCTGGATACAAAAGGAACGCCCACGGTGATCTAGACGTCAACGACACCGACGTGTCGGAGGACCTCGCCAAACTGCGTAACGATGTGAACGTGTCCGAACTTGCCACCGTGCCTGCACGCATTGTGGCCGGGCTGGAGGCGCGTCGCGCGGCAAACGCCGGAGCGATCACTATCCTTCCCTGCGACAACCTCGCAGGCAACGGAGCCGCGTTCCGTCGCGTCGTCGAGCAGGCCATTGAGGCCGTGGACCCCACCTTGCTGGAATGGACTCGCGACAACGTGGCATGGGCCACTTCGATGGTCGACCGCATCACGCCGGCCACCACCGACGCCGAACTGCAGACCGTGGCACAGGACAAGGGATGGTACGACGTGGCGCCGGTGCGCACGGAACCGTTCCTCGAATGGGTCATCCGAGGCGACTTCCCGAAGGGACGTCCTGCATGGGACAAGGCCGGTGCCGTTATCACGGATGATGTGGAGCCCTACGAGCAGCGCAAACTGTGGATGCTCAATGGTTCGCATTCCACTCTCGCCTATGTCGGCCCGCTGTTCGGTCATGAGTCGGTGGCCGAGGCCATCGCTGACCCGCAGCTGCGGGCATGGGTGAATGAATGGTGGGATCTGGCCGGATCATACCTGTCCGTCTCCAGTGACGACTACCGTGCCAAGCTGTTGGAGCGATTCTCCAATCCGCGCATTCACCATCACCTTTTCCAAATCGCCACCGATGGTTCGCAAAAGCTGCCGGTACGAATCGTGCCTGTCGCCAAGCACGCGCTTGCGGACGGTCGCGACATCACGGCTCCGGCACGTGCTGTCGCCGCATGGATCGTGTTCCTGCGTCGATTTGGAAACACGGAGGCCAAGGACGTGAATCTCGACGAGGTGAGGAAACTTGCCGTCAACGATGACGTCACCCCAGCCGTGTCCTACCTGGACAAGGATCTTGGCGCCAACGCCACTTTCACCAACAAGGTGAGCGAACTCGTCAACGAGCTGTCTTCGGCGACAGCCGCGTGACCACAACCATAAACATAATCAAATAACCGATAACATAAGCTTCCTCGCCGTAGGTGGGGATTATGACGCGGACGCGCCGCGTCATAACAGGAAGGAATAACCATGGCAATCGAAAAAGCTGAAGTCTTCGTGACCAGCCCGGGACGTAATTTCGTCGTTTTCCGCATCACCACTACTGACGGCGTCGTTGGACTTGGTGACGCCACGCTGAACGGACGTGAGCTCGTCGCCGCGAAGTACCTAGAGACCATCGCTCCGAGCCTTATCGGCAAGAATGAGGACAACATCGAGGACATCTGGCAGTACCTGTACAAGGGTGCTTACTGGAAGCGTGGACCGGTGACCATGGCCGCCATCTCCGCTGTGGATGTGGCACTGTGGGACATCAAGGCCAAGAAGGCCGGCGTCCCGGTTTACGAGCTGCTGGGCGGCGCTTCCCGCACCGGCATTCTGACCTACGCCCACGCTTCCGGTGTGGACTTCCCGAGCCTGTTCGATTCCATCGACATGTACCGCGACATGGGCTTCAAGGCCACCCGTATTCAGTTCGCTCTGCCGGGCATTCCGTCCACCTACGGTGTCGCCGGTTCCGCTAACTCCCAGCAGGGCGCCGGCGAGAAGGGCCTGCGTTACGACTACGAGCCTGCCCGCCGTACCACGGTGCCGGTCGAAGAGGTTTGGGACGCACGCACCTACCTCAACACGCTTCCGGGAGTGTTCGAGGAAGTTCGTAACAAGTACGGCAAGGACCTCATCCTGCTGCACGATTCCCACCACCGTCTGAGCCCGATTCAGGCAGCTCGCTTCGGCAAGTCGCTCGAGCCGTACGACCTGTTCTGGATGGAAGACTCCACTCCGGCCGAGGAGAATCAAGAATTCCTGCGCATCGTGCGTGAGCACACCACCACGCCTATCGCCATCGGCGAGATTATCAACTCGTGGAGCGATTACATCACCCTGATCAAGGAACAGCTCATCGACTACGTGCGTTCCGCCGTCACCCACACCGGTGGTCTGACCCACATGAAGAAGCTCATGGCCTTCGCCGAGCTCTTTGGTGTCAAGTCTGGCTTCCACGGTCCGACCGACGTTTCCCCGGTCGGCATGGCTGCGAACCTGCACCTTGACCTAGCGATTCCGAACTTCGGCATCCAGGAGTACATGAAGCATTCCGAGGAGACTCTCGAGGTGTTCCACACTTCGTACACCTTCAAGGATGGATATCTGCACCCGGGCAACAAGCCGGGGCTGGGCGTCGACTTCGACGAGAAGCTTGCGGCGAAGTATCCGTACCAGCCGGCTCCGCTCCCCGTTGACCGCCTGCTTGACGGCACCATGCACGAGTGGTGATTTAGCCACCGGTTCATTATCGGGCGATTGGAACGTATTCGGGTCTGATCGCCCTTTCCATTCAAGGAGAATCCATGCTTGATTCCAATGCCGAACCCGTCAGTCTGATCGTCATGGGTGTGACAGGCACCGGTAAAACGACCATGGCTCAGGAACTCGTAAACGAATTGGGATGGCCATATGCCGAAGCCGACGATTTCCATCCCCAAGCCAATATCGACAAAATGGCCTCTGGTCATCCACTGACCGATGAGGACCGTTGGCCCTGGCTTCGCAGCCTACGCGATTGGATCACCGAGCAGGCAGGCAAGGGAGCCAACACCATCGTCACTTGTTCCGCGTTGAAACGCGCATATCGCGACATCCTACGAGAGGCGAACGCACAAGTCGTTTTCGTCGAGCTTGATCTCGATAAAACCGATATCGCCGAACGTATGACGCAGCGTGAGCATTTCATGCCCGTCGAGCTTCTGCAATCGCAGATTGACACTTTGGAGCCTCTCGAGGCTGATGAGCACGGCATACGGCTCATTTCCAACTTGCCTCCAGAGGTGCTATGCCACGAGGCATTGAGTCAATTGGGATTGGCTCTCAGCAATATCATTCATTTGAACGAACGGCAACAGCAAGGGGATACAATCATGACAGCACAAGCTAACATCGGCGTTATCGGTCTCGCTGCAATGGGCAGCAACCTGGCCCGCAATCTCGCCCACCACGGCAACACCGTGGCACTGTTCAATCGCCATTACTCGCGTACTGAAAAGCTGCTGGCCGAGCACGGCACCGAAGGCAATTTCATTCCTGCTAAGACCATGGAGGAATTCGCCGCTTCCCTGCAACGTCCTCGTACCGCCATCATCATGGTCAAGGCCGGAGCTCCGACCGATGCCGTGATCAAGCAGCTCGAAGAGGCCTTCGAGCCTGGCGACATCATCGTCGACGGTGGAAACTCCTACTTCAAGGACACCATCAAGCGTGAGAAGGAAGTGCGCGCCGCTGGATTCCACTTCGTCGGTTGCGGCGTGTCCGGTGGCGAGGAAGGCGCTCTGAACGGTCCTTCCCTTATGCCGGGAGGCACCGCCGAATCGTGGAAGACCCTTGGTCCGATTCTTGAATCCATCGCTGCCAAGGTCGACGGTGAGCCTTGCGTCACGCATATCGGCACCGATGGCGCCGGACATTTCGTCAAGATGGTGCACAACGGCATCGAATACGCCGACATGCAGGTCATCGGCGAAGCCTACGACATTCTGCGTCGCGGTCTGGGACTTTCCCCCGAGGCGATTGGCGATGTGTTCGCCGATTGGAACAAGGGCGATCTTGATTCCTATCTGATTGAGATCACCGCCGATATCCTTCATGAGAAGGACGAGCGTACCGGCAAGCCGTTCGTCGATGTCGTCGTCGATCGCGCAGGTATGAAGGGCACTGGTACGTGGACGGTGCAGACCGCACTGGAGTTCGGTTCCCCTGTCACCGGCATCGGAGAGGCTGTGTTCGCGCGTGCGCTGTCGAGCCATCCTGAGCTGAGGCAAGCCGCGCAGGACAGCGCGCCTGCAGGCCCCAACAATGCCATCACCGTGGGGGACCAGGCGACCTTCATCGAAGACGTGCGTCGCGCATTGCTCGCTTCCAAGATCATCGCCTATTCTCAGGGACTCAACGAGATCGAGGATGGTGCCAAGCAGTATGGCTGGAACATCGACCTGGGAGCCGTCGCCAAGATCTGGCGTGGAGGCTGCATCATTCGTGCGAAGTTCCTCAACCGTATTACCGACGCCTACACCAACGGCCATCCGGCGGCACTGGCGCTCGATTCGTACTTCGCCAAGTTCCTTGCCGACGCACAGGAGTCTTGGCGTCGAGTCATCAAGGCGGCCATCGACGCAGGCATTCCAACGCCTGTCTTCTCCAGCTCCTTGGCGTACTACGACGGACTGCGTTCGAAGCGTCTGCCTACTGCACTGACCCAGGCACAGCGTGACTTCTTCGGAGCTCACACCTATGGTCGCGTGGATATGCCCGGCGTCTTCCACAAGCTGTGGGCTGAGCAGAACCGCCCGGAAGAGCATCAAGCCTGATGTAAAAGGGAAATAAAAAGCTGACGCTTTTAACCGTACCCCGATTATCGGACTGAAGAAATTCGGATAATCGAGATGCGGTTTTCTTTTATGGATAAGGGGCTGCGGACGTTTTCTTGGAGATAATCACGCAGCCCCCTACCGAAGTGAAGGGATAAATCATCGGAAGGGAAATTGTGGATGATAAGTTTCCGGCACATCATCGCGTTAGCCTGAGCGATGTGTCCAAAGCCGCTCGGATATCCGTTGCCACGGTGTCTCGAGCCTTTTCTCATCCTGAGCGCGTCAACGCCGATACATTGAGGACCATATACCGTGTGGCGGAGGAAATCGGCTATGTGCCGCGCAAAGGTTCTGCATACGCGCATGACGAGTCCAGCAAATTGATCGCCGTGGTGATCAACGACGTTGGAAACCCGGTATACGCGGAATTCGTGAAGAGCATCCAGCAGCAGTGTCGGAAGTACGGATATTCGATAATGATCATCGACTCGCAAGAGATGAGCTCGATCGAACGTATTATGTTGGGTCTGATGGAGGCGTACGTTGCCGGCGTCATACTCGTCTCGTCGCGATTGTCCGACGCGAATATCAAGAAGATGGCGAAGATAAAATCCTTGGTGCTTATCAACCGGGCGGTACAAGGCATCAAATCGGTGATTGCGGATACTCGTACGGGTCTGGAACAGGCCGTCCATGAGTTGCGCTCCCTGGGGCATGAGTCCCTAACCTATTTATCAGGGCCAACGGATTCATGGCAGAATATGGTCAGGAAGGAGACGCTGGTCAGCATATGCCGACAGAATGATATCGCTTTGAACTGCATACCATGTTCCGCTCCCACCTACAGCGGAGGATTCGCCTGTCTCCCACAATTCTCGCAACATGCCACATCTGCGGTGATCGCCTATAACGACATCATGGCCGTCGGCTTCATGGCCGCGCTGGAGGAATGCGGAATGGAAGTCCCCGAAAAGGTGTCTGTTGTGGGAATCGACGACATTCCCATCAGCGGAATCGTCAATCCGACATTGTCGACGATTCATATCGATCGTGCGACGATAGGGAAAATGGCGGTGGATGAATTGGTCAGTCGACTGCGCGGAGGAAACCTCCATCGATTGCTGAAACCGATTATGTTGGACTCTCGTTTCATCGCACGTGGCAGCACCGGACCCCGGCGAGATTGAAAGCTATGGGCTAACAATCCGCAAGCGGAATGCCGATACTATCCCGTTCTATGAAGCTGGTAGGTATTTCCCAAAGGCCCTGTTTGCCCGCGTTCGATTGATTCCGGCCGTTCACCATACCGAACAAGATGGCGGTCGCGGTTTTTCCCGCCTCGCGACGGTCGATGTGTATGCTGCTGAGCGAGGGGGAAATAAGCGTGCAATTCGGGGTGTCGTCGATGCCGATCACCGAAAAACGCCCAGGGATTTCCACGTGGTGCTGCCTCGCCGAGGTGATGAACCCCATTGCCTGCAGATCATTGTAGGTAATTATCGCAGTGGAACTGGGCTGCTTCATGAACTTCCGGAACGCCTCCTGACCGGCTTGGAGAGTCGGGTACTTGCCCGGAAGACGTTTCAAAAGCATGTTCTTCCTTTTGCACACGTCGAATAGCGTGCGCCAGCGCATGCCTTCCGCCCAAGAGGCTTCCGGCCCGGTGAGATAAGTGATGCTGGTATGGCCGAGCGCGATGAGACGGTCGACCATGGATTCGAAGCTGGACGAGTAATCCGGTATTACGGATGGTATGCCACGCACCTCGCGGTTGACCATGACCACTTTGTGATGTTGCGCGAATTTTCGAATCATGGTGTCACTCAATCGGGAAGACGCCAGCACGACGCCGTCCACATTGTTGAAGTCGTGGAGACTATCGCGCTCGTTTATTTTGGTCTCCTCCGTGTCGGCGATGAGCAGACCGTAGTTCTCGCGCATGCACTCATGCTGGATACAGCGGATGAGTTGCGCGAACGCGGGATTGCTGATATCGGAGACAATGAGCAGAATAAGATGATGCTTGACCTCGAGGGTCGTGACGGGCGCGATCTCCTTAGACCGGTATCCGAGACGGTTCGCGGCATCGAAAATTCGTTTCGCAGTGGCTTTGCTGACGTAACCAGGTCGGGAGAAAGTCCGCGAAACAGTTGAAGGAGACACCTGCGCCTCACGTGCGACATCGACAATTCCGGGATATGTTTTGCGCCTAGACATACTGCCCTCCCATGTTAGGTAAACGCATCTCCTGCAGTATAGTTTTCGAAATGCTGAATATGAAATGACGTAGGCGATTTTGCATCGGCTTTTATTTCCTCATGCTATTTCCAGCATTCCTCATATGGAAGACCGGTGAGCCGCTCCACGGTACGCCGCACAGAGGAATCAACATCAGCCTTGTCTCCCCCGGCACGCAAACGTTCGACCTCATGCAAAACATCAAGATCGGTCTGTTGGTTGATTATCAGACGTGACGACACAATCCAGCACACGATCATCGAGACAGGGCAAAAGCCCAACATAACCACAGCCACACCAATCGACGCCTTCCACGACTGCTGGGGAAGGGAGGAATCGAATCCGACCATGGCGAGAACCATTCCAACGCCGATGGTGACGATGCCCGAACCAAGCTGTCGGAGGGAAGACTGTACACTGGAAAAAGTGGCCGAACGATACCGACGCGTAACAATCTGATTGATATCCGGCATGAACACCAATACCGTCCACGGCAGGTATCCGACAAGCGCCTTGAATACAAGGAACCACAACGATGCGATAACGGACAGCACCATCCATGCTGCAACGGGCAGAACACCCGTCAGAATCCATGCCAATGCCAGCCAAACCACGCCAAGCAGCATTCCGGCAAAGGCCGAACGCATAAAGCTTTCGCACGCCGAATCTCACCACCGCTTTGCCGAATGCCGGCATAAACGGCAACGATACGATGGAACAACCCAACAACAGCGACGCAAAGGCCGCCGTTTTATTCCAGTCATACAAAACAAAAAACAGGAACGTTTGACCGAAGACATCAGAGGATGTCTGTACCAACAGGAAAATCGTCAGATGCTTGCGGAATTCGCGGATGCGCAACGTCGTGGCATACTCACGCATCACATGCGCCACGCGGCGAATCCAACCGCGCAGTCCAAGATGCGACTCATGCACCGTGCCGTTGGCGTATTCGCCAAAGCCGGCCTCATCGGACGTCAACTCCCACGTGCGTTTCCAGGTAATCACCACGGCGCAGGAGAACATCAAAGTCGAGATTATGGCCACTACCATGTAAGCGGTCGCCTTGGTCTCGCCGTATATCGACAACGCCCAGCTTCCGGCGAGTGGTATGAAAGTGGCGGCAGAAGTGGAAATGAACATTCTGGTGGTCGACAACTTCGTCCGCTGGCTGAAATCCTTCGTCATTTCGCCAGGCAACGGGTTGTAGTACGCCTGAAAAGCCTGGGCCAGCACCACCCATAGCACGTAAACGCACGCGTACAACGGCACTGGCGATCCGGGAATCCACAGCAATACACCGATGAGCAGCGACGGCGCAATAAGCATCAACATGAGATGACGCCGTCCGAACCTACGCCCTATCCGATATCGATATAGATTGTCGTCAAACACCCCGAACATCAGCGCGGATATGGCGCTGATGATGGCGCTGGTGCCGATGATTCCCTGCGCGATACTGATGTTCATTCCGCAAAAAGCGTCCAGAACAAGGCCAGATAGGTGGCTACCAGCGCGAGCTGGCCACCGCCGAAGAAAGGGTACGCCGCTTTGCGATGTCGTTACGAACCACTTCTCCACGTGGGAACGTGTGCCCCCATTGCGTCGGATTGCCATTGGCGGCCATCAATTCACGTGCATGCTCGTGATTCCTCAGTATGGTTGGCAAATCCTTCATATCAGCACGACGGAATCTACGTTCGAAGGCAGTTTCGTTCAACCCGTTCACCTCAATTCAACCGGTCGTCTGCCCTTGAGCTATTTCAGCCGTTACAAATAGCATTTACACTGCACAGTCCTGCAGTCACAAAGAATATGCCAAATTGTTCTAATCTGACATTCGGGGATGCGGACGGAAAGTTGGACGCTTGGGCGTCCGGATTGGAGTCCGCATGTTTTCGATGGAGGATCGGCGCAGGGCCGTTGACCTGTATTTCACGGAGGGCATGACCATCAGGAAGGTCATTGC
>NZ_VULV01000023.1:0-14307 GCF_009696495.1 Bifidobacterium sp. WCA-178-WT-4B | reverse complement strand
TCGCCGACCCGTACGGTTCCTGGCAGCGTGGCGGCAACGAGAACAGGAACGGCAGGATCCGCCGCTACCTGCCCAAGGGAACCAGTTTCGAGGATCTCACGCAGGACGAGCTCGACGCGATCGTCGGGGAGATCAACGACACCCCCATGAAGCTCCTCGGCTACAAAACGCCCAACGAGGTATGGGACGAGGAGATCGCCAGGCTACAATCGAAGGCAGCCAGCCCGAACACAAGCGTTGCGCTTACAAATTGAATCCAGGAACCCCATACGGACTGCGAGAACATGCGATAATGATTCCAAGCGCCACCCAAACGGCGCAAACAAACCTTATAACTCAATCGTGGGCCGGTCGGGCCGACCGCCACGGTCACCAAAAAGCACGCCAGCCCAACCCCAGGGATTGGGACAGGGATGCAAATAAGACGGAATCCGCCCTCTTACGGTGGGTGCAGCGCACGATCCCCCAAACGTGAACCGATTGAAAACCCGACAGCCTCCATCAAGGCAGGGCAAGTAAAAGAACGGTCGAAGACAGGGAATCCCCGGCCTCCAGACCGGGGAGGAGGTCAACCGTGAAACCAACAAGCGTCGCGTGTCCGCCGGCCTGCCGGAATTCAAGGTCAGCTTCGTTCAAACCGCGGCCGCAAGCACAGAGGCCAACTATATGGCTTCGACCAACACGATGGAACACAACTTCAATGAAGGCGTTAGTGTTGGCCAGAACATCGCAGGCGGCCCCGATCCGGTGTCCCGCTGGTACGACGCCGAAAAGGTCACCTATGAGAAGCTCATCCAGGAGCATCCGGAATACAAGGACCTGTCCGGCTACGAGCTGATGCAGAAGGATGAGGCCGCGTACAAGACGGTCGGCCACTACCTGAACATCATCAATCCCAAAGCCACGACCATCGGCGTCGGTTACAACACGAGCGGCAAGTATGGGTGTGATCCAGCCAGAACTTCGGCACCGACACCGACACGGTCGTCACCGTCGACGAGTACAAGAAGCTTGTCGACTCGGCCATGAACGGCACCGTAGACCCATCGATCGAACAAGCCGTCAAAGATGCTCAGACGGTGTGCGACAAGGCCAAGGCCACGGTCGATGAAGCTCAGAAGAACGTCGACGCCATTCAGCTGAAGGTCGACGCGTACAAGGATTCCGACAAGGCGATAGCCGACGCTCAGAAGAAGCTTGACGACGCGAAGAAGACCCTCGAGGACGCTCAGGCTGCGAAGGACAAGGCTGACAAGACTCTGGCGGACGCAGAGACGGCCGTCAAGCAGGCTCAGTCGGATAAGGAGCAGGCCGACAAGGATCTCGCCGAATTCAACGACGCCGCCACCGGCGACGAGGATACGGACACTCCGTCCGACGGCAACGACGGCGTCTTGGATCAGACCAACAGCAACACCAACAACACTAATGCGAACGCCGCAAGTGGTGACAAACTCGCCCAAACCGGAACCGGCGCTGCGACGGCACTCACCCTCGCAGCGATCATGACGATCGCCGACGCAGGCTGCGTGCTCGCCTCGGCGAAGATGCACAAACAGCAAGATTGACCTACATAAATAAGGTGACTGGCGGGCGGTTCAGGGCAAACCCGGGCCTCCCGCCTCTTTGTCTCGACGCGAACGCAGGTCGTGTAATCGAAGCGACAACTCGGACGAAAACCATGCGTTATGAGCGGAACGGCGATGTCCGCGAATGCGTCGATTCGCGCACGCCTCGCCCACGACAATGGGATTTGAAGCAACAAGGAGCTAAAGAAACGCCATGAGCTTCGAAACCAAACCATCGCACATCGCGAAACGCGACTACCCGAACAGCAAGAAAAACCGTCCCGCCGAAATCGCAGAGGCATTCCTCGACGAGCAAAGCGCGATGGAATTCGCCAATGCAATGGGTTGGCCGTTCCTCACCGGCGAGGAACAGCTAACTTCGGAATCAGCACATGCCTGAAGACGCACCTGGACGTCAGGTTCAACTCTTTTCGATTGCGGCTCGTTCCATGTTGATGTCACGCACCGCTGCGATGTCGACCTTGGGCTTTCTGTCGTATGTGTATAGTCCGTTGCATTCCTGCTCGACGTCATATAGCTGCGTGTAGCAGAAGCCGAAAATGGCCGGATTGTCCAACAGAGCCTTCGTTAGACCGTGGTAGCGTTCCACGAACTCCGACTCGCCCGCAGCGGCCTCCCCGTACCCCCACGACTCTCCTCCGTCCACGCGTGCGCGGCTTGCTATCTTGATGCCACCGTATTCGCTGACAAAGAAGGGTTTGCATCCTTGGTAACGCTGGCGTTCGGGGAATGGGTCAACGTAGCCCGAGCCGTCCGAGGGATCCAGTCCGGCGTAGTTGCCTGCGAAGCGTATGGGATCCTGCTCGTAATCATGCACGTCGTAGATGTCGGTGACGGTGTGGAACATACCGCTGGTGTCGATGCACGGACGCGATGGGTCGATGGCTTTGGTGACCGCATATGTCTGCCGGAGCACATCATCGTCTTGTTTCGTTCCGTCGACGTCCCAGGTCTCGTTGAACGGGCACCAGCCGACGATCGATGGATGATTGATGTCCCTTTCCAGGAGTTCCAGCCATTCGGGAAGGAAGGCGGTCAATCCTGATGCCGTGGTGATGTCGAGACCCCAGTTGGCCATTTCCCCCCATACGATGTATCCTTTGCGGTCGCATTCGTACAGGAACCTTGGTTCGAACGCCTTTTGGTGGAGCCTCGCACCGTTGAATCCCGCCGCCATCGACAGGTCGATGTCGCGGGACAGTTCTTCCAGGTCCTTGGCCGTATAGATGCCTTCCGGGTAGTAGCCCTGGTCCAGGACGAGGCGTTGGAATACGGGTTCGCCGTTGATGAGCACTCGGTTACCGTCGATGTCCACGGATCGCATGCCGAAGTAACTGCAGACGACGTCTTCGCCGTAGCTGATTCGCACATCGTATAGGTTGCCTTGTCCGACGGTCCATGGGACAGTTTTCTCAAGTGGCACCTCCAGGGAGCATCTGTCACTGCCCATGGCGATGGACGCAGAGCCCACCTGGTTCCCCTCGAAGCTGATGGTTATGTTCGCCAGCTGTGATCTTTGCCGGGTTCGGCCATTGACCGTCAGGTCGATGCCGACACTGTCTCGCGATAGATTCGGATGAAAGCGGGCCGAAACGACGTGGGTCTGCGGCATGAATTCCAGCCATACGGTCTGCCATATGCCTGTAGTGCGGGTGTAGCAGCAGCCGTATGAGTCGTAGCGTTCGGATTGCTTGCCCCTTGGCTGTCGTCCAGATCGCAGTTCGTCCTTCACGCATACGACCAATTCGTTCACACCCACGTGCGCTATTCTCTGGATGTCGAAACTGAATGGGGAGTATCCTCCGCGATGTACTCCAAGTCGTTCCCCGTTCAGGTAGACGGTCGTTTCATAATCAACGGCGCCGAAGTGAAGTCTGACTATACCGGCGAGTTCTTTTTCGCTGAGTTCGATTGATCGCCTGTACCAACAGCAGTGAATGAAGTCCTTGTATTCGATACCCGACAGTTTGCTTTCCGGACAAAAAGGCACGACTATGCTCTGGTCGAAGTCATGCTTCCTGTACCATCCCCTGTCCTGTCCGCTGCAGTTGAGATCGAGTTGAAAGTCCCATGTGCCGTTGAGACAGCGCCAATTGTCTCTTTGCCACTGCGGTTCGGGATGTTCGGGCCTTGGCACGTCGCTGTGTCCTGTCGTCCCCATTATGATGCTCCCTTTCGGATGGTGTTGTTCTTTATTTTTCGTCATGTTCGGCGCAGCCCCTTTTAACGGGCTGCGCCCAACTGTCTGGGGCGCGCCGTTTTCCGATGTGCTTCAGGCTACGGCGAAGATGGCGCGTTTCAAGTCCTCTCGTCGGCTGGAGTGGCCGATGAGCAGTTCGAATTCGCCGGGTTCGACGATGCGGTTGGCGTCCGGATCGACGATGGTGCAGTCTGCGACGGGAATGTCGAAAGAGACGATCCTGCTTTCGCCCGGCTGCAGTTCGACGCGTCGAAACGCCTTGAGTTCCCGATCGGCCCAGCTGGTGGATGTCACGAGGTCCCCGACATATGCCTGCACGACCTCGACGCCGTAACGCTTCCCGGTGTTGGTCACGGTGACTTCGGCATGTATGGTGTCGGCTGCGGTGAAGACGCCGGAAGGCGGGACATTGCTAATCGTCGGATCATCGTACTCGAACGTGGTGTATCCGAGTCCCTCGCCGAACGCGAACGCCGGATCCTGCGTCAGATCGGCGTACCGGTCGCCATGCTGGCCTCTGATCTGGTTGTAATAGACCGGCAGCTGACCCGCATGGCGCGGGAAAGTGATCGGCAGACGCCCGGATGGATCCGTCAGACCGAAAATGATCTCGGCTATGGCGCGACCGCCCTCCATGCCCGGTGAAGGAGCCCACAGCAGGGCGCTTGCCCCGCCCTCGCTCTCACGGCAGTGGATAGGCGTGCCATCGGGACGCAGACTGGCGACGACAGGAACGGGACCAACCACCGACGGTGGAAGCACCTGCGGCTTGGAGCTGACCAACACCACGACCAATGGCTTCCCGGTTTCCCTCGACACATCGGCGAGCGCATCGAGTAGTGCGTTTTGTCCGCCGAGTAGTTCGAGTGTGGCGGTGGAACATCCTTCGCCGATCAGTTGCACTACGTCGCCGACGACGGTCACGATTGCGTCGGATTGGCGGGCTGTGGCTACGGCTTCGTCGATCATTGTCTGGTCGGCGGGTGCGGGGACGGCTACCTTGGGTCGGGGTTGTCCGTCGGGATAGAGTTCGCCCTCGGGGTCGGGCACGATGTTCACGATGTTCGCGCCGCGCATGTAGGCGACTTCGATGCCGGTCTTTTTTGCGATGGCTTTGATGCCGTCGAGTACGGTGGTGATCGCTTCGCGTGGATGGCCGTCGGGCATCCAGTTGACTTGTCCGGAGTTGCCGGCCCAGTCGCCGAGTTGGGTTTGCGCGTCGTCGGCCAGCGGTCCGATGACGGCGATGTGTTTGATTGTGTTGGCAGCGGAGCTGTTGTTTTCGATGTTCAGGGGCAGTGAGCCGTCGTTGCGCAGCAGGACCACGGATTCTCGGGTCAGCTCGAGGTTCGCCTGTCGATGTTCCGCCGAACCCATGATGACCTTGATACGTTCGGGATCCGGTAGACGCGGGTCTTCGAAGAGTCCCAGACGGAACTTCAACGCCAGGATGCGTGACACTGCGGCATCGATCAGTGATTCGTCGAGCAGGCCTGTGTCCACGGCCTCGATCGCGCCTTCGTAGAACTGTGGCGTGGTCATGATCAGGTCATTGCCTGACTTGACGGCGTCCGCCGCCGCATGCGTATAGTCTGGCTTGACGTGCTGTTCCCAGACGGAGCGGCCCACGTTGTCCCAGTCGGTGATGAGTGTGCCCTGGTAGTTCCAGGAGCCACGTAGCTTTTCTTTCAGGAGCCACTGGTTGAAGGTGACCGGGACGCCGTCAATGGATTCGTATCCGAGCATGAATGTGCCGCAGCCTTCTTTGGCTACGCGTTCGAAGGGTGGAAGGAACCATGACTCAAGCTTGCGATGGCTGAGTTCAGCCTCGGATGCGTCGCGGCCGCCCTGAGTTTCGGAATAGCCTGCGAAGTGTTTGGCGCAGGCGAGGATAGCGTCTCGGCCCAATGGTTCCGTGGCGTTGGCTCCGCCTTGGTAGCCTTTGACGATGGCGCTGGAGAGTTCGCCGATCAGCGTCGGATCTTCGCCGAAGGTCTCCCCCACGCGTCCCCAGCGGGTATCGCGGGCGATGCACAGCACCGGGGAGAAGGTCCAATGCACACCCGTGGCAGAGACCTCTTCGGCAGTTGCCCGGCCCATCGATTCAATCTTGTCCGGATCCCAGCTTGTCGCCATGCCCAATTGTTCGGGGAAGATCGTCGCGCCGGGCCAGAAGGAGTATCCGTGGATGCAGTCGTCGCCGATGATCAGGGGAATGCCGAGACGTGTCTTCGTGTTGACGGTCTCGGCCGCTCGAGGCAGGTCGTCCGGACTGGTGTGCAGGATCGAGCCGACGTGCCTGTTCACAATCAAGTCGTCCAAGTCGCCGGAGCGTGCGTCGAGCTGCATCATCTGCCCGACCTTTTCTTCCAGGGTCATGCGGGAGAGCAGGTCGTCGATGCGTTCTTCAACCGGCAGATCCGGGTTGCGGTAGGGGAGCTTCTGGCCGCTGATGTTCTCGCTCATACTTGTTCGTTCCTTTCGTCTTTTTGCGGCTCGTGGCCCATTTCGGTTTGCCTGTGATCGAACACCACCGCGATCAGCGCTTTTATCGCGAAGTCCACGGTGCTGGGCATGTCGATGTGGTCTTTATCAATGAGCCATTGCAATTGCAGGCCGTCCATGACCGCGATGATGGACGCGCAGGCCGCTTCGGCCTTTTCCTCGTCGAGGTCCCGTCCCATTTCGTCGGCCATGTCTTGCATTCGCTCTTTGAGTTCGTTGCGTAGTCCGTCGTACCGTTCGTGGAAGTATGTGTTTCCCGGGTTGTTCTCCGTCACTGATTCGGCCGACAGGGTGACGAAGGTTCGCACCACGTTGGGACGGCTCGCGTTCAACTCTGCGGTCTCCACCAAGTGGCGGAACGCCTGCGCCCCCCTGGGCAGATGCCCCTGGTCGAATTCGGCGACTTCGCTGGCGTCCCGGTTCCTGAGCACCGCTTCCAGCAGTCCTCGTTTTGATCCGAAGTAATGCAGGACCCCGGCCCTGGTCATTCCTACCCTGTCGGCCACTTCCTGCAGCGTTCCGTTCGCCGTGCCTTTGCTGCCGAACACGTCGGCGGCGGCCTCGATGATGCTTTGGCGTCGCTCCTCGGTCTCGGGTCGGTGCCGTGGCGTGGTTTTCTTCTCGTTGTTCATGATTCGATGTCGGCTTTCATTCTTGTGGGTTCGGTTCGAGGCGTTGTCCCATGGCTCGCCGCCGGTCTGGACTGCGCCACGTGTTCGAGCAGGATCGGCTCCAGTATCAGCACGTTGATCCAGACGCATAATGCCGGGGCGAACAATAACCACACCAGCAGCAGGCGCGGCGCGAAGACCGGCAGGCCTCCCATGAGGACGATGGTCACGACCACGCACGCCATGGACGGCAGGAGGTGCTGCAAGGCCAGCGAGAACGATCCTCGAATAATCTCGCCCACGCTCATCGTGAAGTAGGCGGGAAGCATGAACATGTACGTCGCGGCCATGAGGATGACGCCGTACGCCGCCAGGATCAGCAGCATGAGGGGCGTGAACGAGTTGGTGAGGTTCTGCAATTCCTGGAATCCCAGCACCATGGCGATGCCCGCCGTCAGAAGCATCGCCCATAATCCGGTCGGTTTTGCGAATCCTCTTCTGAATTCACGGACGAATTCCCTCCATACGGCGACGTCCCCCTCCCGTCTCATCCTGCGGCACACCGAGTAGGCCGCCGAGATGCTGGCGCCTATGGTGACGAGAGGCAGGCTGAACAGCACCATGAGGACGTTGAGTTCTAGAATCTGCACCATGGTGCTCAGCAATGCGTATAGTTTGCCGTCCGTGGAGAATATCTGCTTGATCATTTGCCTCACCTCCATACGATCGTAGCAACGGCTTTAGGCGTCAGCGTAACGTTGGCCGCGTTATCCTCCCACCCCGCCCTGACGGTTATCGGAGATTCCCCATCGTTCAGAAGAACCATGGCGCGGCTTCCATCTTCGTTGAGCGCCGCCACGCATCGCGCGCCGTCCGTGTTTCCCGTTGCGATGGTGGGGACGACATGGGCCCCCGGACGAATGTGACGGCTGAAATGCGCCAGCCCGTAGTAGTCGATCTCCTTGCTCGCCTTGCGACGTTCGGAGTCGACGCGCAGCAGCCCCCTGCATGTGGATTCCCCGAATCCAGGCACCGTCGGTCCGCGATGCTCGTCCAAAGCGATGTTCCATAGGACGAACGCATTCGCCCCATGGTTCAGTGCCTGGATGATCATGCCAACCAGGTGGCTAAACGCCGGTTCGAACCCGGGGATCCATTCTCCGCCCGACGCTTCGGTCACATAGGAGAATTTCCCGGGGTGGCGTTCGGACACGACGCTCTGCGATTGGGGGTCGCCCGCGTACCAATGCCATGCGATTCCATCGAACGATTCGGCCGCGCCGTCAAGCAACGCCAGCGGATAGTCGCATCTGTCCCAATTGTGGTCGTATCCGAGTATCAGCGTCTTGAATCCCGCTTCGCGCATGGCCGTCCTGAGATGGTCCCTGACGAAGACGGTCTCCTCCTGTGCGCTCATCGCCATGCTGGGGTAATGGGTGGGCTCGTACAGGGGCTCATTCTGAGGCGTGACGGCATGTACTTCGATGCCGTGGGACCCGTAGGCGCGCAAGCACTGGACGAAATACCTGGCGTAGGTTTCCCGGCAGTCTTCCCTGAGGCTTCCCGCCTTCATGCTTCCGTTGGTCTTCATCCATGCGGGGGCGCTCCATGGGCTCATCACGACCTTCAGGTCGGGGTTCAGCCGTTTGGCCTCGTGGATCAGGGGTATCACGTTGCGTTCGTCTCGCGCGATGGAGAAATGCTCCATCGAGTCGTCCCGTTTCCCATCCGGCATGTCGTCGTAGCTGTAGACATCCCTGGCGTAATCGCTTGCGCCCATCGGATTGCGGAGCATCGACAGGCCGATGCCCTGGTCCGGGTCGAAGAGGTCCGTCATGGCTTGTTTTCTGCTCTCATCGCCCAGCGTCTCGTTGAGCAGATACGCGGAGGAGTCCGTGAGGGACGCGCCGAAGCCGACGACGCGCTGCATCGTTTCCCCGGGTTTCATCATGATCTCCACGTCGAACGTCCCCTCGTGCGAGGCTTGTTCGACGGGTTCCATGAGATGCCTTTGGGAAATGGTGCGGAAGATCTTCGCTCCCATGGGTTCCTCCTTCTTCAATCAACCGTTCGTCGACGTTGACGTCATGGCCGTGCTTATGTCTGGATGGTCCCCCCATGGGGGTGAACAACGGGCAATCGCCCGGAACCGTTCACCCCCATGGGGGGGGGATGGGCTCACTCGCCCAGTCTCTTCATGTTCGCGGCGATCTTCTCGTCGCGGATCTTGTTGATCTGGTCGATGCCGTTGTCCTTCTCGAACTTCTCGTACGTGGTCAGCAGTTCGTCGAATTTCTTTTCGGATTCGGCGCGGATCATCGACACCAGGGTCGTCGACCAGTTCGTGTTGATCGCGGACAGGGACCGAGACTGAGGAGTGTTCGCGTCGGGGCTGATGTTCTCGATCTCGAACTGGGGCTTGAGGTAGTCTCGTCCCCAGTCCTGCATCTGACGGATCGCTTGGACGTATGAATCCTTGTTCAGGGCCTTGTACCGGTCGTGGCTGAACAGGACGAACTCGCCGATTCGCCATTCCTTCTGGAACTTCTCCGGTTCGTTGGTGCGCACTTCGTTGGCCTCGTCCGTCCATGAGACGGTGCCGTCGGAGTTCTTGGTGTAGGTCTTTCCCTCGATGCCGAAGTTCACCAGGTACTGGCCGGGGTCGTCGAGCAGATACGTGTACAGCTGCATGGCCTTCGCCGGGTTCTTGGTCTTCTTGGAGATGTAGGTGATGGTCCATCCGCTCAGTCCGGCCTGGGACAGGGTCGGCTCGTTGCCTTCCGTGGACTCCATGGCGTCGACGGCGACGTATTCCTTGCCGGGGTTCGAGGACATCCAGGTTTGAAGTTCGGTGCCTTTCTGGGGGAACGCCTGGAGCAGCATGGTGGCGTACTTGCCCGAGCTCACCTTTTCCTTAAGCGTTTCCTCGTCGTCGGCGAAGCTGTCGTCGGAGATGTTTCTATCCTGGTGTACCTGCCTCAACGCCTTGAGCCAGGTCACGTAGTCCTCGTCTAGGTTCCTCTCGTAGAACTTGCCGTCTTTGATGATCGGAACGCCGAGCATGTTCTGCAATGTGGCGTCGAGGGAGCTGTTGGATGCATCGAACGAGTTGAAGCCGAACGGGACGAGATCGGGGAACTTCTCCTTGATGGTCTTCATCGCGCTGACGAATCCCTCCGGGGTCTTGAAGTCGACATCTCCGATCGCGTCCAGCACGTCCTTGCGGATGATGAACGCGTCCGTGGGAGGAATGGTTCCGTCCTCATAGTCCCGGGACGTGTTCGAGTACGAGGGGTAGCCGTAGGTCTTGCCGTCCTTGAGCTTGTACCAGTCCAACGTCTGCTTCTGAGCCACCTTGGTGAAGTACGGATCGTACTTCTTGGCGAGATCCTGCAGTGGCAAAGCCCATTTGTTGGCCGTCTGCGCCACCTGGGAGCTGGAGTCGAAGATCGTGATGAGGTCCGGCATGTCGCCGCTGGCGAAGAATGTGTTGAGCTTGGTGTTATCACCTGTGATGAACTCGACGTCGAGGTTCAGGTCTTCCTTGATCTGCTTGGTCACGAGATCCTCGCCCCAGGATTTGTTCCACCAATCGGCGTTGACGTACCAGGTGAGCTTGGTGTCCTTAGTCTTGTCCAGCTTCCATGCCGGAGTGTCCGCGGACACTTCGTAGCTGGGATCTGGCAAGTTCGCCGTAGCGTCGTCCGTCTTGGCCGACGAACTGCCGCCGCATCCGGCCAACACCAGCATGGAGGCCGCTCCAGCCACCGCGACCATTTTAGTGAAGACTCCTTTGTACTTCATTGTTCCATTCCTTTCATTTCATTTCTTTTTCTGTCTTCCTTGGGCGAGAATTGCCGTGGGCTCGCGCGGATCAGGGTCTCCATCGGCCGTCTCATCCTTTCACCGCGCCAAGCATCGTGCCGCTGACGAAGTACCTTTGGACGAACGGGTAGAGTATGAGGATCGGCGCGATGGTGATGATGATCGTCGCCAGACGCATTCCTCTTGTCGTGGTGTCGACCATCAGCGATCCCACGGTGCCCATTTGCGCCGAGGCCTGCGAACGGACGATGATCTCATAGAGCCTCATCTGCAGCGGATACAACGCCTCGTTGTTGATGTACAGCTTGGTGGTCATGAAGTCGTTCCATTGGGCAACTCCGTGGAAGAGAGCGATGGTCGCCAACGCCGGCTTGGAGAGCGGGAGGATGATCGAGGAGAAGACCCGCAGCTCCCCCGCTCCATCGATCCTTGCGGAGTCGATCAACGAATTCGGCACCTGTCGGAAGAAGTTCATCAGGATGATCACGTCGTAGTAGCTGAACAGTCCGGGGATGATATAGACCCAGAAGGAGTCCAGAAGGCCCAACGACTTGATGAGCAGATAGGTCGGGATCATACCGCCGGAGAAGAACATCGTGATGATGCCCATCGCGGAGTACACTGACCTTCCCTTCAGATATGCCTTGCTCAACGGATAGGCGAACACGGCGCAGAACATCGTGTGCGCGATCACGCCCACCGCGGTTCTGGAGACAGAGATGAACAGCGACTGCCACAATCCATCGTCGGAGAACACTGCCGCGTAGTTGTCGAGGGACAACGCTTTCGGCCAGAAGATGAAGTCGTTTTCTGACAGGGATTCCGAAGTGGCGAACGACGAGATGACGATGTTCCACACCGGAACCACGATGATAATGGTGAACAACAGCAGCAGGGCGGCGTTCGCTACGTCGAAGAAGATCGAATTATGCCTCACGCGCTGGGATCGGGCAACGCAACTAGGTTTCCCTTCGGGAAGGCCTTTCACGGTCTTTGCATTCATGTCGTCTTCCTCTCTCAGAGCACGGACTGATTGTCGTTGATTTTCTTCGTCACCAGGTTGACGGCTACCAGCAGGATCGTGGACACGATCGAGACGCCGAGGCCCACGGCCGTCGCATAGGAGAAGTCTCCTTCGGACAGGCCCACCCGGTAGACGTAGGAGTTGATGACCTCAGCCTTGGGCTGGTTCTGTGAATTCATCAGGACGAGCGTCTGGTCCAGGTTGGATCCCAGTAGTCCCGACACCGTCAGGATGAGGTTCAGGATGATGATCTGGCGGATGCCCGGGATGGTGATGTTCCATATGCGTTGGATCTTGGATGCTCCGTCGATCTCCGCGGCCTCGTACAACGCGTTGTCGATTCCCGCCATGGTCGCCAGATACAGGATCGTTCCCCATCCGGCTTCCTTCCACACGTCCGAAAGGGAAGCGATCCACCAGTATTTGTCGGCGTCGAGCAGATAGTTCGAGTCTGCGTTGAAGCCTAGGAATTGAAGGATTTCATTAAGAAGGCCGTTGGTTGACAGCCAGTTGATCAGCATGCCTCCGAGGATGATCCATGAAAAAAAATGAGGGAGATAGGTCAGCGTCTGTACTATCTTCTTGAATGGTGTCCATGGGATTTCGTAGATCATGACCGCCAACACGATGGGCAGGAGGAATCCCAGCGTCAGTTTGATGAAGCTGATGCCCAGGGTGTTGACCACGGATTGCCAGAAATACTGGTCCTTCAGGATAGTTTCGAAATTCTGCCAGCCGACCCAAGGCGCGTCCTCGATGGTGTCCACCACCGTGTATTGCTTGAATGCCAGGACCAAACCGTAGATGGGGATGAAGTTGAAGACGATCATGAAGATGATGCCAGGCAAGATCATGGCCTGCAGCTGCCATTGTCTCCCGAACTGGACGAACCATGATCTGACGCGGTGGACATTGCCTTCGGATCGTGCCCTTTCCCTCCGGGTGGAGATTCTCCTGCTTTTTTCTGCAGCGCCCATGCTCGTTCACTCTCCTTAAAGGAATGCAATACACAACATCTTTGTTACTGCTGCAATTCGAATCCTCTTTTGGACTCGATATCCAGTAAGCATAATGTTACTTACTTGTAAGTAAGTATGTCAAATGGCATGTCACCCTCAAGCGAGCCATCTTGAGCCTCGAATTAGGCTCAAGCAACCGTTTTCTCTTCTCCGATAACGTTCGATAATCCGTACACGCATACGAAAAAAGAGGGTTATTCGTAATGAAGCGATTCCCGCCGTAACAATCTCATTTCGGAATAACCCCACATACACCGATGAGCCAATCTCAAGCTAGTCGATCAAATCCTCGAGTTCGCCTGCGAATCATCGCAGTTCGTCATCCGTGGTGCGGAACGTTATGCTCGCCGTACTGTTGTCGACACGGACCGTGTAATGGTCGAGGGGTGGATTCTAGTGGCGGTTGCAACACCTGAGGTTTGAGCGGTCTTCCATGGCCGCGTTGTCGGTTGTTGGGGTTGTCACGCGGCGTCGGGCAGGTCGATGATCTTCTCGCTTGGTTTCATGAAGCCGGGGGTCTTGCGTGGCCGGTCGTTGAGTTCCTCGGCGACCGCGTCGAGGTGCCCCTCCGGGTAGAAGGATGGGCCGGTGCCTTTGGGGAAGTGCTGGCGCAGGAGCCCGTTGGTGCTCTCGTTGGCGCCGCGCTGCCACGGGGAGTGCGGGTCGCAGAAGCAGACGGCCATGTCCGGCGAGGCGCCGGTCCGTTTGTGCGGGGCGGGTTCCGCTCCCTGGTCCCAGGTCGGCGAATCGCGCAGGAGTTTGGGCGGCGGGGCCATTTTGTCGATGATGGCCCGATGGACGTGTCCGGCGTCGCGCCCGTCGGGCAGGTGCGGCAGGATCGTGAACCTGGTGGCGCGCTCGACGAGCGTGCCGATCGCGCTTTTGTCGCGGCCGCCGGTGATGAGATCGCCCTCCCGGCGGCCCGGGACCGCCCGGTCCTCGATCTGCGGGGGTCGCTCCGAGACCATGACCATGGGTTCGCGGAAACGGGGTTCGCGGCCTCGGCCGCCTTGGGGCCTGCGGGCGGTTCGCCCCTGCCCCACGGCGCGTTTCGGCCCCTGCTTGAGTCCCGCCCCCGGCCTGCAGGCAGATGGCCTGGCAGATGGTTTCGACGCTTGCGTGCATGTCACCATTATCCGGGAACATCGCCTTCGGCCCCCGATGTCTATTTAGAGGTGCAACACCCCTGTTGGTCCTGCAATTCCAGCAGTTCGTCGGCGAATGCCTCGGCGGGTGTCCGGTAGTCCAGCACGCGCATGGGACGGTTGTCGGCCTCGTCGACAATCTCCCGCAGTTCCCCGGCCATGTCCATCCGGATCTCGCTGCGTTCGGGCGGATACCGGCGGATCATGCCGTTCCTGTTCTCGTTGCTTCCCCGCCGCCGGCTGGAGTACGGGTCGGCGAAGTACGTGTCCATGCCCGGCCCGTCGCGCAGGCGCGTGTGGCGGGCGAACCCGGTGCCGTTGTCGTGCGTGACGCCGCCGCGCGCGCCGGCCGGCAGCGGCGAGAACATGTCCAGCTGCGCCCCGACGCT
>NZ_VULV01000022.1:0-15821 GCF_009696495.1 Bifidobacterium sp. WCA-178-WT-4B | reverse complement strand
AATCTGCCACGCCAACTCGAAAGTCACTCAACCGTTGTGCCGCAAGGCCTGACCGGCCATTCCGGACACACATTCTGGCCGACCTCGAGTTCCCCGCCCATACAACTCGAACAGGAGGAACGCCCACTGCCACAAAGGAACACAAGCCAAAACGGACACACATTTTGGCCTATAACCCACGGACTTACCTTTGTAAGCCATTCGTAATGGATTAAACATGGACTTCATCTTGGCGTGTTATTGGAATTATCACCGACAATTCACCGCCTCCGCACCCCCGTCGTATGCGTTTGCCCCAAACAGGGGCTAGACTGGTTCCTATTGATTTGACGAAAGGGACCCGAATTGACCGAAATAAACGATAAGGCCCAACTGGATATCGCCGCCGCTGACGACACCGACGCCGTCACCTCGGACACCACCGAAGAAACCGTAAACACCCCTGAAGTGGATGAGACTTTCGAGCTTTCGGCCGCCAAGATGCGCGAGCATGGCATGAGTGAAACCGCCATCAACCAGTTCCGCCATTTGTATGACGTATGGCGCCATGAAGAAGCCTCCAGCTGGATTCGTGAGGACGACATCGAGCCGCTTGGCCACGTGCCCAGCTTCCACGACGTCTATGAGACCATCAACCACGACAAGGCCGTGGACGCCTTCGCCAAGACCGCATTCCTCAAGCTCAATGGCGGTCTGGGCACCTCCATGGGATTGGACAAGGCCAAGTCGCTGTTGCCGGTGCGTAGGCACAAGGCCAAGCAGATGCGCTTCATCGACATCATCCTCGGCCAGGTGCTCACCGCCCGGACCCGTCTGAACGTGGAACTGCCGCTGACCTTCATGAATTCCTTCCGCACTTCGGCGGACACGATGAAGGCGCTCAAGCAGCATCGCAAGTTCAGCCAGCATGACGTGCCGATGGAAATCATCCAGCATCAGGAACCCAAGCTCGTGGCCGCCACAGGCGAACCTGTGAGCTACCCTGTGAACCCGGAGCTGGAATGGTGCCCGCCCGGCCACGGCGACCTGTTCTCCACCATCTGGGAGTCTGGTTTGCTTGACGTATTGGAGGAGCACGGCTTCAAGTATCTGTTCATCTCCAATTCCGACAATCTCGGTGCGCGCCCCTCGCGTACGTTGGCCCAGCACTTCGAAAACACAGGTGCCCCGTTTATGGCTGAAGTGGCCATCCGCACCAAGGCCGATCGCAAGGGCGGCCATATTGTGCGCGACAAGGCCACTGGTCGCCTAATACTGCGTGAAATGAGCCAGGTCCATCCGGACGATAAGGAAGCGGCCCAAGACATCACCAAGCATCCTTACTTCAACACCAACTCGATCTGGATTCGCATCGACGCTTTGAAAGACAAGCTCGCCGAATGCGATGGTGTGTTGCCGTTGCCGGTGATTCGTAACAAAAAGACAGTGAATCCCACGGACCCGAACTCCGAACAGGTGATTCAGCTGGAAACCGCCATGGGTGCCGCAATCGGTCTGTTCAACGGTTCCATCTGCGTCCAAGTGGATCGTATGCGCTTCCTTCCGGTGAAAACCACCAATGATTTGTTCATTATGCGTTCCGATCGCTTCCATCTGACGGACACGTATGAGATGGAAGACGGCAACTACATCTTCCCGAACGTCGAACTTGATCCGCGATACTACAAGAACATCCACGATTTCGACGAACGGTTCCCCTACGCCGTGCCATCTTTGGCCGCAGCCAACTCGGTTTCCATTCAGGGCGACTGGACATTCGGACGTGACGTCATGATGTTTGCTGACGCCAAACTGGAAGATAAGGGCGAGCCAAGCTAT
The DNA here is from genome assembly GCF_009696495.1 of Bifidobacterium sp. WCA-178-WT-4B. Lineage (NCBI taxonomy): Bacteria > Bacillati > Actinomycetota > Actinomycetes > Bifidobacteriales > Bifidobacteriaceae > Bifidobacterium > Bifidobacterium sp. WCA-178-WT-4B. Next base: position 14,003 of record NZ_VULV01000022.1, on the reverse strand, counting down.
GTGCCGAACGGCGAATACGTTGGCCCGCAAGGCATCGAACCGGACGATTGGGTGTGATTTACGACACGGTCGAACGATAAAAAAGATATTATTTTTGTGAAATGGCGCTCAACTGCGGAAAAAGCCTCTAAGATAGAGTGAGTGTGGGGAAACTCATACGCACTTATAACGAAACAATAACTATACGTGAGGACTAATGGCAGAGGGCACAAGCGGACGTCGGCGTTTTTCCGACAAATGGGGCAAGCACGAGCTGGACGTACTGGCTGTGTTGTCATCCGCGTTCCCGCAATGGCTCACATCCCGCCAAATTGCGCAGCGCGTCAAAGCTTACGCCGACTCGTATGGAGAGCTGGCAGATCAGGCCGCCAAGGCCGCGTTCGCCAAGCAGTTCCAGCGTGATCGCGCCAAGCTCGCCGCTATGGGCATCGCCATCGAATCACGGCAGCCTGAGTATTCGTCCAAGTCGGAAGGCCAGGACTTCGCGTCCTACCGTCTGCAGTTGGGCGACGAACCGCGCATCCGTCTGATGTTCGAGCCGGAAGATATGCCGGTGCTTGCCGCCGCCAACTATCTGGCTCGTTCGATGTCGATTTCCTCCGAACCGGATCATTCCCAGCTCACCCAACAGGCGTCGCGCACCACGCCGCGTGTGCCGCAGACCCCTATTCCCGGGCTCGGTTTGGATTCGATTGCGCCTGGCTTGGGCACGCAGCCCATTCCGGATTCGCTGGTCAAGGTTATCGATTCGCGTCGCTTTGCCGCCACCGTTGATGTGGACGGCGAACACCTGAACGTGGCCTACACCGATTCCGACGATTTGGCCATGTTTGTGCTGGAGCATCCGGGTGCCACGATTGTCAGCCCGCAGGAGGCTGTAGACGCCTATCATCGCCGCCTGCACGCCGCCAGCCGATTCACTCTGGCCGACGAATCCGCCAGCCCTGTAAGCGCCTCGGTGGTTTCCCCATCGATTAGTCGCGATGTTCGTGAGCCGGGTGATCCCGAGTCGATCAAGGCCCAGAACAAGAAGAACGGATCCGCTTTCCAAACGGGCAGCGAGGTGGATCGTCGCCTGCGTCTGATGCTGTTCCTTTCCGCCCACCTCGGCGAGGAATTCTCGATGAGCGAGCTGGCCGAACGGTTCATCGGCAAGCCGAAGAACGAGGACGAGCTCAAGAAGTACGTCAACATCATCCACAAGGACATCAACACCCTGACCACCGTCTCCGATGACGGCGAGATGGCGGGCAGCCAGTTCTTCGACATCGACTGGCCGCTGCTGGATGCCGAGGGTATTGTTTCCGCCACCAATTCGTTGGGCCTTGAACGTCTTGCCGGCATTTCGCCGCAATACCTCAGCATGCTCACCGCCTCGGTCAGCTACTTGGCGCATTCGCCGTTACTGCCGGACAAGCAGCGTGGGCAGGCCGAATCCCTGTATGAGCGTTTGCACCGCCATGTCAGCCCGGGCCAGACCCCGTGGCTGAGCCTGACCGGCTATGAGCTGGAGCCCCGAAGCTTCTCCATCGTCAAGCGTGCGATCAACACCGATTCGTTGTTGGACATGGAGTATTCCGACGGTACCGGTAGTACCCGTCGCAAGCTGGTGGCCCCCGCCAAGATCTTCATCGACGAAGGCGTGTATTATGCCGCCGTCTACACGGATGTCGGTTCCGCCGCCCCCAAGGACAAGAAGGCCTACGTCTCCAAAGACAAGACCATCGACAAGGCCAACGGCAAGCCGCGCATCTGGCAGGTGCTGCGATTGGCCCGTATCGAAAAGGCGGAATTGGTCAAGCCCACCAAGCAGATCAACATCCCGAACATGCCGGTGAGCGAACTGCGCAAGTGGAGTTTCGACAACGGTACCGACGCGGTGTTCATCACCGATCAGCGCGATCTGGCATTCATCAAGACATTGCCGGGCGCTACCGTCGAACAATGCGGTGCCGGTGAAAAGGTGCATCTGACCGTTTCCTCCGATTCCTGGTTCGTGGCCTTCTGCATTGCCCACGCGCGTCATATCACAGCGGTCGCCCCGGAAACGTTGCGCACCATGATCGTGGCACGTGCCGAACGCGAACTGAGCATCAGCGAGAACAAGTAAGGAGCCTTTCATGCCTTGGTGGATATGGCTGATTCTGGCCCTGTTCATGCTGGCCATGATTGTTGCCGGACTCATCTATACAGCCCTTCATGGAATACGTGCCTTGAAAGACATGTCTGACATCGGTGGCCAACTCGGTGAACGCGTGGCCGCGATGGGGGAGTCTGGCACTTCTGCCGACACCAGCGAGCCGCCTCTGTTTACTCAGCCGCTCAGCGTGGCACAGAATCGTTATGCCGAGGTCCATGCGGACGTGATTCGTCGCAAGGCCGCCAAGCGCGAGCGCCACACCCAGGCATGGGCCCGCTGGAAGCGATTCAACAACTAACGGAAAGCAGCAATGGCACGTCACCAACACCATAAGGGCAATGCCGATTCCCAGACGCTGAGCCCTTCGCAGCGGTACGCATCATTCCAAAAAGTCCAACGCCATCGGGCATCCGCAGCAGCGCGATTCGCCGAATCCCTGCCCTTCGAACTGGACGGCTTCCAGACCGAAGCTAATGATGCGCTCGAAACCGGCAGTAATGTACTGGTCGCGGCCCCAACCGGCGCCGGCAAAACCGTAGTGGCGGATTTTGCCATTTACCTCGCCCAGGAACGCAATGTCAAAGCCTTCTACACCACACCGATCAAGGCGCTGAGCAATCAGAAATACCATGATCTGGTCGACGTGTACGGCCCGGACAAGGTGGGCCTGCTCACCGGCGATACCTCGATCAACTCCGAGGCTGACATCGTGGTCATGACCACCGAAGTGCTGCGTAACATGCTTTACGAGCGTTCAACCACGCTGAACGCACTGCGCTATGTGATCCTTGACGAAGTGCACTATCTGGCCGACCGATTCCGCGGGCCCGTGTGGGAGGAAGTCATCATCCACCTGCCCAAGACGGTCAAGATCGTCGGCCTGTCCGCCACCGTGTCCAACGTGGAGGATTTCTCCAACTGGATCGCCTCGGTGCGCGGCGACACCAAGCTGGTGATCAGCGAACACCGCCCCGTGCCGCTGGAACAGCACGTCATCGTGCAGGCGGACGAACACACCGAGCCCGAGGTGCTGGATCTCTATCGCCGCGACGGCAACGGCGAGCAGACCACCAAGCTCAACGCCGAACTCATCAACCGGCTCGACCAGCTGGACCGCAAGGCCGCACGCCGGCGCGGCGAGGAACGCCCCGATAAGCGCAAGGGCTTCGGCAGAGGACGTGGTGGCAAAGGCGTCAAGAACCGTGCCCCGAAAGCGGAACGCCACACCCCGCGCCGCTGGGCCGTGGTGGATGAGCTTAACTTCCTGAGAATGTTGCCCGGAATCTACTTCATCTTCTCTCGCAACGGTTGTGACCAGGCCGTGGAACAGTGCATCAACGCCGGACTGAAGCTCACCACCGATGAGGAAGTGACCAGGATTCGCCGCATCGTGGATGAGATGGTGGAGGAGCAACTCACTCAGGAAGACCTGAAAGCCCTGCAGTTCTCCAAGTTCCGCTTCGCGTTGGAAGAAGGCTTCGCTTCGCACCACGCCGGCATGATCGCTCTGTTCCGCCAGATAGTCGAACGATTGTTCGAAGAAGGTCTGGTCAAGATGGTGTTCGCCACGGAAACGCTGGCCTTGGGCATCAATATGCCGGCCCGTTGCGTGGTGGTCGAGAAACTCGAGAAGTTCGACGGCACTGGTCACGTGGGCCTGACTCCCGGAGAATTCACGCAGCTCACCGGTCGTGCCGGTCGGCGCGGCATCGACACCATCGGCCACGCCATCGTGGTCGACCATCACGGTTTTGTGCCCGCCACGGCCGCCGCGTTGTCATCCAAGCGTGTCTACCCGTTGCACTCCAGCTTCCGGCCCACATTCAACATGGCCGTGAACCTGCTCAACTCCAGCGACTACGAGACCGCGCGCGTTACCCTGGACCAGTCGTTTGCCCAGTGGGAGGCCAACGAGTCGGCCTGGCAGTTGGAATCGCAGATCAACACACTGAAGAACGCGCTGGCCGGATACGAACAGGCGTTCGCATGCGAACACGGCGACTTCAAACAGTTCATGACCCTGCGTATGGAGCTGAGCGATATCGAGAAGGAAGGCCGCCGCAAACTGAAGCACGAAGTGTTCCTGACCGATCAGGAGCGTTCACGCGCCTTCCAGAACCTCGACCAGCGCATCCGCGATTTGCGCAAGGCGGAACACGAGCATCCATGCCGTAATTGCCCGGACCTCCAGCAGCACCTCAAGTGGGGCCACCGCTGGGCCCGCGAGACCCGCGAACTGCAGCGCGTCACCGATCGCTACAACTCCCGTACCGGGTCCGTGGCACGTCAGTTCGATCGCATCTGCGATATTCTCACCGGGCTTGGTTACCTCGAACGTCATGTCAATGTGGCCGGCCGCATTGACATGACGTTGACCGAGAAAGGCTCGCTGCTGCGCCGCATCTATAGTGAACATGACCTGGAACTGTGCGAGGCGCTGCTCGCCGGCACGTTCGACAAGCTCGACGCCAACGGACTGGCCGCTGTGCTCTCTTCACTGGTATACGAGGCCAGACGAGGGGGAGACAGTGAACCGAGGCACTACCCGGGCGGCATCTCCGGGCCCATCGCCATCGCTTCGTCCAAGCTCAAGGGCATCTGTGAAGACATCGATATCCTGTGCGAGGATCACGGTCTGGACGAGATGCAGCGGCCGGACTTCGGCATTCTCGACATCATGTATGAATGGGCGGATGGCGGTTCGCTGGGATCGTGCCTGTACGGCACCGACATGACCGGCGGCGACTTCGTACGCACTGCCAAACGACTGGCTGACGTGCTGCAGCAGATCGCTGTCGCCCAGCCGCTGCCGTTCGACGGGGGAGAGCGGCTGGCAGGCCTCGCCCACGAAGCGGCCGACCAGATCAATCGTGGCGTGGTGGCCTACTCCGGCGTGGACTGACGGGGCTGTTTGACGGGAGTTTGTCAGCCGACGTCGGAAGCTTGGAATAGCGGCCAAGTCCGAACGGTTGCGTAAATTAGTAGGGTTAAAGATCTTTCAAGGAGGATGCCGATATGGCAGAACGTAGCCTCAGGGGCATGAGCATCGGAGCGAAATCGCTGGAGTCCGACGACAACGTCGATTTCGCCGCACGAAACGATGTGGCGTATGTATGCCCGAAGGGCCACCGCACCATCCTGCCGTTTGCCGAGGGTGCCGAAATCCCGGACGAGTGGGAGTGCCGTTGTGGTTCCGTGGCCCACCGTGAGGGCGACGCCGACCGTGAGGGCGACGAAATCAGCAAACCCACCCGCACCCACTGGGACATGCTGCTGGAACGCCGTAGCGAAGAGGAACTGGCCACCCTGCTCGAAAAGCGCCTGCAAATGCACCGTGACGGTTGGATTCCCGACTACGAGTGATCTCCTACTGAACAACACGTGAACTTGATGCCCAGTCATCCCGACTGGGCATAATCATTGTTGGAACAAGTCGCATTGTTTGACGACCATTCAAAGCAGTCGACATGAACAAGGGGGAGTGGAATCTCAATGGCACAGCATCCGATGAAAGTGGTCCTGTTGGATCTCGACGGCACGCTTACCAAGTCCGACGGCGGCATTATCGGCTCCGTCATCAAGACCTTCGAAGAACTTGGACGTCCGGTTCCGGATGACGCTGAGCTGCGCCGCTTCATCGGACCGGCGATCATCGAGTCCATGAAGCGCAACCATGTGCCCGAGCAGGATCTGGACCGCTCCATAGATATCTATCGCAGCTACTACGCGGACCGCGCTGTGTTCGAGGATCCCAACAATCCCGGCAACAAGGTTCCCGGACGACTCGTGAACGTCGTGTTCCCCGGTATCCGCGAACAGCTGCTCGCCTTGCGGGCCGACGGGTATTTCCTGGCGTTGGCCAGCTGCAAGCCCGAATACCAGTGCATTCCTATCTGCGACCATTTCCACCTGACCGAACTGTTGGACGGCATCTATGGTGCCTCCAAAGACAATTCCCGCCTGGACAAAGATCAGGTGATTCGATACTGCTTCGACAAAATCGGCTTCGACGGCGACGCGGGCGACAAGGCGGTGATGATCGGCGACCGTTACACCGATATCGATGGCGCCCATGCCTGTGGACTGGACGCCATCGGATGTCGCTGGGGTTACGCGCCGGCCGGCGAGATGGAAGAACACGGCGTCTACGAGATCATCGAGAAGCCCGAGCAGATAGAAGAAGCCGTAAACCGTTATTTCCAAACGCACTGAAACACAACGGCGAGGACTTCTTCATGATGGGATGCGACGAAGCCTGCGCCGCGGGCTTCGACCTGGTTTTCATCGGTTTGCCGTTGCTGTCGCTGTATGAGATTCCCATGCTGATATGGTTCATTTGGCGAGCATTCCACTGGAAACGAAATGACAAGGATTGGCTGAAAGGCACGGCGATTCTTGCAATTGCGGTGGTCGCTCCGGTGCTCCTTTGGCTGTCGGCCTTTTGGCTGTCGGCCTGGTATGCGTGGATTAGTTGATACAGGCGACTGAATCCTCGTCAAGGATAACTAATCTGACATAACGTACATTATCGGATGATGGATATAGGGGATGGATGGCAAAATCCTTGGAATCATTGGGAAACGGCTTTATTCCAACGGTTCCCGGCTTCCACCATCCGAACTGCCATCGCACCAGATGCGGCCATATTCGGCTATTTTCGGCTGAAATAGGCACACGATTGGCACCTATCCCGGTCGGAAACGCATACCGGGGCCCGAAGGAACGGGAACACCGAAGGACCCATGGAAAGGTGACATGACGACGACCGCAGACAGACGCGAGAAAGGCTCGGGCGGAATCACCAGACTCGCCAACGGGAAATACAGGGCCTTCGTCGAAACGACCCCCGACCCGGGCGACGGGTCGAGACGACGCGTGAGCGCCACGGGCCGGACCAAAAGCGAGGCGCTGCGCAAGGCCAGGGACAAGGCCCTGCGACCGGACATGGGCATGACCCCCGGCGGGAACGCCACCGTCGCCGAATGGATGGACCACTGGGTGGACGAGGTCATCGAACCCCGACGCGCCCCGAACACCACGAAAAGCTACCGCACCCGCATCCGCATGGACATCACGCCCGTCATCGGCGCCGTCCCGCTCGACCGGCTGCGCCCCAGCCACGTCCGCATGGTCGAGAACCGCATCCTGCGCGGCGACGGACGCACCGGGACCGACCCCCGTTCGGCCGCGACCGCACGCCTGACCCACAGCATCCTCAAAACCGCCCTGGGCGACGCCATGGCCGAAGGGCTCATCGACCGGAACCCCGCCGCCCTCACCGAAGTCCCGGAAACCGAACCCGTCGAAATCGCCATCCTCACCACCGGACAGGCGGCACGGCTCATCGCCCTGGAACCCGACACGAAATGGCGGCTCATCTGGCGGCTCCTGTTCATCACCGGCATGAGACTCGGCGAAACGCTCGGCATCACCCGACAGGAACTCATCCGATCGGACGGACTGCCCTGCCTGCTCGTCGAATGGCAGCTCAAGGAATTCGAGAAGGACACCGTCATCCCCGCCGGATACCGGGCCAGACACCTCGGAGGCCGCATGTGGCTCCCCCGCCCCAAGACCCGCAAAGGCCAACGGCTCATCCCCCTGCCCGCCGACCTTGCCGCCGACCTCGAATCATACATGGACTCGGCCGGCATCCCCGACGACCAGCCGGTCTTCCGATCCGGACGCGGCAACCCGATCTGCAAGCGCGGCAACCCGATCTGCAAGGACACGCTGCACCACGCATGGCGCCGGGCCCTGGACCGGGCCGGTCTGCCGCACGTGAGCATCCATTCCGCCCGCCACACGGCCGCCACCGCGTTCGCCCGGCTCGGCGTGAGCGGACTCGCCCGCCAGTCGATCCTCGGCCACGCCGACGTTGGCACCACGAACGCCATATACACGCATGTGGACGCCGGCATGCTCGCCGGCGCCATCGACGGCGTGGAACGCCTCATCGAAGGATAGTCAGTCGATCACCGCGAGATCGACGAGCCCGTCGCCCGTGGACACGGCCGCGCCCTTCGAATCCGCGTACCCGGATGCGACGCACCCGTCCATGACCCGTTCGAGCAGCGCATGCAGGACGCCGTCCAGTTCGGAGCAATCCCAATCGTCCCGTAACACGGCCATGATATAACGCTTCCTCGTATCGTCCCGATATCATCGACGCCGGCATGCATGCGTCCCCGGCGATGTCAGAACAGCACCGGGTTCGTCGGCCTCGCCATCCGGCGGGCTATGAGCCGCACGTAATCCGAATCCATCTCCGCCGCCACGCAACGCACGTCCTCGATCCGGCACGCCTCCAACGTGGCGCCGCTGCCGGCGAACGGCTCCAACACGAGCCCGTCCGGCGGCGTGACCAGACGCACCAGCCAGCGCATCAGTTCCAACGGTTTCACCGTCGGATGGAGGATCCCGTCCACGGTCAGCCTCTCCCCCGGTCCCGCCTTCGGACAATACCGGAACACGGGATAGAAGCGGGATGCGCCGCCGGCATCATCGTATTCCGCACCCGTATGGGTCATGCTCCAGCCGTCACCGGGTTTCGTGCTTGCGCGTGGTTTGCCTTTTCGACTGACGGTGACGCCGGACTGTCGGTCGAGTTCCTTGGCCGTGGATTGGTCGAACAGCATGTTCGGCGTGAAACGGGCTTCGGCCGTGTAGTCGGTGCGATCCGCTTTGTCCGCGCCGTAGATGTGGTTGTCGCGCGGGCCGGAGTTGAAGTCGGCATGCCGGTTCTTGTTCTTCGACTCCTTCTCATCTGCCGTGTTGCGGAATGGGATGCGGCATGCGTCGATATGCAGTGCGCCCGTCCCGTGTCCGAGCAGATTGTGGTCGAGTGTCCCGTCCAACGGCTTGCGTGCGAGGCAGATGGGTTCGTGCGCGGGCTTCAGCTGGCTGTACCAGCCGGACCATTGTTCGCCCTGTTCGGTGGCGAGCGCATCCCATTCGGATTTCGTCTTGCCGCCGTTCGCGGTGCTGGAACCTCCGAAGCCGTTGGTGTCCGAATATCCTGCGCCAGCATGACCTTTACCGGCCACATGGGTGCGTTCCGCACCCAATTCCCTGTCCACGAGCAGTCTCGCATCCGAACCGTGTGGCATGCCGCTTGCGTACACCCAGTCGATCTGGTCGCGGATTTCGAAGCCCGCGTCCTCGATCGCGCAGGCGAGCCGATGATATGTGCGGCTGGCGGCAAACGCGGCCACGTGCCCTCCCGGTTTCAGGACGCGCAGAATGTCCTTCCACAGGATTACGTCGAATGCGATGCCCGTCGAATCGAAGCCCAGGTTCATGAAACCGATCTCGTACGGCGGGTCGGTGACCGGTTTGGCGGCGCAAGCCCCGTCTTTTAAGGCTGGGGTGAGCCGCCACTTCTTTGATTAATCACTGTTTCCGTGGCAAGGTTTATAGCATGAGCCAGAAGGTACGAATCATCAAAGTCAGGCATGCGGGCGCATCCGTGTACCTTGGCGACGATTCATGCCGCAACCATTGCTGGACGCGCAATCCCGAACGTATCATGGACTGGCTGTGCGATGGTTGGCGCACCCGTTTCAACCAGCATCGGGAGCATCGGACAATCCGCCGCTACATGGAGGACGTGGAATCCCGTGAGCGCATGTGGGTGGACGTTCCCTTGGGTGGAGCGACCGTCGGGGAGCCGTTCAAGGACAGCGAGGCTCGAATCCGGTGTTCTTGGCTCGCATGCATTCCCTCCGCCGTTCTCGCCAGTCCCATGCGCGTGGAGAATTCGGAATGGTATGCCGCGTTGAAGCGCAAGAAGATTAATGGCGGTCGTGTTCCGGGATTCAAATCCCGCAAACGCGACCCCCAGTATTTCGTATGTTGGCGCAACCAGAACAAGACCGGCAACGCCGTCTACCATCAGGTGTCACGCAAGCGTGGCGTGGTCGTAATCACCGGAAGCGTGAAAAAGGAATTCCGCAAGCCGGGCGAAACGGGATGCCGTTGGATGCTCTCCATCCACGTACGCGTCAGCCAACCCGTCAGGGATTACACGAGCGTGGCGGTGAATTGGACGGAACGCACTCTGGCGTTCACCAACGAACCGTCGCCCATCCGACGGAATGCCGCCGGCAAGCAGACCGGTATCGACCGTGGCTGCGTCCACACATTGGCCTTGTCGAATGGAACCATGCTGGACATGCCGCAACCGTCCGAACGGGAGAGGCGAGAGTATCTGCGTCTGCAACGCAAGCTCGCCCGACAAGACATGGCCAACAGCCGACGTGGTGGGAAAACCGCGAAATTCCAGTCGAAACGACGCAAACTCACATTGAAGCGCATGAGTTCGATACGCCGTCGCGTCAACAACCGCAAGGACGATTGGGTCGCGAAGATCACGACCCGACTGGTCGAAGACTACGACCTCATCGCCTTGGAAGCGTTGAACACCCGGCAGATGACCCGCAAGCCGAAACCGAAACAGGACCCCGACCATAAGGGACGCTACCTGCGTAACGGTTCGGCGTCCAAAGCGGGATTGAACCGCAGTATCCTCGGCAACCGTTGGACGGACATCCAGGACAAACTCGAATACAAGACCCGTCTCGCCGGGACCCGGCTCATACTGGTCAACCCGGCGTACACGTCCCAGACCTGCAACCGTTGCGGCCATGTCGCAAAGGAGAACCGTGAGAGCCAAGCGGTCTTCCACTGCGTCAACTGCGGCAACAAGGACAATGCGGACATCAACGCGGCCAAGAACATCCTCGGCCGCGCGATACACACAACCGGCATGGACGATGCCGAGGGCGTGGAGGGACACGCTTCCCGTGAAACCTGTGTTTCACGGGAAGGTTCCGTTGAAACGCCAACCCCTGCCACGCGTACGGGAAGACCCCTCCAATGAGTGAGGAACGTGTCTCACATGCGACAGGAATCCCCCGGCTTCAGCCGAGGGGAGGAAGTCAAGTGATATCCACGCTCAACCCCGATTCGACCGAACCGGACACGAACGGGATGCGAGCCGCCAGCATAGCGGCCAACGGTCTCAACCATTTCGCATCACCGCCGGACGCGATACGCTCCCCATCCACGATGGATTCGGCGATATGTCCGAACGTCTCCACGATGGCCGTGGAATCGTCGGCGCCGGAGGGAATGTCCCCTTCGCCGGTCATGTGGGACACGCCGTCCGGGTCGAACTCCCAATCGTATTCGACTGGATTGTTGCAGGTCTCGTCATTGGTCTCCACGATGATGCGTTCAACATTCATGATTGCTCCTCCACCCATTGGGCCAGATAGTCGCGCACGTCGCCGGCAGTGCCTTTCACGTCGGAATCGAAACCGTCCGGCCGCCACGTGCCGTCCGACATGACCAGCAGGTCCAGGCCGGCGGAGTGTTCGTCCCCGCGCTCGAACAGGGCGAGCAGCTGGGGGCCGTCCAGGGTGGCTATGGAATCGTCGAATCGTTCCATGCCCCGGGTATGCGTCCCCCTAATCAGGGAAACGGGGTCAGCGGCTGCGCCAGTATCCACTGACCTCATATCCGCTTCGGATATGAGGGCTCACCCAGACGCCGCCCCCGCTGAAGGATGCCGTATTCGCCTTTGGCTTCGACATCCTTCTGTGCAGTGGCTGGATGTTCTCGTTTGCCTTCGAAACCGCCTTACGCATGGATTCCCTCAGCGAATCGGGCAAACCGGCCGATGCCTCATCCAGATGGTCGAGAACGGCTCCCGCCATGGTCCGGGCGATATGCGCCACACGTTCCCCGTCCAAACCGGCCTCCTCCGCGAAGGCCTCCCAGTCGAATGGGGTGAGCAGTTCCGCGAATTCGACTCCGTTGATCGGCATCGCCATCTCCTGATCCACATGAGGCCATATTCTGGTGACTGTCATGTCGTACATTGGCGCGAAACGGAACCCGTTTTCGGCAAGAACAATCGAATAGTTCTTGCCGTGGGAGTCCGAATCGCCCGACGAGACGTTGAAGGCGAGCCGGCGAACCCATTCATATCCGGTTTCATCGCTTGGGTCGAAATGGTGCAGGAAACGGACGCAGCTTGCGGCGCCGATTTCATACTTGGATTCGGGGTCCATGCCCATGGCCTGCGCTAGATCCTCGCAATGGATTCGTCTCACGTTGTTTCCATCCACGATGCGATCGAAACGTCGGGTGATGAAAGCCTCCGCCCCATTCGCGGTGAGAATGCCATGCTCGGATACCGGCAATCCGCAAAGAGTCCCGAGCGTCAGGGCGGCATCCTCCACCCTGTGGCTGCCGGGACAATCCCTCATTTCAGGTTTGATGATATGGGTGGAGGGGATGGATGCGTTGGGCCAGAGCCAGACACCAGCACGTCGGGCGAGCGTGAACTTGGGCTGGCCTCCGGCGATGGAGAAACGGCATTTCGGCGTATCCCGCTCATAGAACTCATCCTCATCATCCCGTGCGAACCAGTTGTATCCGTTCGCACGCACGTATCCTATCTGATTGCCGATTTCCTCCTCGTCGAGGGGTTTCGCCTCGATGGGATGGTGCGGGAGTTCGGGCTTGTCCGAGAATACGAGTCCGCCTACCGTATCCGCATCCGCAAGAAGTTTGAACGTGTCCGTCGAATCCAGATGGAGTCGCGACGCCATCCTACGACGGGCGTTCTCATCGTCGGGAAGCAGGTTTTCGAGACAGGCCGACGCCGCTTTTCCGGAGGATTTCCCGGTTCGGGGCAGACTGAGGCTTATCGGCGCGCCTTCCTTGGAATCATAGTGGAATGAAACATGTCCGCCGGAGGTTCGCATGAATTCCCCCACATGGTCCCCGTCGGTCCAGACATGCAGTCGTTCTCCTCGCATCATGCCTCCAGATATTCGGGCGGAACCCTATCGGGTTTGACGCCGAGTGTGGCGAACACGCGCAGGGCCGCTTCCAGCGGTACGATCCCGCATTCCGCCATATCGGTCACGATGCTTTCGGAGACGCCGCTTCTGTCCGCGATTTCTGACGGGGTTCGGCCGATTTCCGTGATTCGTGCGGAAATAATCTCGCCCGCCTTTTCCAATGAGGGCATGTCGCGAATGCCGTCATGCGATGGTTCTTCGCTGATGGAGATCTCATCGGTTTTCGACGGCAGGGCGTCGAATTCGCTGTAATCCATTTCTCTTCCGCTCCTTTCCGGGAAAAGCATGCGTCCCGAAAACCAGAGGATTGCGAATCAGGCTGCTCGAACCATCATAACGTCGAATGCCTTATTCCGGCACGCGCCAGATGACGGCGACGATGCGCGTCCCGTCCGCATACCGGTAGACGAACCGCATGTACGGGTGTTCATGCCGTCCGTGCGCGCCCACGGTGACGGGGATGCGGAACACGTCACCCGGGTTCAGGGTGACGGGCGGGCGCAGCCCGTCGAGGCGTGCGCCCGAATATCCCTGTCCCTCCGATATATTGACATCCTCCCCTTTCTTACGGAAGGGGATTCCCGTCGTCCGTCGGACTCTCTGCCCCGACCACCCGATGTCTATTTAGAGGTGCAACACCCCTGTTGGTCCTGCAATTCCAGCAGTTCGTCGGCGAATGCCTCGGCGGGCGTCCGGTAGCCGCGCACGCGCATGGGGCGGTTGTCGGCCTCGTCGACAATCTCCCGCAGTTCCCCGGCCATGTCCATCCGGATCTCGCAGCGTTTGGGCGGATACCGGCGGATCATGCCGTTCCCGTTCTCGTTGCTTCCCCGCTGCCAGCTGGGGTACGGGTCGGCGAAGCACGTGTCCATGCCCGGCCCGTCGCGCAGGCGCGTGTGGCGGGCGAACCCGGTGCCGTTGTCGTGCGTGACGCCGCCGCGCGCGCCGGCCGGCAGCGGCGAGAACATCGCCGGCTGCGCCCCGACGCT
>NZ_VULV01000021.1:0-20922 GCF_009696495.1 Bifidobacterium sp. WCA-178-WT-4B | reverse complement strand
AGATCGAACGCGGCGCACGCGACCTTCCCGAACTCGAGCAACGGGCCATCCAGTGGATACACTCGACAACCAACCCAAAACAACACACCCAAACGCTTGACAATGTATAGGAGCATCGAAATACAGGGACGGTACGACCCGTTCTCGTTGGATGCGAACCACAGGCCACGCCTCAGCTCGCGTGACACCGTGGACTTGTCCCGGCCGATTTCCTCCGCGATCTTCCGGACGCCCGGATGCCGCTCGCAATGCAGCTTCTCGATCAGGATCCTTTCATCGGACAACAGGTGCGAATACTGTCGGCCCATGAGCGCGACACCTTCTTGAACTGGAAACTTCGAACACTTCCAACTCTGGACAAGGTGTTACACTTCTATTTAGAACTCGGGCAGCTTGATTGATCTGAACAAATACTATACGCTGGAATATGTGGGGTGACAGCAACATCAGGAGGTATTGACATGGATGAACAGTCATTTGACCCAACCTATCTGGAAGATATCAGTGAGCAAACCTTGGACACTGATGCCTTCGGCGCCTGCACTACCAACACTTTTTCCCTCAGTGATTACTGGGGAAATAAGGGTGACTGGTGCACTTTGACCCATGAGTGCATGAACTGGTGCAAGTAAGTGGCTCACGAGTAAGGAGTATGAAATGAGCGAGCTGGAACTTGGCAAATATCTGGAATCGGACATGATTGAGCTAACTGACGACGATACTGAAGGAGGTGCAACACCAACTGCCATTCTAACGGTAGTGACTACGTGGATTTCAAGCAATACTTGCCCCACGTCTGCATGCACAAGGGCCTGCTAGAATATGGTCGTTCTCAACAGAAGGCTCTACCCGGAACTTACTGACTCTGAGTGTCAGGAATTAGTTAGTCCCCTTCTGGCGATGGCCGCGTCATTCCCAGAAGAGACACAAGGGTTCGTTGAAGTTGAAGATGAGCGGTCCTTCCCTGAGTCGTACCCTTTTGAAGTCTTGTGTAAGTCACTGTCGAGGGCATTGTGGAAAGATGGTTGGGATGACAGCTTGTCTCCTTTTCTGTCAGATTCTTGTCGTTTTGCAGAAGCTTGCTGTGACGAGTTGGCTCAGCAAGCTTCTCAGTACCTTTTGAGATCATTTATTGATGACACCAATTCGGCTCGTTCAACCAAGAATAGTCCTGAAGAAGGCTATCGTTTATATATTAAGCGGATTATAAAGGATGGCTTTCGTTCTTTCTCTGAGAAGTATGCTACCGGGTGGTCACGTTGTCTTAATGCTATGCGACTCAAAGTTGCGTCGATTAACGAAGCAGTCTCGCTTCTTCAAAAGCATAGAGATTCATTGTCTGAGTACCTCGCTATTCCACAGGAACTCAAGATTGTGGAAATCCATCAGGCTGGTGATACACATAACTGTGGACGTGCGGTTACAGTAGTGGAGTTTGAAGATAGTAAAAAGGTTGTTTTTAAGCCACGTTCCGTGAGTGGCGAACGTGGCTACCACAGATTGACAAACAAACTTCGCAAAATGGGGCTGGCGACTCTCCCTGCTATTCGTGCCATAGACTTTGGGACTTACGGTTTCACTGAATATGTAGATCATGTCGAGGCTCGCGGAGACCTCGTTACGGTGGGTAAGCTCGCGGCGCTTTTTTATTTTCTAGATGCCGTCGACATGCACTATTCGAACATTTTCTGGACGACTGCAGGTCCGGTTCCAGTCGATCTGGAATCCTTGTTCCACCCTGCCCGGTTACGACGTGGTAAGCAAGAGTCTTCTAGGAGCGCTTACAGACAACTAGAGCGTTCGGTATATGGAACTGGTATTCTACCCCGAATAATTACTTCCTCGAAAAATCCTGGATCGATAGATGTCGGATTCGCCAGTACCTCACAGCAGAATGGCAGCGCCCCCTTCAAGGCGATGCATATCAAAAATGCATTCCGCGATGACATCCAAGCAACGTGGGCAAGTAACCCTGCCCCGGATCACTCATTACTTGACGGTGATAGCTATGAATTGAAAGTACGCAGCGATTGCTCGAAAATAGAGACGGGATTTAAGGAGTTTTTTAGCGCAGTACTCCAGCAAAAGGATGCTTTCATTGAGGCGGTTGAAAGTTCTTTTGCCGATCTACGATTGCGGTATATACACTGCCCTACAATTCAGTATGCACAGATCCTTCAAAGTATAACCGGATCTGGTGCGACTAAAGACCGTGACTTAGCGATCGGTCTACTCGCTCGGATATCGATTCCGAGTATTACCAGCGACTTCAATCTTGTAAAGAGTGAATGCCGACAGCTATGGAACGGGGATATCCCGTATTTTACCTTACGATTTAACGATAAAACGGTCTTCGCTGAGAATTTAGAGATCTGTTCAGTAACCCAGTCGCCAAGAGAACTCTTCCGACAGAAAGTAGAAAGTTCATCGGAAGCTGAACTTAAAACGCAACTGAGGATATTACGTCTTGCGTTTGTCGCAAAACTCGCTGATCCTCATTCACAGCAGCGTTTCAGCTTTGCAAATAAAGGCGAGTCCGCAGTTGCTACAGCTATACAGTCTGTTGACAGGGAGTTTTCTGCGTCTGAAGTGTTGAGACGCCTCGCGCTTCCGTTAGCCGAAAGGGTTCTAGACGATCGTTTCGATCATCTACCTAAGACTTGGATAGGACCAGTCGCGAGATTTGGTAGTGCCGAATGGTCGCCCGGGGTTCTCGGTTACGACCTATATGCAGGGAGGGTAGGTCCTGCCTTGGCACTTGCGCATGCAGGTAAGCAACTCAATAGTTCCTTATTGCTACAACCGGCATATGAAGTGTTCGGACGATCTGCGGAGATTCTCAACTCCGCTTCCTTTGAAATGCGCAGTCTCCTTTCTGCGGGCTGTGGAGGTTATTCCGGTATTCCAGGCTTGTTTTGGAGCTTGAATGCCGCTGGACGCTGCCTTGGCGAACAGTCATGGGTTGAGATTAGTAACAAGAGCTGGGATATCATTGCATCCGATCTTGGACATATGAGTACTGATTCGTTCGACATGATCAATGGCACTAGCTCGGCTATTATAATGCAACTTAAATCGACGGGCACTTTCCCATACAATGAATCCATAATTGCTTCGTGGGCAAACATTGCAATGAGGCGGATTGAGCTGCGTGCACAAGAATTAACTTTAGGCATGGCTCACGGACTGGCACATATTATTTGGTTTTTCTCCGAAATTGCCAAGGTTTATCCGACAGCCGAGTGTCACAAAGTTGTACAGTATGTGGACGCTCTTATTTCGGACAACTATCGGAATCGCGACGGGATATTTCAGTCATACACGAATCAGCCCCGAGACTCATTTTCGCCATCATGGTGTAACGGTCACGCAGGACTTCTTCTTGCCTATGCGTCTGCCTCAGAAGCGAATATAGAAACAAAAGTGCACTGTACTGAAATCTTGAGGCAGATTGTATCGGATTCGGTTTCACTGATACCCGTTTTGTGTCATGGCGGTCTCGGTGTACTTGAGGTACTCCGGAACGTTGCGAGATTATATCCGGATGCTCAGTGCACCTACGACATGTTGGCTGCAAGTGCATTCACTGAGACGGGGATTCTGAATTATTTTGAACAGGAAGAAGGTAGGTACGCACTGAGTCCTGGACTTATGTGCGGTCGTGCTGGAGCGATCATGTACTTAGCTAATAAACACTCGTCGGACCATAAGTTGTCAGTACTTAGTCTGGATCTATAAAATGGTAAGATTAACAAAAAAGCTGAGACTCCGGCCAACGCTCCAGGTGTCTCACACGGAGTGCGGTCTGTGCTGTGTGCGAACACTTCTAGCGGCATACGGACACGAGATTAGTATCACTGCGTTACGGCAGATTAAGGAACCTGGCCGTGATGGACTGGGACTACAGCAGATGCGCGACCTGCTTTCCAGTTTTGGGATGAAAGCCAGCACCTATCGTGTCAAAGATCCGCGAGGTTTGCTCACAATCCCAGCGCCATACATAGCGTTCTGGCGTGGGAATCATTTTGTCGCCGTTGAGCACGTGTCTGAGTCGGCTGTAACTATAATGGATCCAGCCGTCGGGCGACTATCGATTAGATTTGAAGAATTCGCTGAGAGCTTTGACACCTACATTCTCGTCGCTAATCCTACGGCGACTTTCAAAAAAACTAAGCTCGGTTTTTTTGAGAAGTGGCACAAGACATTTCTATGGCCGGATGCGTCATTGAGATTGTATGTTTTAATGACCGTAGTGAGCCTACTCCTTGTGGGGATTACGCTTGCCATACCGATCGCAACACAATCCTTGGTTGACTACAGGACGAATCAAGGTTTTTCCTTGAATGTGTTTCTGCTCTCACTTGGCGTAGCCGTTGTCTGTACGACATTATTGAATTTTGCCCGAACAGAAATAGCTATTCGGATGACTCAGACTCTGTCTTGGCATCTGTCGTCTCACGCGTTTTCGCGGTTGTTGTCGCTTCCGTCACGCTATTTCACTGTGAGAGCTCCTGGCGAAATTGTCTACCGTCTTAACTCACTAAACCGGCTACCGGACATTCTTGGGACCACCTTAATTCAAGGTGCTCTTGATGCACTAAGTGTGATTACTGTTATTGGTTACGTGCTTTGGATATCGCCTGTTCTCGGTACTATCACACTGCTACTTATTTCTCTACTTATTGTCTTTTTGGGGACTACGCAGCCTCATGCAAACCGTGCGATGGAATCCGAACTACATTCGGGGACGTCGGCGCAAAGTATCCAGCTTGATGCTGTGGTCTCGATAAATAACGTGAAACTTGGTGGCTATGTAGAAACTTACTTGAATGATTGGAAAAAAAGTTTCACGAAATTACTCACAGCGCTTGGAAAGCGAATAAGGGTTCAGCAAGGGATTATCGGAGCTACGCTTGCTTCGGCACAAATGTTTTCTCCACTTTTTCTGTTGGTGATTAGCTTAAAGTTTGCGGAAAATGGTGTAATAACCCTTGGCGAGGCTATAGCTGTCCAGTCAGTAGCGGTGTTGCTGTTTTCATATATCAGGTCGCTATTCTCAGCATGGACCGAGTTTCAAGTAGCTTCTAGGTACGTGGAATTAGCTGAAGATATCTTCGAATACCCCAGTGAGGTTAATAGCGGCTCAATCAAGCACTCCTTACGCGGAGGCCTAACGGCGCGTAACTTGAACTTTAAGTACTCTACAGATGCACCATTTGCATTAAATGGTGTCAATTTGGAGGTTATGCCAGGTGAGACGGTTGCATTAGTTGGGTCCTCCGGAAGTGGGAAAACCACCCTCGGTAAAGTTTTCGCTACTCTTTTCGCGCCTACGTCTGGAGAACTGCTCTTTGATGGTGTGAATGTTTCTAATTATGATTTGTCTGAGCTTCGTAAATACATCAGTTACATTCCCCAAGAGGCATATCTGCATAATCGAACAATTATTGAAAACCTTAAGCTCGGATGTGATCTTCCTGAGAATGAAATTATTCTTAGATGTAGGGAACTAAAGTTTCTCGATTTTATCGATGAATTTCCTATGGGTTACCAGACCGGGGTATCTGAACTTGGGGCGAATCTATCTGGTGGGCAACGTCAGAGAATTCATGTCGCTCGTGTGATGTTGCAAAACCCAGCGGTTTTGGTGATGGATGAGGCTACTTCCGCGCTAGATAACATCACACAGCGGCTCGTCTATACGCAGTTATCTTCTATAAACTGTACCAAAATTGTAATTGCACATCGTATGGCAACAATCTTAAATGCGGATCGCATTGGACTCCTTGATGGTGGCCACCTAACACAGGTAGGGACACACGCCGAACTCATGCAGAATTGTAAGCGATACGCAGATTTGTACTCGCTCGAATTGCAGGGAAATCATGATCGATAAAGTTTTTCCAGTATTGTCAGAGGTCTTGAAAACAAGGTACCGCGCCCAGTTTAACGAAGCTCTATCTAAGGTCACCAATTCCTTAAGGAGTATCTGTCTCTTTAGCGTGGAAAAGTCGGTTCCTGAAAAATATTTAACTATGATCTTGACACAGCGATTCTGGTCCCTTTGTCTTAAGACATTTGTTTATGAAATGCACGTTTACCGGGAGCAAATGGGGCTTCCTGTTGAGGTCAAGTCATCGGATGCGTTTGATTCATTTCTTAAAGCTTTCTCCATTGAAACGATTCAAGAATGGTTCGTTAAGTACCCTATTTTAGACTCAATGGTGACGGCGAGCATGGACAGTGTGCTTGCATTCTCCGTCGAGTTGTTTTCGAACTTACAAAAGGATTCAAAAGATTTAGTAGATTCCGGTCTGATTAGCGCGGGATCACAGATCGATGATGTATGTCTATTGGGTTCTGATTGGCATAATGGAAGTCGCTGCGTTGTTGCTTTTTCCGAGAATTTAACTCCCACCGTGGTGTACAAGCCGAAGTCTCTTGCGGTAGATCTATGGTTCGATAAACTGTTCCATATTATTTCCCGAGAAGAAGATGAGTTTCCGTCTCCAGTGCCTCTTACGCTGAATCGTGAGACTTACGGGTGGCAACGTTTCATAGCTCCGCGCCCTATGATGGACAGCCTACTAGGAGAGAGTTTTAGAAAACTCGGATTTGTCTCGGCTCTCCTTACTGCGACAGGTGCGAGCGATATTCATGACGAGAATCTGGTTTTTTTAGATGGCCAGCCCTTACTAATTGATCTAGAGACAGCAATGCAGTCCAGATCTGTTCAATTCACGCCTGACCTTTCAGGTTGCCTCTTAAAGACCCTATTCAGGTCAATATGCTCAACGTCAATTATACCGGCTAAAATGGTAACGGCTCCTCGTCGCCTTCTCATTGGTGCCATCAATACCCCATACCCCCAGCAAACTAGTGAGAGTATGTTTGTTCTTCGTAACGCTGGCACTGATGGCAGGGATATCGCCAGAGAAAACGTTGCATTCGCCCGTCTTGCTGAACCGCTGTCTTTACTAAGTGGTGAAAGTGTTAACCCGGTTCCGTATCAACAGAACTTCGTTGATGGATATCGCCTTGGTTACCGTAGGATCATCAGTCATCGCGAAGAGTTGCTTGAAGCACTCAATGGCATCAATTTCCCAATCCGGAGGGTTCTTCGTCCTACGGCCAAGTATGCGCGATTGCTTGATGCTCTACTGTTCCCAGAGAATCTTGTGTCATCGGATGCAGCCTCACAAATTACGCAGTACCTTAAGCCACTTGTAAATCAGTTTCTTTCGGTTGATGCAAGCAAGATTCTTGAGCGCGAAATTTCCGCTTTAGAGTGTGGTGACATTCCGTACTTCTATACATTCGCAGATGAGTGCTGTGTACGTTCTAATGGTTTTTCGATCCATTGTAAAGATGGCGTCAGCCCGTCGGAAAACGCTAAGAATACTTTTGTTAATATGTCCGAAGACAACCTTCTTCAAAACGAACGGTTCATTGCTGAAGGTTTCTCGGAGATTCGCATATCTATGTCGCGTTATCTCAACTCTGAAGTCAAGTCGTTGGGCGTTCCTATGTTCAACCAATGCCTGAATAGTGATAATACCTCCTTAGTATCATCACTTTTTAGTTTGTTTTCTAGACTAGCTATTGAGAGTGATTCAGCAGTTGGCTGGCTTCCGGGACTGTATGGTGACATGCCGCTAAGCTATCACTCTGAATCGCTAATTTCTTTTCACGATGCAGCAGGTATCAGTCTTCCGCTAACACGCTTCGCTAAGACCTTCGTCTCAAATACATTTGCAGCATCTCTTCGAGACAGAGCGCTTAACGGAATCAGGCAGCTTAGTGATACGTATTATGCAACGATAGCTGCGAATGAGCGATCTATCATCTCTGGTCCTTCTTCAATTGATTACGTTCTTAACCACGATAAACAGAGGCTGTCCTTTACCGAAGGTGATGTAAATAAACTGGGCGAGTGTGAGTCTGTGGGGGACGTCTTTAATGGGCTAGCTGGCCAGTATCTATTGTTAGCATCGCTTGCGGATGTTAACCCGCGTACTCTGACCGCAAACTATATGCATATGAGGAATATTGTTGAGAAGAAACACGAGCTTAGCGGAGGAATAGCTCATGGCGATTTGGGGCTTATATGGGCACTCTTAAGGGTGTCGAAAAGATTGGATGATCAGTTAGGGCAAAGCATCGCCCTAGAGAAACTAAACAGAATCGATCTCGCGTCGCTGGACCTGCGCATAGGATACTGTAATGGCGGGGCTGGCCTATTACTTGTAAAATCTGAAGCCGTCAAATTCTCGAACTGTATGTCGAGACGTGAGTTGCACTCCATTGCCCGTCAGATTACAGATCTCTCTGTTCTCCGTGGCCCAATTGATTTATCTGTATGTCACGGCGCTTCTGGTGTAGTCCAAAGTCTTTTGCAGTCGTATTTTGACACTGGCGATTCCTATTTTAAAGATTTAGCGATTGATTATTGGTCAAAGGTATTAGGCTACGCCCGTGAATTTGGGTATTATACCGGCGAGCCTCAACGAGACTATTTGCTGGGATATTTTTTGGGCTGGGCCGGGATATTTGATACGAGCCTATTGGTTTACAGTCCGGAAACATGGCGTTGGACACCAATAGCCCTTTGTAGTTCCGAATCAAGCAGACCCGCAAGATGTGTAAAACAATAACGAAGGACAATAATGAGAGCATTAGTGGTGACAACAAAGCAATACGCCGATAGTAATGAAATGGACTTTTTAGGGGTTTTTAACCTCGGAGCAAAGGATCTGTCGGTCGCGGTAGCAAACTTTTGTCAACCGACATTCGATCCGGATAGTCCGAGTAACGCAGCCTACATATTGATTAAAGTGTTAGCATTTTCATGTAACTACCGAGATAAGGGGCTGCTACTTAATAATGTTCAATTGTTAGAAAGTGGCACTCGGGAATTCCTACCCTTCGGGTCTGAATTTTGCGGTGAAGTTCTGGCTGTAGGCAAAGAGGTCGAAGGGTTGAAACCTGGTGACCGAGTAATGGGTAACAACGCTTATCCAGGCTCTGGTGTAGAAGGCGTTTTGCCCGGCGTGGCGACAAACTTTGCATCATTAGGATATTTACGGCTGCATATGGCAAAGGTCGTATTGGTTCCAGAATACTTTAGTGACGAAGCTGCAGCTGCCTTTTCGATCGGAGCTCAAACCGCTGCAGGCATGATAAGGGCTTCTGGTGTTCTAAATACGGGAGGCGTACCACTCGTCTTTAGTGCGCGTTCAGCCACTAGTCTATTCCTCATTCGTCAACTTAATTATTACGGTTTGCCCCCACTATGTGTGACGAGTTCTGTCTGGTCGGAAGAAGAGATAAAGCAGATCCTCCCTGCTCAATTAGTTGAAGAGTTCTACAGTCTTAGAAAGTGGAACTCCTACCGGAACCATTTTACGCATGTCTTCGACCCCTTCTTTGACATGAATATAGATATTGCGACTACGATCCTTAAGCAAGGCGGTACATACATGACATGCGGATTCAAGAATCAGCATCCGTTGCTGTCGAGCAGTTCCCCTACGGAGATCGAGCCTAAAGTAAGATCTGCATTAGCCCTTTCCATTCCTAAGCTCTTGTCTCTAAGAGGACACTGTTTAGGTACAGATAATGACTTACGATTTTCACTCGAACATTCTAACGAAAGCATGTTTACTCCGATTATTGATTCTGTATATGGGCCAACTGACGGAATGCTGTTCCTTACAAAGAGCTTCGCTGATCCAGCTCGGTTTGGCAAGGTTGTTATGAAATTAGATGGGAATGACTGCTAATGATGCTGAAGTATGTAACGTGGAGTATCATGTGCATATTCTTGGCGACTCTTGTTGCGAATGTTGTCGAACGTTCAACTGGGAGCGCTTGGTACAGTAGGGGAATCGGCATAGTCGTGGCCGCCATTTCCGGGTTCGTACTTTATTTGTCTGTACGGCGGAGCAATAAGGATGGAGAAAAGTGATGGATGAGCGACCATGGGTTATTAAAGTGGACTCGTTGTCTAAGTACTATGGGAAAGTATGCGCAATTCGCGATATGTCTTTCGAGGTCCCTCAAGGCTCAGTTACTGGATTTGTTGGTCCTAACGGCGCAGGCAAATCTACCACGATGCGTTGCATACTGGGGCTAACAAAACCCTCGAAGGGGTCGGCCAGTGTGTTTGGAACCGACTACTCCAAACTCCAGAATCCTGCGCGTCGAATTGGCTCAGTTTTGGATGCATCAAAGCTACATCCGGGTAGAACCGGGCGTAGT
This sequence comes from Bifidobacterium sp. WCA-178-WT-4B, assembly GCF_009696495.1. Taxonomy (NCBI): domain Bacteria; kingdom Bacillati; phylum Actinomycetota; class Actinomycetes; order Bifidobacteriales; family Bifidobacteriaceae; genus Bifidobacterium; species Bifidobacterium sp. WCA-178-WT-4B. The sequence goes on along the minus strand of NZ_VULV01000021.1, from coordinate 10,662 downwards.
ATATTGCTCGCAGCGGCAGATGTTCTCGGCATAGCGTCTTCCAAGATTGAGTTTGCTTTGGAGTCTTGTGGGCTGACAAGCGCCGAGAGCAGGCGGCGGATCGGTACCTACTCTTTGGGAATGAGACAGCGTCTAGCGTTGGCTCTCGCCATATTGCCCGAGCCCGAGCTTCTTATTCTGGATGAGCCGGTGAATGGTTTGGATCCAGAAGGTATTCATTGGATGCGGAGCTTTCTTAGAGACTTTACCCAAGCTGGGGGAACTGTTTTCCTAAGTTCACACTTGTTAGGTGAGATGGAGAAAATTGCTGACAGTGTTGTTTTAGTCGGTAAGGGGCAGGTAATTGGGTCGGTGTCAATTAGTGATCTAAAGGGGGCTGGTAAAGGCTTGGAAGAGTTCTATTTGGAGCAAACCGCGAGTGTTTCTCGGGGAAGTGTGGTTAACAATGGCTAATAACCTTAATGATCATGTCAAACCTGTTTCAGATTCAAAGATGTCAGGCATCATAAAATCTGAACTGAGGAAAGCTTTTAGCACTAGTGCGAGCATAGCTATAACCTTGGTCACCTTGCTGTTGACCGTTGGAATGAGCATTTGGTCGGCTGTATTGCTGGAAGCTGGGGAGTCTTGGTACATACCTTTCAAACAGGTGGCGAGTCCCCTAATCACCATAAGCCCACTCCTAATCATTCTTTTGGTTTGTGAGGAGTGGGATAAGGGTAGTGCGCTAGTAACTTTTACGCAGGTTCCCAAGCGGTCTCGAATTGTGATTGCTAAAACTGTGGTAGCGGTCTTGATTTTCTCAGCTAGTTTTGCCGCTTCATTACTATTAACATTGATTGTTTCAGTTACTACATCGAGTATTCATCATTTTAGTCTAAATTGGGAAGCTTCACTATCGGGCTTTCTAACTCTTGCGCTACCGTTGTTGGTGAATATGGGTCTGGGGCTCGCTATGGCCTTATTCTCGCGATCTACCGTAATTTCAATCTCATTGTATTTCATCATTCCTCCGGTCACAGTGATGCTATCGCAGATACATTCCATATCAGAATATGCTAAATGGATTTCGCTGGGACACTCATCTTCAATTTTTGTAGCCGGTCTAACCCCCCAAACTTATTCTCAGATCGTTGTTTCAGTGATTTTCTGGATAGCTCTGCCGTTCGCACTAGGTTTTGTGAACATCTGCAGACGAGATATTGCATAGCCCTAACTTGATGCACTTTTGCCGAAAAACATTGAACATAAAACGAGACCACCCTACCGGCGGACACGCCGCGAACACAGGGCCCGCCGACTTCGCCGTGCCGGGCGACGCGTACCTGCCAGCTCCGAGCACGGCGTTCCTCGGGGCTGGACACAATTAGATCCTTCCATTCAGTCTCCAAGAAAACATCCGAGCCACTTACCGAAATTAGACTTTCATTGACGTCAATTTCTATTCTTGTGTATATCGAAGAACCGCCTTACCGAAACGACGTTTATCCGAGTATGTCCGGTACAAAAAACTGGCACCATCGAACACGGATCAAACTGAATCGATAGGCAACCAATTATGAGAGGTGAGTGATATGAACTGATTTTTGTTCCGTATTTCCTCTGACTCGATGGGAGATGATGGAACCATGGCAAAGGGCGCTCGATATACGCCGGAGTTCAGGGCGAAGGCGGTCGGGCTGCTGGCGGAGTCGCGTTCCTCGTATTCGTCGGAGACGAACGCGATCTCCGCGGTGGCGAAGGATCCGGGGATAGCGCCGGAATCGCTGCGGCGTTGGCGCGACCAGTCGGACGCGACGGTCGCGGAGGAGACGAGGCAGTCGGCCGAGGACGCGATGGCGGAGCTGAGGAGGCTGCGGGCCGAGGACGCGGAATTGCGTCGGGCGAACGAGATTTTGACGACGGCGTCGGCTTTTTCGCGGCCGGGCTCGACCCGACACGGCGTTGATGGCCGCGTACGTCGACGGGCATGAAAGCCGTTTCAAGGTCGGGCCGATCCGCGGGGTCCTTTCCGAATCGTTGGACTGCGGGTTTCTCACGCCGCGCGGCTGCCGCATGTTCAGAACGCGTCCCGTCAGCCGCATGCGGGCGGGGCATGGGGCGCCGGCCCGCGACATCCTCCAGATCCACTCGGATTTCTTCATGGCCGTGTACGGTTACGGGAAGATGCACGCGCAGCTGGTCGCCCAGGGCCGGGATCCGGCCGGGGTCGGCCGCGGCCAGGTGATGAACATCATGCGCGAGCTTGGCATCCGGGGCGTGCGCCGCGGCAGAACCCCGGTGACGACGGAACCCGCCAAGGGCACGGGCGGCAGGCCGGATCCGGTGGACGGGAGGTTCGAGGCTTGTGCGCCGGACCGGCTGCACGTGGCCGGCATCGCCTACGTGCGCATGGCCAACGGCTCGTTCGGCTACACGGCGTTCGTCGCCGACGTGTACGCCCGTCGGATCGTGGGATGGGCGTGCGCCATGGCCGTGAACACGCAGGAGCTGCCGTTGCGGGCGTTGGAGCAGGCGGTCTCATGGGCCGCGTCCCGCGGCGGCGCGGATGGTCTTATCCGCCACGGCGGCCATGGCGCGCAGTGCACTGGCACGGTGTGCACCACCAGGGTTATGGGATATGGGATGCTGCCGTCGACCGGCACCGTCGGCGACTCGTGTGACAACGCCATGGCCGAAAGCGCCGACGGCGCGTACAGGACCGAGCTGGTATGGCGGCGCACACCCTTCGCGGATCTGAAGGACCTGGAATTGGCGACGTTCCGGTGGGTCTCGTGGCGGGGACTCGAAGCGCCTGCGCCGGTCCCTGGGCTACAGGACACCGGAAGCGGTGGAAACCGAGTATTATCAACATCAAGCGGCACAAGCCGCCTCACTGTAAGGGAGGAACAAAAATCAGGCCACTTCACAATGGTAACAACAGCTACAGTTGAACTATGCATGGGTTGAAGAGTGTGATTGACAGGGGAGCGGACGCGTGGGCGCGTTCGCTGCCTGGGCGCGTGCTCGACCGGTATGTGTCGCGGCGCGGCCCCCTGCTGGCGAATGGTCTGGCATATGGTCTGCTATTCGCCTTTTTTGCCGGCGTCTGGATTGCGGTGAGCGTGTTCGGCCTTATCATGGTCGGCAACATTGATTGGCAGCAGATGCTGATTGACGCGGTGCGTGAAGTCATTCCCGGTGTGGCCGACTCGTTTCTGACGTCTTCCGCACTAAACACCATGTCAAGCACATTGACGTGGACCGGTCTGGCCACGTTGGCCATATTCTGGTGGACGGTGACCGGCTGGATGAACTCGCTGCGCCACGCCGTACGGTCCATGTTCGACGACTGCGGCAACGAGCTCAATATCGTCGTCGCAAGGTTACGCGATACGCTTGCCGCCATCGCCATCGCAATACTGTTCATTCTTTCGACCGCGGCTGGTACGGTGTCCGGTGGCATCGTACGCCGACTGCTGCAATGGGGCGGCATCCCCAGCAGTTCGTTGCCCGGCACCGTGCTTTTGGAGATGACCGGTTTCGGTACCGGTGTCGCGCTGAATTTCGCGTTGTTCATGTTGCTGCTGCGTGTGGTCTCCCACATCAAAGCCGGACGATTCACGATATTCGGCGCGTTACTGGGATCTCTGACGGTTTCCGCAATGCAGCTTCTCGGTGCGCGACTATTAGCCGGAGCCTCCCGGAATCCGATGCTTGCCCCGTTCGCCGCGTTGGTCGGCGTGCTCATTTGGTTCAATCTCGTCGCCCAGGTCATCATGCTGTGTGCCGCCCTCATCGCGGAGTGCCGACGGGAATGCTGAACGGCCGCCCAGACCACACGGTATGGTGGAACGCATGGCTGATTACGGGAACAACTTTGTGCAACTGCATAACCACACGCACTATTCGCTGCTCGATGGTGCGTCGAAGATTCCTGATTTGGCCAAGCGTGCGGCCGAACTTGGCATGCCTGCGGTCGGTATCACCGACCATGGCAACATGCATGGCGCCTACGAGATGTACACCAACTGCGTGGCCAATGGCGTCAAGCCCATCATCGGCATCGAAGCTTATGTGACCCCGGAAACCGCACGTCAAGACAAGTCCCGCGTGCATTGGGGCACCGAAGCCCAGCGCCGCGACGACGTCTCCGGTGGTGGTCTTATCACCCACTTGACCATGTGGGCCGAAAACGACGAAGGTCTGGTCAACCTCATCAAAGCCTCGTCCGTGGCCAACCTCGAAGGTCGCGTCATGCGTTATCCGCGTATGGATAAGGAGGTGCTCGCCACCTATTCCAAAGGCGTGATCGCATCCTCCGGCTGCCCCTCGGGCATTATCCAGACCCGTCTGCGCCTCGGTCAATTCGATGAGGCCCTGCGCGCTGCCGGCGAATTCCAGGATATCTTCGGCAAAGACAACTTCTTCATCGAACTCATGGATCACGGTCTGCCCATCGAAACTCAGGTGACCGGTGACCTGCTGACCATCGCCAAGAAACTCAACGCACCACTGCTGGCCACCAACGATTCCCACTACGTACACGCCGAAGATGCCCAGGCACAGGACGCCATGCTCTGCATCAACTCCGGTTCCCGTCTTGACGATCCGGACCGATTCAAGTTCGACGGCACCGGCTACTACATCAAAACCGCCGAAGAGATGCGCGAACTGTTCAAGGACCACCCGGACGCCTGCGACAATACGCTCGTTATCGCCGAACGCTGCAACGTGATGTTCGACGACCACGAAGACGGCGCGTTCATGCCGAAATTCCCCTGCCCCGAAGGCTGGGATGAGACCTCCCTGTTCCTTAAAAAAGTCGAGGAAGGTCTGGAGAAGCGTTACGACGGCAACCCGCCGCTCGACGTATTGAAGCAGGCCGACTACGAATGCGGCGTGATCTGCCAGATGCAGTTCTGCGGATACTTCCTCGTGGTCGCCGACTACATTCAGTGGGCCAAGGACCACGGCATTATGGTGGGTCCGGGCCGTGGTTCGGCCGCAGGCGCCATGGTCGCCTATTCCATGGGCATTACCGAGCTCGATCCGCTCAAGCATGGCCTGATTTTCGAGAGGTTCCTGAACCCTGAGCGAGTGAGCCTTCCTGATATCGATGTCGACTTCGACCCTGAAGGTCGTGCGCGAGTCATCGAATACTGCGGCGAAAAATACGGCACCGATAAGGTCGCCCAGTGCGTCATCTATGGCACCATCAAAACCAAACAGGCCCTGAAAGACTCCGCCCGCATCATGGGCTACGAATTCTCAGTCGGTGAAAAAGTCACCAAGGCGCTGCCTCCGGCGGCCACCGGCGGCAAAGACATCAGCCTGCATGACATCTTCGATCCCGCCGCCAAGCGGTATGCCGAGGCCAGGGAATTCCGCGAACTGTACGATTCCGATCCGGACGCCAAGCGCATCACCGAGGAAGCCAAGGGTATCGAAGGCCTGATCCGACAGACCGGTGTACATGCCTGCGCCACCATCATGGGTAGCGCGCCCATCACCGACACCTCGCCGTTGCTGGAACGCACCGATGGCACCATCACCACCACCTTCGAATACCACACGTGCGAAACGTTGGGGCTGGTCAAGATGGACTTCCTTGGCCTGTCCAACTTGACGATCATCCACGACACCCTGAAGAACATCGTGGCCAACGGCAAACCCGCCATCGACTACACCAAGATTCCGCTCGATGACGCCGAAACCTACAAACTCATGTCCCGAGGAGACACGCTCGGCGTGTTCCAGCTCGATTCCGACGGCATGCGTTCACTGCTGAAAACCCTGAAGCCCGATAACTTCAACGATATTTCCGCACTTATCGCCCTGTACCGACCGGGCCCGATGAGTATGGATTCGCACACCAACTATGCCAAGCGCAAAAACGGCCTGCAGAAGATCACGCCAATCCACCCTGAGCTTGAGGAGCCTCTGAAGCAGGTGCTTGACGAGACCTATGGCCTGATCATCTACCAGGAGCAGGTGCAGTCCGCCGCCCGAATCCTCGCCGGCTATTCACTGGGCAAGGCAGACGTGCTGCGTCGAGCCATGGGTAAGAAGAAGCCCGAAGTACTGGCCAAGGAGAAGGTGCCGTTCTTCGCCGGTATGAAGGAGCACGGATATTCCGAAGAGGCATCCCAGGCCGTGTGGGATATTCTGGTGCCGTTCTCCGGCTACGCTTTCAACAAGGCGCACTCCGCCGCATACGGTCTGATCTCCTACTGGACCGCATATCTGAAGACGCACTATCCGGTCGAGTTCATGGCCGCCTTGTTGCAAGGTGCCGCCACCAACAAAGACAAGACCGCATTGTACTTGGGCGAGGCCCGCCGCATGGGCATCCAGGTGCTCTCGCCGGACGTCAACGAATCGGTGTACGAGTACTCGGCAGTCGGCGACGTCGTCCGATTCGGTCTTGGTGCCATCCGCAACGTGGGTGACAAGGCCGTGGCCGATATCATCGCCGAACGCGAAGGCCCGCGCGGCAAGTTCGTGAACTTCATGGACTTCATCCGCCGCGTGCCCCTGACCGCGCTGAACCGGCGATTGGTCGAATCGTTGATCAAGGCCGGTGCCTTCGACTCGATTGACCCGAACCGTCGCGCACTGTTCACCGTGCACGAGGCCGCCATCGACTCGGTGGTGAGTCTGAAGCGCAAACAGGCGGAGGGCCAGTTCGATTTGTTCTCCGATGCCGAGGATGGGGGAGCGGAGGCCATGGGCGACGCTTCCGTGACCGTACCCGATCTTGAGGAATGGGACAAGAAGACCAAGCTTAACTTCGAACGCGAAATGTTGGGCCTGTATGTGTCTGATCATCCGCTCTCCGGTATGCAGTCGATTCTCGCGTCCTTGCGTGAAATGTCCATCGCGCACTTGGTCGATCGCGCCAGGACGATGGGTGAAGGACAGCAGGTCACGTTGGCCGGTCTGGTCACCAATGTGGACCGGCGCGTATCCAAGAAGGGCAACCCCTGGGCCATCGTGACCATCGAAGACATGGAAAGCTCCATCCAATGCATGTTCTTCGGCAAGGTCTATGAAGCGGCCGCCGCCGAACTCGCCGTGGACGCCATCGTACAGATTCGTGGTCAAGTGGAGTTGCGCGACGAAACCGTTTCTCTGAGAGCCACGGAAATGCAGATTCCGACCTTGGAAGCCGAGGATGAACGTCCGTTGGTCATCACGCTGCCGCCGGTGGCGTTGGAGCGCCAACGCATGATGCAACTCGGTCAGGTGCTCGCTAATCATCCTGGTTACTGCGAAGTACATCTTGCGGTGCTGGATGAGAAGGGTAACGCTCAGGTGCTCACGTTTGGCGATCGTTTCCGCGTCAAGCGGGATACTTCGTTGTTTGCTGAGATCAAGATTCTGTTTGGCCCCAGCTGCTTGCCTGCCGCCTGATTGGCGGGTTTCGCCCCTGGCCTCTCCCTCACCTGGCTTTGCTGGGGACTCCTTCATCAGAGGGAGCTAAGGCATGTGCCACCATACGATGTGCGCGACTATTGTGGAACGTATGGGCATGGAGATGGCGGATACTGGTAACAACGATGACGAGCAACAATGGATTGCCGCGATGCTGGAACGGCTGTCTCATTCGCAGTTCCGCGCCAAATTCGCTTTGACCGACAAAGACCGAGCCTATGCCCGCACCAAAGGCAAGGCGACCATCGATCGTCATGCGCGAGAAATGTTGCGAGACCGCATAGGCGCAGCCGAACCGAAGAACGACGGCAGGCAGACGCCATGGCGCGGCCATCCGGTATTCACCGCTCAGCATGCTACCGCCACATGCTGCCGCGGATGCGTCGAAAAATGGCATCATCTGCCCAAAGGCCGTGAACTCACCGAAGCGGAGGTAAACCGACTTGCCGATTTGGTCATGGCATGGATTGAGCGGGACCTTATCAATCATCCGGTTCGGTGAAGCACCCAGCATCCTCAGTATGAGTATGCCTGTATGCCTTCAATAGTTATGAGCCAACAGCCAACACAGGCCTCGAAAACCGTAGACGCAAGGTATTGGCGAATACGGCAGAACGCCGAACGTTGCCTATGGCGCGTTCGGCAATAATGCGACATAATGTCTATTCAAGAAGAGCTGACGAAGCGTCAACTCTACCCCAAGGAGGCGGAATATGTACTACAGCAGCGGCAATTATGAGGCTTTCGCACGCCCGAAGAAGCCGTCCGACGTGGACAACAAGCATGCATACATCATCGGTACCGGACTGGCGGCATTGTCTGCAGCCTGTTATCTGGTGCGTGATGGTCAGATGCCTGGCGAGAACATCCACATCCTTGAGAAGGACCCGGTACCCGGCGGCGCCTGTGACGGTCTTGATATTCCCGGCCTCGGCTATGTGATGCGTGGCGGCCGCGAAATGGACAATCATTTCGAGGTCATGTGGGATCTGTTCCGCTCGATTCCCTCCATCGAAACCGAGGGCGTCAGCGTACTCGACGAATACTACTGGCTCAACAAGGAGGACCCGAACTACTCGCTGTGCCGCGCCACCAAGAATCTCGGCAAAGACGCGGGGCTCAAGGGCAAGTTCGGCCTGTCCGACAAGGCTTCGATGGAAATCATGAAGCTGTTCTTCACCCCGGACGAAGACCTGTATGACAAGCCGATCACCGATTTCTTCGATGATGAGGTGCTGAACTCCAACTTCTGGCTGTACTGGCGCACCATGTTCGCCTTCGAGAACTGGCACTCCGCGCTGGAAATGAAGCTGTACATCAAACGCTACATTCATCACATCGGCGGACTGCCGGACTTTTCCGCGCTGCGTTTCACCCGCTACAACCAGTACGAGTCGATGATTCTGCCGATGGTCAAGTATCTGGAATCGCATGGCGTCGAATTCCGCTACAACACCAAGGTTGAGAACGTGGAATTCGCGATTGGCGGGGGAGCCGGCCCCAAGCGCGAGCACACCGGCGTAGGCCAGGACACCATCCAAAAGATTCAGGCCACCTCCGGTTTCTTCAAGCGCAACCCTGCCAGCACGCCCACCAAGAAGCTTGCCGTGCGCATCGACGTGGATCACGAGGGTGATAAATCCTCCATCGACCTGACCGAGAACGATCTGGTGTTCATCACCAACGGCGGTTGCGTGGAGAACTCCACCATGGGTTCCCAGAACTCGCCCGCCGCATGGAACCCAGACCTGAAGCCCGGCGGCGGCTGGGATATGTGGAAGCGTATCGCCGACCAGGACCCGAGCTTTGGCCATCCGGAGAAGTTCTGCTCCGATCCGAATGCCACCAAGTGGATGAGCGCCACCATCACCACCCTGGACGGCGAGATTCCGCCGTACATCCAGAAGATTTGCAAGCGCGACCCGTTCTCCGGCAAGGTCGTCACCGGCGGCATCATCACTGTGCAGGACTCCAACTGGCTCATGAGTTGGACCCTGAACCGCCAGCAGCAGTTCCGCGACCAGCCCAAGGACCAGCTGTGCGTATGGGTCTACGGTCTGTTCCCGGACAAGCCCGGCAACTATGTGAAGAAGCCGATGACCGAATGCACCGGTGAAGAGATTTGCGAGGAGTGGCTTTACCACATGGGCGTGCCGACCGACAAGATCGAGGCGCTCGCCAAGCATCACGCCAACACCGTGCCGGTCATGATGCCGTACATCACCGCGTTCTTCATGCCGCGCGCGGCCGGCGACCGCCCGGACGTGGTGCCCGATGGTGCCGTGAACTTCGCATTCCTTGGCCAGTTCGCCGAGACCCCGCGTGACACGATCTTCACCACCGAGTACTCGATGCGCACCGGTATGGAAGCTGTCTACACGTTGCTCGGCGTGGACCGCGGCGTGCCTGAAGTGTGGGGCAGTGTCTATGACGTGCGCAACCTGCTCAACGCCACCGTCAAATTGCGTGACGGTGCACCGGTCACCGATATGAAGCTCAACTTCATTGAAAAGGCCGTGGTCAAGAAGGTGCTCAAGAAACTCGACGGCACCGATATTGCCACCCTGCTACGCGAATACCACGTAATCTGACATCCATCCGGCTCCCCTCAAGGTGAGGGGAGCCAGCACGCGAAGCGTGACTGAGGGGAGTTGAACGTGGAATGAATTGTCGCGACACGCCAGTGAACATCTGATTTCGTTACGCGAGCCTATAAAAAGCCGGCGTATCCTGATGGTAACAGCGTGATTCAAGTTGATTTCGACACGCCGATAGAACGCCGTCGTTGCAACGATTCTGGCGTGCCTTTTCATGCCCGATTTGCGTGTGTTCGTGTGTTCGTGTAAGTTATTCACCTGTTGCCGCTCAGCGCGGCGGGTTCCTTCCTCTGGTTGGTTTTCCGTCTTGCTGGTGTGGTGGTGGTTTGAGAACTCAAGAGCGTGTTTGTACTACTTCTTTATAGTCAATGATTGCCAGTTCATTCCTCGCCTGATCGCCTGTCGTGGTGGTCGGGTACCCGGGAGGGTTTGATGAGGGGTGAGGTTTTTTGAGGGCGTCCTTCCTTAAGGACGTGCTCGTCAATTTTTGTTTTGAGAGTCATCTGTCGATGTCTCTTCGCGTTTTTTTGTGGAGGGTTCGATTCTGGCTCAGGATGAACGCTGGCGGCGTGCTTAACACATGCAAGTCGAACGGGATCCATCAAGCTTGCTTGGTGGTGAGAGTGGCGAACGGGTGAGTAATGCGTGA
>NZ_VULV01000020.1:0-38482 GCF_009696495.1 Bifidobacterium sp. WCA-178-WT-4B | reverse complement strand
AAGAGAAGATTTGCGGCGGCCATGGCCCAGGTGAGACGCCCGGTCCCATTCCGAACCCGGAAGCTAAGGCCTGGCACGGCGATGGTACTGCACCCGACAGGGTGTGGGAGAGTAGCACGCCGCCGCACCACACGTACAGGAAGCCCCGATACCTTAAAGGTACCGGGGCTTCCCGCATATCGGGACACTTTGCGCGTGGGGGGTATCTCGCGTCCTTGGGCCTCAGCGTCTTGGGCCTCACCCCGGTCCGCCGCGCGGACGACTCCCCTCAAAGAGGAAAGCCAGAAACCTCTTGGGCCCCGGCAGGAGTATCCCGTCGGGGCCCAGTGCGTTTTGGGCGGCAACCCGCTGAATACCCGGTAAGATGTCTGAGGTATCAACAAACAGGTCAGGAGGTGACGCGCATGGTGGCGCCAAGCCGTGATGACCGTAGCGTAGATGCATTGGTGAAATCCAAGGCAGTACTTGATGTATTGGCGGAACTGGGACCAAGCACCGCAAAAACCATAAGCGAACGTACTGGTGAACCCGTAAGCTCAACGTATCGTTTGCTGGATAATCTCGTCGCAGTCGGTTGGGTGGAACGGGGCATCAATCGTGGCGAGTATCGGCTTGGCATCGATTGCGTACGTATCGGCGGCCAAATCGAAAGCAGACTGGACATTCAGCAGATCGCTCGCCGTACCTTCCGCGCCCATCGCGGCCAGTTCGGCATCTGGGGTCTGTTCGTTCGGAGGCGATTGCGCACGGTGTGCATCGAGACACGCACCCGTGAGACATTGCAAAGCTATGCACAGCTGGTGGGCAATAGCTTGCCTCTGAGCATGAGCGCTCCCTCTCATGTACTGACGGCCTGGCTTCCCCCGGCTCGCTACGAGCAGCTGTTGGAACACTATGCCTATACCAACGAGCTCGGCGGCACATTCTCCACGATGCGTGCCACAGCAATGGGACAGGCTCGTCATATACGCGAATGCGGCTTCACCTATGACGTCGGCCAGACCATGGCCGGCTCCGTGACTATCAGCGTACCGGTATTCAATCACGCCGGAGAGATTCAAGCGGCAATCGCCCTGAGTGGCCTTTCCCGCTCCTTGGAACCTGAGCTGGCCTGTCTGGTAGATGGGCAACCGGCAACGGCATCGGCTCAAGACATGGTGCGATTGGTGCAGACTGCCGGCCGTGAGGTGTCGCGAGGCCTTGGATACAGTGGTGATCATCTTGGCCTGAACAGTTGAATATGATGAGTCAGGGATAAGTCAGGGGAAGGAACGTCGACGATGGCGGAAGACAAACGTGAACCGACCCGCGCTTTAGACAAGGCGAGTCGTGTGATGGACGCATTGGCGGCGGAGAACGGCCTGTCGCCGGCAGATATCGCCGACGCCTGTGATATCCCGCGATCCTCCGTATACCGCGTGCTGGATGGACTGGTCGATGTGGGGTGGGCCGTAACGGATACGGATGGTAACTACTCATTATCACTGGACTGGCTGCGATTGGCTGATGCCGCTCGCACGTCTCGTACCGAATGGCAGCCTGCGATTGCGGTCATGCATGCCATCACCGCGCAAACCGGCATGACCTCATTCCTCAGTGTGGTCTCCGGCACTGAATTGGTATGCGTGGAATGTGCGCAAGGTCATGCCATCGATTCGCTGATCCTGCGCCCGGGCCGCGTGCTGCCTCTGCATGCTGGCGCGGCCGGCCGCGTGGCCTTGGCGTATTTCGAGGATGCCGATGTCGAACGCTATCTTGCAGGAGCGCCGTTTCCGGCATATAACGAGAACACGCTGGTCAGTGTGGAACAGTTGCGCGAGGATATTCGCTTGACTCGCGAACGTGGATATGCACTGTCGGATGAGGATGTGACGTTGGGTGTCGGTGCCGTTGGTGTACCGATTGTGGACAACGAGTCCGGTCGCGTGATCGCCAGCCTGTCCGCCGGTGGATTCGTGGACGAAGTGTTAGCCACTCAAGAATCCTTGGCCGCGTTACTGCGCGATGGCGTACGCGAAATTCAGGCAGCCTGATTCGGCCCGCTAGGCTGTCGGGCTGGACGGTTATGTCCGGTCAGCTATGGCCTTTGCCGGCTACGGTTCTGCTGGTTATGCTTCTGCCCGACTACGCTGCGGTCCGTTACGCTTCGGCCACACGACCCAGCGCGATGGCGGTGATCAGCACGTACGCCTCGCGCGGGTCGGTGGCATCCCAGCCGGTGGATTCGGCGGCGCGCTTCAAACGGTAGCGAATCGTATTGGGATGTACGTTGAGTTCCTTGGCCGTGGTTTCGAGCGAACCACCGAACTTCAAGAATGTGGAGACGGTGAGCAGCGTCGGATCGTCCGGGCCGGCCGCGGTCAGGCTTCCGTAGACCACGCGGACCAGTTCGTCACGGGCGTCCGCGTCGCCGATCAACGCACGTTCGGGCAGGGCGTCGTCGGTGCGTAACGGGCGCGGCAATGGCTGCACGGTGGCGGCCAGAGCCGGCGCGGCCTGAAGACAGTAGAGCGTGGCCTGAATCGAACGCATCGCGCCATCGGCACCGGTGCGCTGCGGACCCAAGGCGATTGGCCGATCGGCGGCGAACGACGGGGCTATGGTATTGCAGATGATTTCCGGCGTGGCCGCACCGACCGGACGAATCAACGCCACTACGGCGGTGCTGTTGCCGATCGGGCGCTTGGCGGTCAGACACACACCGCCGAAATCGGCTACGATTTTCTCGATTTCCTTGGCCGTACGTGCGGCGGACCGGGCAGGGTATCCGGCGATGGCGTAACAATCGAAGTCATGCTCGAAGCCGAGGATGGTGAACAGGGACTCCACTCGTTCGTCGGCCAGATGATTGAACAGGCACTCGAACAGCACGGTGCGTACGCGGTTGGTCGCGGCGATGCCGGGTGCGGTCGAACCGGATGAATCGGGCGCACTGGGCGTACCGGATGCACCGGACGAATCGGACGCACCGGACGAATCGGCAACGTCGGCAGCGAGAAGTTCGAGAAAATCTGACATAGTCACTAGTGTAGCGTCGCTGATTGGCGTTGCCTTTCAGTCAAAGACTCTCGCCAATACGTCAGCACCACGAATCCGAATACAAACGCAACCGGCAACATGTGCCGCTCGAAATTATTGGCCGGCGCGGTAATCATCACGCCCATCAGCAGTAGCAGCGGAATATGGGTCATGAGGGTGGGCCAACGTCGGCGAATCACCTCGGCCGCGCCGATCAGCAATGTCATCACCACGTAGAAATTGCCGTGCGTGGGCCAGCCGAGTACGGGAATGCTGCCCCATACGCGAGTGAAGCCGGCGATGTGCTCACGCCAGTCATGGTTGTAATCCTTGATCCATGTGGAGTTTTTTTGCACGTAATCGCTGGTCACGTAATAATCCATCGATACGTACGGCTGATCGTTCACATTGAAGTATCCGAAGCATTTGGACAGCAGCGCATCCAACGCGATGATCGGATTGTCCTTGACGATTTCGAACCATGCCTTGTTGAAATTGGTCATATCCTTGGGCGTCACCGTGCGCCACTTGTAGCTGACCTTCTTGGCCTGAATACCGGAGGATTTCACCGGGTCGGCATCCTGCTGGGAGTAAGCGTCGGCCATCTGATCGAGATTGAAGACGGGCGCGAGGTTCTTTTTGGCTTCGTCTGAAATGCTGTCCGGATTGCGCTGGGCCACGCGGGCGATCATTTGCAGCTGTACGCCGCGGCTTTCGATTGGGTCGCCGCCGATAATCGCGCCAGAGGAGATGGCGAAGGAGATGCCGCCGTGAATCAGTACGGTGGGGATGAGCAGCGCCACGACGTAAGTCGCCCAGCGCTTGCGGTCGGCGATCAGAGCCAGCACGATTTGTAGGGCGATGATGTACCACGCATATTTCGCGGAAATCAGCATCACCGATGTGGCCAGGATAAAGGCGATGAAACTGTGGCGCGGCAAGTGGACGGGCGTGGCGATGGCAGTGGCCTGAGGATGTTTGCGGGTGCCGACGGGGTGCCAGGTCTGGACGAGTTCATACCAGACGCTGAACCACCAGACGAACGAGAACGCGAACAGCGGCGATTTGGTGATGGAGATAGTGGAAAACACGGCCAGCGGGCAGACCATGAAGAACAGCAGAATCAGGAATCGAGCCAATCCTCCGGCCTGTGGGGGAACGGCGGAATCCGTTGCCGTTTTTCCTATCCAAGGCCGGTTCAGGAATCGATTGGCGGCGGCAGCGCAGCAGAACACGGCGAACAGCGTCTGCAGGGCAGCCAACGTCACGATGCCGGCATCGTTTGAGCCGGTCAGATGCCTCGCAAACGTGACTATCGCGCCATAGAACACAGTGAGTACCACATTGTGCTGGTCGGTCAGATACGTGGGATCGGACGGCCACATGTAGTGCGCAGTGGGGTAGATGTCCATCGGCACGAAGGAGAAGAAGCCGATATAGGGCTGTTTCAGGCCGGTCCACTGGTTCCAGGCCCAGCTGAATTCACGGATCTGTGAACGAACATCAGCGCCGAATGCGGCAAGCAACGTGGTAGGCACCCAGAGCCAGCCGACAAAAAACACCAGCATAAGCTTCCAGAACCGGTTCGTGCCGCGTGTGATCCAGCGGTCCAGAACAGTGACGGTGGACGTGACGATAGCGCGAACGGTACGACGGGTCTTGGCTGGTTGGCTGGCCTGCTGGTCGGCGGCGGGCCGTGATGTTTCGCTATTCTGCTGATGGTGGCGTAGGCGCTCGCCGATAGCCCTCGGCAGTATGCGCTGGCCTGCTGCGAATCGCACCATCAGTGTGATGATTCCGAGATATATCAGGAATGACACGACGAATATTGCGGTATTGGCCCAGTTCCAATGGGCGAGGGTGCCGTTCTCCTCGTCCCAGTACAGCGGGCCGACCGCCGTGCACAGTGCAAGCCACAGGCAGGCCAGCGCGGCCAGTGTCCAGCGCGCGGCAGCGCCCACGCGCGCAAGATGCGGGTGGGACTGGCGGCTGGATACGGCGGCAAGCTTCGCGGTGGCTGGTGACGTCATGACAATATATGGTAGCCGCACAGGTCAACGGTTGATATTCGATGTCTGCCGGGCATTGCCATTGTTCGCAAGCCAATACGACGGCCGGGTGCATGCGTGGGTTCGGCGAATGCGGAATTTCCGAAGTTGTGAACGTTAACACGGGCTATGTGGGTGAAAGTGGTTGATTTTTTGCGCTTTCCATGGAATATCGCGGGTAAAAAACGGCGCAACCGAGGTAACGTAGTGTCCATGATGATTGCATTGAAAGCTGCAACGCCGCAGCTACCCAGAACTACAGCCGTCGCGGATCATGTGGTCGCCGTGGACGAAACCGATTCGACCAACGCGCTGGCCGCACAGATGATCGGCGACGGGTCGTTGACGCTGCCCGACCACCAGGATGGCGAACTGGCGGTGGTCGTGGTGGCCGCCGACCGGCAGACCGCCGGCCGTGGCCGCAATGGTCACAAGTGGGTCAGTCAGCCCGGCCGTTGCTCGACGATGTCCTATGCCGTGCGCATTCCGCGCGCGATCGCCACCGACGAATCCGTCAACGGCTGGTTGCAGATGATCGCCGGACTGGTCACGCTGGATGCGCTGAACGGCATGATCGAGGAGTATGGTGCTGCGCCAAACCAGTCGGACTGCTTCCTTGAGCTCAAATGGCCGAATGATGTGTTCTGCCACGGGCTCAAGCTGGGCGGGCTGCTCTCGGAGCTGGTGATTCCGCCGTCGTCCAGTACCGGTACTGATGCTGATGCCGATGACGACGTCGTCATCGTGTTCGGCGTCGGCCTGAACTTGGCCTTGGGCGCCTGCCGGCTGCCCACGCCGCAATCGACCTCGCTGCAGCTGCATGTCTCCGGGCTGCCGTCGTTCGGCGAGATGCGCGATGCGGTGGCCGAACGTCAGGTCGAGGGCTTCCGCGAGCGGTTGGCGAAGTTCATCGCCGACCCGAAGGGCCAGGCCGAGTCGTTGCACGAGGAAATGAAGGCGGTGTGCTGGGCGCGCGGCCGTCAGGTCGAGGCGCACTTCACGGACGGCACCACGCTGACCGGCGAAGCCATCGGCCTCAACGAAGACGCATCACTGATCCTGAGAACACAAGACGGCACGGACCATACGGTCCGCACCGCCGATGTGGGAGTGCTGTAATAGCCGGCCAGTAGCTAGCTAGTAGCTCAGGTCAGCGACCGAGCTTGGACAGGCCGGCGGTGGCCAGAGAGGCCACCACGGCCTTGATGGCGTCGTCGACAACGAAGCCCATGGAGGCCAGGGCCACGGCGGCGAGCGGTGCACCGGTCAACGCGGACTGGATGACGAAGCCGAAGGCGTACGCCCCTATGTTTGCGTGATATCGCCGTGAATGGCGGACGGTATGCGATGAATGAAGGGGATCGGTCGTTTCTCGGCATGATGGCGGTGCGGATTGTCCATATTGCGGACGCTCCACACCGCATGCAAACTGCATATGATGCGAAATCAAGCGGATACGATGCGAACTGACCTGTGCCGAATCGGCCTTGGCCGGCCGCATTGCGCCCGCTTGCTGTGAGCCTTCCCCTGAACTTACGGTTGCCATCGTAGAGGTGTTCGATTTCGTGCGGTTTCGTATCAAGTTACAAAATTATCGATTTTGATTTGTCGTAAGTTGACGAATGGGGTAGTAGCGTCAACTTATGTAACGTCGATTCTGATGGCTGCAAACGTTGCAATATCGGTCTTGATGGCGATTTTTGCCAACGGTTACGATGCTGAAACCTACGTGCGCGTTTGTTTAATGCCTACAAAAGGGCGTGGACGCTTTTGTGAGAACGTGGATTGCCTTATTCCCTATATAAGAAGCAGAATTTGACACTATGGCTCATACTGTCAAAAAACTGCTGATTGCGAACCGAGGCGAGATTGCGCTTCGCGTGGTGCGCACGGCCAAGGAGATGGGTATCTCCACCGTGGCCGTCTACTCCGAACAGGACCGCAATAGCCGCTATGTGGACATGGCCGACGAGGCATACCTGCTCTCCGGCGACACCTACAAGGACACGTACCTCAACGAGGATCTGCTGATCGACATCCTGCGCAAGACCGGTGCGGACGCCGTGCATCCTGGCTACGGATTCCTTTCCGAAGTGCCGAGCTTCGCGCAGAAGGTCGAGGACGCCGGTGCCATCTGGGTGGGTCCGCATCACACCGCGCTGGTGGATTTGGGCGACAAGATCACCGCCCGCCGAGTGGCCTTGCGCGCCAAAGTGCCGCCGGTGCCTGGCCTGTCCGAACCGGTGACCGACGTGCGAACGCTGCTCGACTTCGCACACACCCACGGCTACCCGATCATGATGAAGCGCACTGATGGCGGTGGCGGCCACGGCATCACCGTGGTGCATGACGACGAGGAGCTGCGCCGCTTCTACATGAACCACGACGCGCTGCAAGGCGGCGATCTGAAGGAATACTTCATCGAGAAGTTCGTGGACAAGGCACGCCACGTCGAGACCCAGTCCGGGCGCGACTCGCACGGCAACTTCACCGTGTACTCCACCCGTGACTGCTCGTTGCAGCGTCGCAACCAGAAACTTGTGGAAGAGGCGCCCGCGCCCTTCCTGCCCGAGGAAATCATCAGCACGCTCGAGGAATACTCCCGCCGCCTGTTCACCACGGTCGGCTACGTGGGCCTCGGGACCTGCGAATTCATGGTGACCCCGAACGGCAAGGTGTACTTCCTGGAAGTCAACCCGCGTCTGCAGGTGGAGCACACCGTCTCCGAAGAGGTCAGCGGCCTCGACCTGGTGCGCGAACAGCTCAATATCGCCGCCGGCGGCGAGCTCACCCGTGCCCCCGAACCGCGCGGCCACAGCTTCGAACTGCGCATCACCAGCGAAGACCCGGCCACCAACCTGACCCCCGGCTCCGGCACCTTGGAGAAGATCCAGTGGCCGGCCGGCCCCGGCGTGCGCATCGATACCGGTGTGGAACAGGGCGACACCATCTCCCCGAAGTTCGATTCGATGATGGGCAAGGTCATCGTCACCGCCCAGAACCGTCTCGATGCCGTGGCCCGTGTGCGTCGCGTGCTCGATGAGCTTGTGATCGAAGGCGTGCCCACGCCGATTCCGTTGTTCAAGGAAATCTTCCGCAACGACGACTTCACCGCCGAGCATGGCCATCCGTTCGCCGTGTCCACCAAGTGGCTGGAGCGCACGTACCTGAACCGCACACCGGCTTCCGCCGCCTCCGGCCAGCCGGCCTCCTTGGCCGCCGCCCCGGGTGCCGCTGCCCCGACCGCGCCCGACAAGTCCAAGTCGGAGACGTTCGTCATCGAGATGAACAACCGCCGCGTCAAGCTCACCGTGCCGCTCGACATCGTGGAGAACATCACCGGCTCAGCCCGCGCCCGCGGTGCCAAGCGCCCCACTCAGCCGTTGCGCGGCGCGGGGCTGCACAATGTGTCCGCCAGTGCCGCCAAGTCCGGCGACGGCGCCAAGTCCGGCGTCATCGCCTCCCCGATGCAGGCCGTGGTCACGCGCATCAACGTGTCCGAAGGCCAGCAAGTGGCCAAGGGCGACCTTCTGGTGGTGCTCGAATCCATGAAGATGGAGAACTACGTGTACGCGCCGGCCGCAGGCGAAGTGAAGAAGATTTTCGTTGGCCCGGCCGACGGCGTGGAGGCCGGCGACACGCTGGTCACGCTGGACGTGAATGCCGGCAAGGCCAAGGCCGCCGACGTCAAGAAGGAGGGCGGCAATGACTGACATCATGGATTCGCCGGCCGTGAAGGCCGCGGCTGCGGCCTCGGCCGCCAACGCCGCCCAGCCCTCGGCCCACCAGCCGCTGCGCACCGCCGTGGTCAAGGCCGCCGAACTGGCCCGCGCCGCCGAAGAGCGCGCCCGCGACAAGCAACACGCCAAAGGCAAGAAAACCGCGCGCGAACGCCTCGACCTGCTCTTCGACACCGGCACGTTCGAGGAGATCGGCCGCTTCCAGGGCGGCAACATCGCCGGCGGCAACGCCGGTGCAGCCGTCATCACCGGATTCGGCCAGGTCTACGGCCGCAAAGTGGCCGTCTACGCCCAGGACTTCTCCGTCAAGGGCGGCACCCTCGGCACCGCCGAAGGCGAGAAGATCTGCCGACTGATGGACATGGCCATCGACCTCAAAGTGCCGATCGTGGCCATCGTGGACTCCGGCGGCGCCCGCATACAGGAGGGCGTGGCCGCTCTGACCCAGTACGGCCGCATCTTCCGCAAGACTTGCGAGGCCAGCGGCTTCGTGCCCCAGCTGAGCCTGATTCTCGGCCCCTGCGCCGGCGGCGCCGTCTACTGCCCGGCTCTGACGGACCTCATCATCATGACCCGTGAGAACTCGAACATGTTCGTCACCGGGCCGGACGTGGTCAAGGCCTCGACCGGCGAGACCATCTCCATGGCCGACCTCGGCGGCGGCGAAGTGCATAACCGGGTGTCCGGCGTGGCCCACTACCTCGGCGAGGACGAATCCGACGCCATCGACTATGCGCGCACCGTGCTTGCCTACCTGCCGTCCAACAGCGAAAGCAAGCCGCCGGTCTACGCCTACGCCGTCACCCGCGCCGAACGCGAGACCGCCAAGCGACTCGCCACCATCGTGCCCGCCAACGAACGTCAGCCCTACGACATGCTCGAAGTGATTCGTTGCATCGTCGATTACGGCGAATTCGTGCAGGTTCAGGAACTGTTCGGCGCCTCCGCGCTCGTCGGTTTCGCCTGCATCGACGGCAAGCCGGTCGGCATCGTGGCGAACCAGCCGAACGTGCTCGCCGGCATCCTGGACGTCGACTCGTCCGAGAAGGTCGCCCGATTCGTGCGACTGTGCGACGCGTTCAACCTGCCTGTGGTCACCCTCGTGGATGTGCCCGGCTACAAGCCCGGCTCCGACCAGGAACACGCCGGCATCATCCGCCGCGGCGCCAAGGTGATCTACGCCTACGCCAACGCGCAAGTGCCGATGGTGACCGTGGTGTTGCGCAAGGCGTTCGGCGGCGCGTACATCGTGATGGGATCCAAGGCCATCGGCGCGGACCTGAACTTCGCGTGGCCCTCCTCCCAGATCGCGGTGCTCGGCGCGGCCGGCGCAGTGAACATCATCCACCGCCACGACCTGGCCAAGGCCAAGGCCTCCGGGCAGGACGTCGATGCGCTGCGGGCCAAGTACATCAAGGAGTACGAGACCAGCACCGTCAACGCGAACCTGTCGCTGGAAATCGGGCAGATCGACGGCATGATCGACCCCGAACAGACCCGTGAGGTGATTGTCGAATCGCTGGCCACGCTCGCCACCAAGCGGCGCGTCAAGCGCACCACCAAACACCACGGCAACCAGCCCCTCTGATTTCTGAAGACATCAACCAAACACAAGTAAGGAAAGCAATGACCACCTTCTTCCTCAATCGCCTGGCCACCGAGCCCCATGCGCTCGCCTTCGCCGGCCAGTCCACCCCGTGGCCGGTAGCCCTGGCAGACCAGACCACCGATCCCAGCCTTGACGAGGCCCTGCGCGGCCACATCGCCGCAGCCAACCGACTGCTCGCCCCGGTCGCCGCCGACCTGCTGGCCACCACCGGTCGTCCGGTCGACCTGTTCGGCTTCACTCCGAACCCGGCCCGCCTCGGTGCCGCAGCCGACGCCACCGCGTCCGTGGAAGGCGTGGCCCTGACCCAGCTCGGCGCCCTGCTCGACCTCGAACACCTCGGCTACAGCGTGGCCGCCACCAAGCCGGTTGCCGTGCTCGGCCACTCCCAGGGCGTGCTCGCCGTGCACATGGCCCGCGCCATCGAGGCCGCCGGCTCCATCGAGGCCGCCGGCAAGACCCTCGACGAGATTCTGGCCGTCGCCGCCCTGATCGGTGCAGCCGGCACTCGCCGCGTGCGCGAACTGGGCCTGAACCCCAAGTATGGCGAAGCCAGTCCGATGCTCTCCGTCAAGGGCGCCACCCGCGAACAGGTTGAGGCTCTGGTCAAGCGCGTGAACAACGCCCGAGGCCCGATCTCCATCGCCGTCACCAACTCCGACAACCACCACGTGCTTTCCGGCTACCCGGAAGACCTGGCAGCACTCGCCCTCGAAGCCGAGCGCGAGCACAAGCACCAGGCCAAGCTGCGTGAACAGAAGCTCCACGGCGGCACTGTGTTCAACCCCACTCTCGAATACCTCGAAGTCACCCTGCCCTTCCACTCTCCGCTCATGGCCGAAGCTGTTGAGCAGACCGTGTCTTGGGCTGGCGCCTGCGGCTTCGACCAGAAGCGCACCCGTGCGCTTGCCGAGGAAGTGCTGCTCAACCATGTGGACTGGAATGCCCGCGTCAAGGCGCTGTTCAACGCCGCCGACCCGGCCAAGCTGTGGATTGTGGACCTTGGTCCCGGCAACACGCTTGGCAAGCTGATCGGCAACGTGGTGCAGGGCACCGGCATCGGCGTGGTCGAAGCCACCACGCTGTCCGAACGCTCCACGCTCTCCACGCTGGAAAGTGAGCCTGAGCGCACCCAGAACTGGAAGGCGTTCGCCCCGCGCGTCATCAACACCCCGGCCGGCGCCAAGCTGGTCACCAAGTTCTCCAAGCTCACCGGCAAGCCGCCGGTACTGCTGCCCGGCATGACCCCCACCACCGTGGAACCGGAAATCGTGGCCGCCGCGGCCAACGCCGGCTACTGGGCCGAGCTCGCCGGCGGCGGCCAGGTGACCGCCGAAGTGTTCGACCGCCACATCGCCGCCCTCGAAGACGAGCTGGAGGAAGGCCGCACGGTCGAATTCAACGCGATGTTCATGGACCGTTACCTGTGGAACCTGCAGTTCGGCTCCTCCCGCATCGTGCCCAAGAAGCGTGCTTCCGGCGCGCCGATCGACGGCGTGGTCGTCTCCGCCGGCATCCCCGAGCTGGACGAAGCCGTGGCCCTGATCGAGTCGCTGCAGGCGGACGGTCTGCCGTACGTGAGCTTCAAGCCCGGCACTGTGGACCAGATTCGCCAGGTCGTGCGCATCGCCAAGGCCGTGTCCCCCACCACCATCATGGTTCAGGTCGAGGGCGGTGAAGCCGGCGGCCACCACAGCTGGGAAGCGCTGGATGACCTGCTTGCCGCCACCTACGCCGAAGTGCGCGCCTGCGACAACCTCGTGCTGGTCGCCGGCGGCGGCATCGGCACCCCCGAACGCGCGGCCGACTACATTTCCGGCCAGTGGGCCCACGCCTACGGCCTGCCCGACATGCCGGTCGACGGCGTGCTTATCGGTACCGCCGCGATGACCGCCAAGGAGGCTCACACCAGCCCCGAAGTCAAGCAGCTGCTCGTCAAGACGCCCGGTATTCCGGCCGACGCCAAGTCCGACGACGTGTTCGCCCCGCAGGCCGCCCACTGGGTGCCGTCCGGCAAGTCCATCGGTGGCATGTCCTCCGGCCTGAGCCACCTGCACGCCGACATTTACGAGCTCGAGAACGACTCCGCCGAATGCGGCCGTCTGCTCGTGCGCGTCATGAAGCACCCCGAAGAGCTCGACTCCCGCCGCAAGGAAATCATCGAAGCCCTGAACAAGACCGCCAAGCCTTACTTCGGCGACCTGGCCTCCATGACCTACCTTGAGTGGGCGCAGCGCTTCGCCGAACTCGCCTTCCCGTGGGTCGACCCGACTTACGCCGACCGCTTCCAGCACCTGCTGCAGCGCATCGAAGCCCGTGTGAACGACACGGACTCCGGCGAATTCACCTCCAAGTTGTTCGCCGCTGATGGCGTTTCTGCTGAAGAGGCAGCTGCCGCTGGCCTGCTGACCCACGACGACATTCTCGCCGACCCGGCCCCCGCGCTCGAAAAGCTCGCACTGGCCTACCTGCAGACCGCCGAACTCAAGGTGGTCCCGACCGACGTGGCTTGGTTCCCGGTGCTCGTGCGCGAATACCCCAAGCCCATGCCGTTCGTACCCGTCATCGACAACGACCTGCTGCGTTGGTGGGGTCAGGACCAGCTCTGGCAGTCCGAAGACCAGCGCTACTCCGCCGATTCCGTGCGTGCCATCCCCGGCCCGATCTCCGTTGCCGGCATCACCACCATCGACGAGCCGATCGCCGACATCCTCGGCCGCTTCGAAACCGCCGCCATCAAGCGCGTGCAGGACGAACAGCAAGCCGCCGATGCCGCTGAGAACGACGATTTCGCCGCACTTGGCGAGGCCACCAGCGCCGAAGACTTCATCCGCAAGTCCCCGAACATCTCCTGGGTCGGCCACATCACCGACAACCCGGCCTACTGCACCGCCCTGGGCGACCAGTACTACGAGATCCGCGCGTTTGACGCCGCGGCCGGCAAGTACGATCTGGACATCCACCTCGACACCTACTGGGACAACGACCCGGACGGCGGCACCTCCAAGCACGCCGTGCGCGATATCGTCATCCCGCTCATCGTGGAAGGCACCGAGCCCGGCCGTGTGCCGGTCGTGGACCGCGAACGCCTGATTCCGGACGTCTACGCGATGCTTGCCGCCACCGCAGGCATCGGCAACACCGCCATCACCGGCGACAAGCTCACCGAGATGCCGCAGCTTGACGGCAAGACCTCTGACGAGCGTCCGTTCGGTACCGCAACCGCAACCTACACCCTGTCCGCCAACCTCGGCTTCGACCACGAAGCGGCCACTGGCGCCGCTCTGCCGACCACCCTGCAGCCCAGCCGCATCGCCCCCGATGCGCTGGTCGGCCCTGCCTGGCCGGCAATCTACACGGCGCTCGGCTCCGTGTACGTCAAGGGCTACCCGGTGATTGAAGGCCTGCTCAACGCCGTCCACCTCGACCACCTCATCGAACTTGAGGTGAACGAGGAGGACCTGCTCAAGCACACCGGCGAAACCATCACCCTGAAGTCTTGGGCCGAGGATTACTTCGAGTCCGCCTCCGGCCGCGTGGTCACCATCCACGTGACCCACACCGCCGTCGACGGCACGCCGCTTGCCCGCGAAACCGAGCGTTTCGCGATCCGCGGCCGCGTCTACTCCGATGCTTTGCCGGCAGACGCCCCCGAGTATGGTGGTGCCCTCCTGAATAAGGAAGCGGATGGCTCCGTCGCCGGACAGTCCACTGGACTGTCCGCCTCCTCGCGCGGCCTGCAAGTAGTGCAGGCCACTCCGCGCCGTCTGCTGCGCCGCGTGAAGGTCGTCGCCCCACATGACATGACCGCCTTCGCCCGCACTTCCGGCGACTTCAACCCGATCCACACCTCCACTCGTGGCGCTCGCATCTCCGGCCTGGCCGCCCCGCTCGTGCACGGCATGTGGCTGTCCGCCACCGCCCAGCACGCCGTGCAGGCGACCGACGAGAAGGGTGCCCACTACGAGATTGCCGGCTGGACCTACAACATGTACGGCATGGTCCAGCTTGACGACACCGTCGAAATCTCCGTCGAGCGCGTCGGCAAAGTGCGCCACGGCGGCATGACCCTCGAAGTCACCTGCCGTATCGACGGCCAGCTCGTCTCCCGCGGCACCGCACTGGTCCGCGCACCGCGCGCCGCCTTCGTCTACCCCGGCCAGGGCATCCAGAAGCAGGGCATGGTTCTGGACGAGCGTGCCAAGTCCGCCGCCGCCCGCGATGTGTGGGAGCGCGCCGACAAGCTTACCCGCTCCAAGCTCGGCTTCTCGATCCTGGGCCTCGTGCGCGATAGCCCGAAGGAGCTCACCGCCAACGGCGTGACCTACCGTCACCCCGAAGGTCTGCTCAACCTGACGCAGTTCACGCAGGTGGCGCTCGCGACGGTTGCTTTTGCCCAGACCGCCCGTCTGCGCGAAGCCGGCGCCGATATCTGGCCTGCATACTTCGCCGGCCACTCGCTCGGCGAATACAACGCGTTGTCCGCGTTCGCCAACGTGATTCCGCTGGAAACCGTGCTGGAGCTCGTGTTCCACCGTGGTTCCACCATGCACCACCTCATCGAGCGTGACGCACAGGGTCGCTCCAACTACCGCATGGGTGCCCTGCGTCCGAACCAGTTCGGTGTGGACGACGCGCACGTCAAGGAATATGTGGAATCCGTGGCCAAGGCGTCCGGCGAATTCCTGGAGATTGTGAACTACAACCTCGCCGGCCAGCAGTACGCCATCGCCGGTACGATCGCCGGACTCAAGGCCCTGAAGGCCGATTCCGCCCGCCGCGTGGCCGCATTCGGTGGCAAGCCCGCGTTCATGCTGGTGCCCGGCATCGATGTGCCGTTCCACTCCACGCTGCTGCGCAAGGGCGTGCCGGAATTCCGCGACAAGCTCGACGCGCTGCTTCCCGCTTACATCGACTACCGTGGCCGTCTGGTGGACCGCTACATCCCGAACCTGGTGGCCACCCCGTTCGAGATGACCAAGGAATTCGCCGCCAAGATCCTCGAAGTCGTGCCGTCCGAGCGCATCAAGGCCGCGCTCGACGACCCGGCCGTGTGGGATTCCTACGCCGCCGACGACCAGAAGCTCGGCCGTCTGCTCTTGACCGAACTGCTCTCCTGGCAGTTCGCCTCCCCGGTGCGTTGGATTGAAACCCAGGCGCTGCTCTTCGGTCAGCGCGAACAGGGCGGCCTCGGCGTGGAAGAATACGTCGAAGTCGGCCTCGGCAACGCCCCGACCCTGGCCAACCTCGGTACCAAGACCCTACGTCTGCCCGAGTTCGCCGGCAACGATACGGTCGTCTACAACGTCGGCCGCGATGAAGGCCGCGTCTACATGACCGACACCGATTCGCTGGTTCCCGACGACGAGCCGGAAGAGGCTGCGGCCTCGGCCCCGGTCGAAACCGCTCCTGCCGGTGGTTCCGCCGTCGCCAAGCTTGGCTCGGGTGCTGCTCCGGCAAATGCCGCGACTGAGGCTGCTCAGACAACGGATGGCTCCGTCGCCGGACAGTCTACTGGACTGTCCGACTCCTCGCGCGGCCTGCAATCAGGGCAGGCCGCTGCTGGCGCACCGTCTGGTTCCGCCGTCGCCGACCTGCCCTTCAAGGCTTCCGATGCTATCGGCGTACTCATGGCCTACTCCGCCAAGGTGCGCCTCGACCAGATCGGCAGCAACGACACCACCGACACCCTGACCAACGGTGTCTCTTCTCGCCGCAACCAGCTGCTCATGGACATCAGCTCCGAGCTGGGAGTCGCCAGCGTGGACGGTGCTGCTGAAGCGACGCTCGACAAGCTCGCCCAAATCGTCAACAAGGCCGCCCCGAACTACAAGCCGTTCGGTGCCGTGCTCTCCGAGGCGCTGCGCGACCGCCTGCGCTCGCTGTTCGGTGCCGCCGGCGTCAAACAGCAGTACATCCGCGACCGTGTGGCCAACGTATGGCAGCTCGGCGAAGGCTGGGTGGCCAGCGTGCTTGCCGCACTGCTGCTCGACACCCGCGAGGGCTCCAGCTCCCGTGGCGGCGACCTGGCCAAGCTGCCGACCGCCGCCGTGCAGAACAAGCCGGAAGCCGACAAGCTGATCGACGCCGCTGTTGAAGTGGTCGCCCAGCTCAAGGGCGTTGCCGTGGCCCTGCCGTCCGCCGGTGGTGCCGCTGGTGGCGCTGTGGTCGATTCCGCCGCGCTCGACGCCTTCGCCGAGAAGGTCACCGGTTCCAACGGCGTGCTCGCCGCCACCGCCCGCTTCGTGCTGAACGAGCTCGGCGTGGCCGCTCCGGCTCCGGAAGAATCCGAGGACGAGAACGCCGCCGTCGTGGCCGCGGTCGAAGCCGAACTTGGCTCCGACTGGCCCAAGCGGGTCTCTCCGCGCTTCGACGCCAACAAGGCCATCCTCTTCGATGACCGGTGGGCCTCCGCCCGTGAAGACCTCGCCCGCGCCTACTACGGCAACGACCCCGCCGCCTTGAACGGCAGCTTCATCGGCCTTGGCAAGACCATCGCCGCCGAAGCCCAGTGGTTCGCCAACGAGTCGGAGAGCGAGGAGCTTAAGGCCGCCTTCCAGAAGGCCGGCTCCGAGGCCCTCGAACAGGTCGCTTCCAACAAGAACGCCTCCCGTTACGCGAATGATATCGCCATCGTCACCGGCGTGAGCCCGAACTCGATTGCCGCTCAGGTGGTCGAAGGCCTGCTCGCAGGCGGTGCCACTGTGGTGGCCACCTCGCACAGCTTCAAGCCGTCCATCAAGGCTTGGGCCAAGCAGGCCTACCGCGAGCACGCTACCGGCAACGCCAAGCTGTGGCTGGTTCCGGCCAACCTCTCCAGCTACCGCGACGTTGACGCTCTGGTCGACTGGGTGGGCCACGAGCAGAAGAAGACCTCCGGTGCCACCACCACGATTCTGAAGCCCGCGTGGGAGCCGACCCTGTTCTTCCCGTTCGCCGCTCCGCCGGTCCATGGCACGCTCGCCGACTCCGGCGACCTGTTCGAATCACAGGCGCGACTGATGCTGTGGGGCGTGGAACGCGCCATCGCCGGCTTCAGCCACATCGGTGCCGACACCAACGTGCAGCACAAGCTCCACGTGGTGCTGCCCGGTTCCCCGAACCGCGGCGTATTCGGCGGCGACGGTGCCTACGGCGAAGTCAAGAGCGCCTTTGACGCCATCGTCAACCGTGCCCGCGCTGAAAAGGTGTGGTCGAGCCGCGTCACCTTCGCTCACCCGAAGATCGGCTGGGTGCGTGGCACCGGCCTGATGGGCGGTAACGACCCGCTGGTCGCCGTCGTCGAGCGCCACGGCATCCACACCTACTCCACCGCACAGATTGCGGCCAAGCTGCTCGACCTGTGCACTGCCGAATCGCGCGAGCAGGCCCTCAAGGCCCCGCTCGATGTGGACCTGACCGGTGGCCTCGGCTCCGAGCCCATCGACATCAAGGCGTTGCGCGCGGAGGCCATGGCCGATGCGGAGAAGGAAGCTGCTGCGGCCTCGTCTCAGGAAACGGATGGCTCCGTCGCCGGACAGTCCACTGGACTGTCCGACTCCTCGCGTGGGCAGCAAATCAAGGCGCTGCCCACCCCGATCGTCACCAAGCAGGCTTCGGTCGACCTTGCCGACTGGACCAACGTCACCGCCAAGCCGAAAGACGAAATCGTCATCGTTTCCGTCGGTGAGCTGGGCCCGTGGGGCTCCGGTCGTACGCGCACCCAGGCCGAGCTCGGCATCCACTCGGACGGCACTGTCGACCTGAGCGCCGGCGCAGTGCTCGAACTTGCGTGGAACATGGGTCTGCTGACTTGGGCCGACAGCCCGAAGCCCGGCTGGTACGACACCGACGGCAACCTCGTGCCCGAAGAGGACATCGCCGAGCGCTACCACGACGAGGTCGTGGCCCGCTCCGGCATCCGCCCGTTCGAGGAAGGCATGGGCAACGACTACAAGGACGGTGCTGACGAAGAAGAAGCCGAGGTCTTCCTCGACCACGACGTCACCTTCTCTGTGCCCACCCGCGAAGTCGCCGCCGAATACGTCAAGTTGGACGAGGCTCACACCACCATCGCCCCGGATGAGGAATCCGGCGAATGGAACGTGACCCGCCACGCCGGCTCGATGATCCGCGTGCCGCGCCGCGCCACCATGACCCGCACAGTCGGCGGCCAGTTCCCGAAGGGCTTCGACCCGACCCGTTGGGGCATCCCCGCCTCGATGGCCGGCGATGTCGACAAGATCGCCCTGTGGAACATCGTCACCACTGTGGACGCCTACCTGGGCGCCGGCTTCACCCCGGCCGAAATCCTCGAGTCCATCCACCCCTCGCTGGTGGCTTCGACCCAGGGCACCGGCTTCGGCGGCATGATGTCGATGCGCAAGCTGTACCTCGACCGCTTCCTCAACCACGAGATCCCGACCGACATCCTGCAGGAAGCCCTGCCGAACGTGGTCGCGGCTCACGTGATGCAGTCCTACATCGGCGGTTACGGCAACATGATCCAGCCCGTCTCCGCCTGCGCCACCGCGGCCGTCTCCCTTGAAGAAGGCGTCGACAAGATCGCCCTCGGCAAGGCCGACTTCGTGGTCACCGGTGCGATCGACGACATCGGCGTGGAATCCGTGATCGGCTTCGGCAACATGAACGCCACCGCCAACTCGGAGGAAATGTACGGCAAGGGCATCGACGCGCGCTTCTTCAGCCGCGCGAACGATCGTCGCCGTGGCGGCTTCCTGGAATCCCAGGGCGGCGGCACGATCCTCGTGACCCGCGGTGACATCGCCGAAAAGCTCGGCCTGCCGGTCGCGGCCGTGGTCGGCTTCATCCACTCCTACGCGGATGGTGCCCACACCTCGATCCCGGCTCCGGGCCTCGGTGCCCTGGCTGCCGGCCTCGGTGGCAAGGACTCCAAGCTCGTGCACGACCTGGCTAAGCTCGGCGTCTCAGCCGACGACATCGCCGTGGTCTCCAAGCACGACACGTCCACCAACGCCAACGACCCGAACGAATCCGAGCTGCACAACACGCTGGCCCACGCCATCGGCCGCACCGACGGCAACCCGCTGTTCGTGATCTCCCAGAAGACGCTTACCGGCCACGCCAAGGGCGGTGCCTGCATCTTCCAGGTCAACGGCCTGACGCAGCTGTTCAAGTCCGGCGTGATTCCGGCGAACGTGTCGCTCGACTGCGTGGATCCGAAACTCCAGCGCGACGACCACATGGTCTGGGTTAGGAAGCCCCTGCGCGTCGGCGGCGGCGAGGACGAGTTCGGTCGCGAGACCGCTGGTCGCCCGGTCAAGGCCGGTCTGGCCACCTCGCTCGGCTTCGGACACGTCTCCGGCTTCGTGGCCCTGGTTCATCCGGGTGCCTTCGAAGCGGCCGTGGCCAAGGCCGATGGCGAGGCCGCGCTGGAAGCCTGGCGTGAGCGTGCCAACGCCCGCCTGGCCGCCGGCCAGCGTCACCTCGAGGAAGGCATGATGGGTCGCGCCGCGCTCTACGAGCCGATCGACAACCGTCGCTTCCGCGAGGATCACCGTGGCTACGACCACCACGAGGTCGAAAAGGCGATGCTCCTCAACCCGGACGCCCGTCTCGGTGCCGACGGCTACTACGAGGCCTGATTCCTCTGGCTCCCCTCGGTTGAGGGGAGCCAGTAGCGCACCGGATCTCGGCTCCCCTCTTTGAGGGGAGCTCCCGCGAAGCGGGTGAGGGGAGTTTCCCTTGGAGCTTTCTCGCTGGCACAAACTCAGTGAGAGAAATATGCAAAACATACGAAAGCCCCTCCCTCGGAGTGGGCTTTCTGCGTTTCAAGGGGCTGATTTGGCATTCGCCGGAGGTCTACTTCCGTTTCAAGGGGCTGTTACCCAAGTAGACAAGGCGTAAAAACGGCGGAATGGCGTTGGCGTTATGCTGCGGATACTCGTGGTATGGAGGATGACCAGCCCCTTGAAACGGAAGTAGACCTCCGGAACGGTCAAAATCCGCCCCTCGAAATGGAGATAGACCTCCGGGGCGGGGCGCGGATGTTTTTTGGACGGCTAGGCAGCCAGCCCAAGATGTTTGCGGTATTGCGCGAGGTCATCCAGCATAGTGAATCTTTTCCCCCTTGAAATGGAAATCAGGCCCCAATTCTGATGAGGTGTAGAGATTACGCGCGAAGCGGTACACAATAGGAAGCATGAATACTTGTGGTTTGGGGCATGACGTGGTGGATGTGGCCGCATTCGCCGAACAGTTGGCGGAGCCGGGGTCTCGCATGCGTGCGCTGTTCTCCGTGCGTGAGGTGCGGCAGGCATCCGACCGCGCGCGCCAGAAGAATGACGGGGAGGCCGTCCATCTGGCCGCCAAATGGGCGGGCAAGGAGGCGTTCCTCAAAGCCTGGTGCGATTATCTTGGCGATGCCCCCTATCCGTTCACGCTTGATAATTTCCCGTGGCCTGAAATCGAGATCTTGGATGATTCCCGTGGTGTGCCGCATGTGTCTCTGGGTAAGGGGGCGGCGTCAGTCTTCCAAACTGATTACGCGAATTCGGCTGCCGGCGCTCGCTATTCCTCTGCCTATTCCCCTGCTTCCGATAACGGGCCTTATGCAGTGATGCAGGAGCGGCGGAATGCGCGTTCGGCGCAGCGCTCGACTCTCGGTGCGGGGTCGATGCCGCATATCCATATTTCCCTGAGCCACGATGGTCCGATCGCCTCCGCGGTGGTGACGATTTCTGTGGAATAGCGCCCGAGGCCCCCGAGTGCTACATGCTGTACAACGTCTCCATCATGGTTAACCTGTGGAGCGCGCTCACCAGCCGCGACGTGCGCCTGCTCAAGAACCAGATCGACAAGCTCGACTCGCTGCCCGAAAACTGCTGGTTCGTGATTCTGAATGCGATGGGCGCCGACCTCCAACCATACGAGTCCCAGCTCATCCATTTGTGATTTCGACGGTTTCCAGCGCCCCTCTTTGAGGGGAGCTGTCGCCGTAGGCGACTGAGGGGAGTCCTCGGCAAAGCCACAATCCATCAACTAGATTGGCTGGTCCTGCTGCAACCACACGCGTTTGCCATCCTCGAAGAAATATGTATAATAACTCAAGTCGCCAAAAGCGACGCTTAACGCGGATGTAGCTCAATGGTAGAGCCTCAGTCTTCCAAACTGATTACGCGGGTTCGATTCCCGTCATCCGCTCCACTGAAAGAGGCTGCAAACCCTTGGAATTGCTTGGGGTTGCGGCCTTCGGTGTTTTCGGTGCGGAAAACATGCCGATGCAAGTTTTCCGCCCAAGTCCACCAATTTCCGCCCGAAATGTTTGACCTAATGTTTGACCTCGACCGCACGAAAAGGAAGAGGCCTGAAGCCCATGACACAGCAGAAGAACACCCGCCGACCCAACGGAAGCGGAAGCGAATGGCGCGACGACAACGGAGTCTGGCACGCGAAGAAGAGCGCCGGCGTCAATCCACGAACCGGACGACGCCGCTGGATCGAGGCGCAGGCGCAGACCAAGACCGCCGCCCGACAAAAACTCCAGACCAAGCTCGACAAACTTCAACGAGAAGGCGACCTGCCCCTCGCAGACGTCCCAACCCTCGACGTGTGGATAGACCGATGGCTCAACACCATCGCGCCCAACGTCAAACCCCGCACCCTCGAAACCTACCGATCCGACTGCAACACCATCCGCAGCGTCATCGGCGGAATGCGACTCGACAGAATAACCCCCGCCACCATCGACGGAATGTGCGCCAAACTCGCCAAGGAACACCGAAGCAAAACCGTCCACAACCACTATCTCAGACTCAGGCAGGTGCTCGACGCAGCGGTCCGCGAACGCCTCATCCCATCGAACCCGGCGCTCGCCGCAACGCCGCCGCGCTACGAGTCGCAGGCCACCCAGATCCTCGAACCCGGACAGCCGGCCCGGGCGGCGCAGGCCGCACTCGACCCCAAGCGTCGCAAATACAGCCACCTGGCAGATACCGACGACGACCGCGAAATGTGGAGCCTCATGTGGAACATCATGTTCGAGACCGGCATGAGAGAGGCCGAAAGATTCGCCATCCTGCCCGAAGAGCTCGCCACCGTCGACGGTGTGCACGGAATCCAGATCATGTGGGAGCTCCAACGCTTCAGATCCGATGCAGAAGTGCCCAACTGGCTCCGCTCCCGCCATTACGAGGGATGCTTCTGGCTCGTCGAACCGAAAAGCAAGCAGGGCAACCGGTTTGTGCCCGTCAGCAACCAGACGTGGCTCGGACTCTGGGCGCTCGTCGGACGCAGGCAATGCCAGCCCGGCCAGCTCATATTCACGCGCGAGGGACACCCGCTCACCAACACCGTGGAACGCCGGCGCTGGAAACGCTCTCTCGAAGACGCGGGACTGCCCTACGTCACCATCCGAAGCGCCCGCCACTTCTTCTCCACGCACCTCGCCGAAGCCGGAGCCCCGGAAGATGCGAGAAAAGCGATGATGGGCCACGCAAAAATCAGCACGACGGCCGGATGCACCCACTGGTCCGCCGCAAGCCTTGCGGCACTTGCCGACAAGGCTCGTCAGGCGGTGGGGGAATCGGCCTGATTGCGATTCTTGCGCGGCCTTCCCCCGCCCGCACCGCGACCGGGACGAGCGGCGTTCCAAGCATCGATGGTCTCAGGCAGCCAGCCGCGAGTCGTGCCGATCAGCGCGTCCGGCTCCGGCAGATGATACCCCCTCGCGGCCGGATTGCTCGTGCCGATGCGCTCGCCGACCTCCTTGAGGCTGAGATATCTTGCGGTGCTCATTTCCGGCCTCCCGACAGATAGCCGAACACCCCGGCGGCCATGCCGAAGGTTCCGGCCGCGATGGCCTGACCGCCGATGGCGAGAATGAGGCACATCGCGCCACATATCAGCGAGACGAGCCTGTATGCGTTTGTTGTGTTCATGATGTTCCATGGATTAGTCTGGGGATAGGGAGCCGCAGCTCCGGATACTAGGACTATTCGGAATCTGCGGCTCTTGTACTACCGGCGAGGCCTTCGCCGTATATGCGGCGGCTTGGGCTTCGGTACGGGTGACGGCTCATCGCCTTTGGATTTCACCGCCGCGAT
Organism: Bifidobacterium sp. WCA-178-WT-4B; assembly: GCF_009696495.1. Classification (NCBI taxonomy): domain Bacteria; kingdom Bacillati; phylum Actinomycetota; class Actinomycetes; order Bifidobacteriales; family Bifidobacteriaceae; genus Bifidobacterium; species Bifidobacterium sp. WCA-178-WT-4B. The sequence continues at coordinate 15,006 of NZ_VULV01000020.1, read as the reverse complement.
GACTGCGGCGATTCCGACAAGCAGGGAGCCGATGGCTTCTATCGCTTTCCAGACCTCATCCATGTCTCACCTCCTTCCACTGTTCTGTTTTCGTTGACATAATAATTATAGCTCAATTAAGTAAGTTATGCAAGTCAGAACGGCAAAGATCTGGATGTGCCTATTCGAATGTTCTCCATTACTCGCACATGGTGTAACAAGTGCATGTAAAACCGGTAGAAAATCAGGATAATGATAAGACGACAAGGAAGCGTCTGGCCGTTGTTTTTGCGTCGGACGCCAGCCGGAAAAAGTGGAGATGAATTTTAGAATAATAACCAGTAGAATTGTTAACTATGAGTCAATTTCGCGTGGGAGCCTATATAGATGGCTTTAATCTGTATTACGGAATGCGTTCGCATATGGGGCGTTCGACGCCTGAATGGCGATGGCTTGACATACGTGGAATGCTACAGCCGTATGCGCAGTATTGGGATCCCAACGCCTCTCTGACGGTGGTCTATTGCACCGCTCGTGTGAACGCCTCTTCCTCGCAGTCGGCGGCGATTGACCAGAATTTCTATCTGAAAGCATTGCGTGCGTCTGGTTCGGTAGATGAAATCGTTTTGGGGCATTACGTAGTTCGCAGCAATTATGCCTTCATGGTTGATAAGTTATCACGCAGCCGAGTGCCTCAACTGCTGAGCGTAACGGCGCAGCAGTTCAGCAGGATAATGCCACGCGGTCCACAGAATTGGCCCATCTCACTCCGGAATGGCCATGTCGGAGTGGATATACAACGAATTGAGGAGAAGGGCTCCGATGTAAATGTGGCTTCAAGACTGTTGCGCGACATGTACGAGAACACAATCGATGCAGCTCTCGTTCTGACTAACGACTCCGATCTGTCGGAACCCATACGCATTGCGCGAGAACGTATACCTGTTGGAGTGTTGAATCCCCATAAAGGGCCGATCGCGGGCAGTCTGAAACCATTCCGTAATGCGCAGAACAGAATTGGCAGCTGGAACAAAGCTCTCTCTCCAGCCGATTTTAAAGCTCACCAACTGCCCGATGAAGTCAACGGAATGGTCGACGGAAAATACGTGTTTGCGCGTAAGCCAGCAGAATGGTGACATGCTGGAATACTTGACGACATACGCCTACCAAGGTATATTTACCACTGTACCCACCCCGATTGCCACTGGCGACGGGGTTTTTTCATGCCCGATCGATCGGCAGACAAAGGCGAACCATCGGTATGGTCATGTTCCGTATTCTGGCAATCGGAGTATGGATATTCGCCCTGCTGATTTTCGTTGGCGGATTGAGCACCGATTTCCTGACATGCACAATAGTCGCGCTGATCATCGCATTGAATACCCTGATTCCGTCAAGCCAAAGCCCCGGCGCCCGCAGAGAGCGATCGGGGCGATTCCGTATATACGGCGGTAGAATCTAATCAAGCCGCATCGAGACGGCCGAGAGAACAACGAGGTTGGGGGCATGATGCCGGAACGAGAGAACGGAAAAATGGGCAAAATCGTGAAATGGGTCAAAGACAATGGTCTGGCCTTCGCACGCGAAATGGCCGGTCGGCATGACGCCGATATGAGCAACGAAGGGGCGAGTCGCCAATTTCGCCGTGATATGGAACGAGCCACCGCGGCATTCGCCGAGCTTGGCGCAGACAAGCAGAAAATGTACGAACTGCTCCGTAAATGGTTCGGAGTGGACAGCATGGAAGAAGCGGACTCCTACATCAGGGACGGAGCCCAGTTCGAATACCCCATGACACTGCTCGAAGAATACCTGAAACATGAAGGATACGAGACAATGGACATAATCAGATTCAAGAGAGACCACAACGTAGCGGAGAGACTCAGACGAGACCCGTCACTGTCAAGCCTCACCCCAGAACAACTCAAACAACGAATGGAGCAGAACAAATAAAAACGTCTCCAGCGCTCGCCTGTCGAACGGTAGAATCTAAATATGTCGCATAGAGGCGGGTGAGAGAACGAGGGGCGTTGAGCTCGGCAGCCATCTGGTGGAGTTCACCGTCATACATGCGTTACTCATGGTGCCACATCCGTATCATTTTGCGACACGCGCGGGCGACCTGAATGAGCCGAACTTATGCACATTTTGGCCGAAAATGTGCATAAGTTCATCAAAAGTGTGTAAATTGAGCATACGGAGACGTGATGACAAGCCGAAAGGAGACTGACATGACTGCAGTGGCGGTGGCTCCAAAGGCCCATAAAATCGGCAGGCCGGTCATGCTGGACAGCGAGGAAATCCGAAAGCGCAGGAATGTCCTCGAAGGCAAGTACGGCACTCGTGAACAGCTTTCTCAGAAGCGCGACCTCATCGGACTTACTCTCGAGGAGCGCATCGCATTGTACGACCTCGAGGATCTCGACTTCCTAGAGGGCCGATGAGCACGGAATCCGACCAGACCGAGGAACAGGCCATCGATTTCGCCCAGAGACTCGAGAACATGCTCACTGAGGTTCTCGGCCAACCGTCGGACGGGCAATACACCGCCGACCCGCAGGGCGCACGCAAAAAACGCAGCGCCAGCTATCTGATCAAGACGCGGGATCCGCAAGGCATTTCTCTCACCGTGGGCGGCAGCACCATACTCCGCCTCTCGTACCGTTACCAATGCTCCTGCCGCGACTCGAATTCATACCTCCAAGTGGATGAGTCTGCGATCACGCTGCGAGCCGAAAGCGACCCCGCACCCATCATCCACTACGATTTCGTGCGCGACCCCCATAGCGCCATTCCCGCGGCCCACATCAACATTCACGCCAGCAACGACAGCGCCACGAAAGCGATGCTCGCATGCGGCAGCAAAAGCCAGGGCAAGAACAGACGAAAAGCGTTCCTTGAAAAAGGAACCTTCCCCACATTCTCCTCCCTCCACTTCCCGGTAGGAGGAGACCGATTCCGCCCCGGACTCGAAGACGTCCTACAAATGGCAATCTACGAATTCGGCATCGACGCACAGCCGCAATGGCAGCAAGCCATCGAACAGAGCCGGGCCGAATACCGCACCCGCCAAATCAGCGCCCTTGTATGCGAATTCCCGGACATCGCATACCAAGCCCTCTCGCAAAACGGATACCTCGACAGCGGCACACCGCCACAACGACCCGAACGAGAAGACACCAAAAGTCGACTCACCAAATACTGAAAACCGCCCTGGCACTCGCAAAGAGCGGCCGGGGCGATTCCGTATATACGGCGCTTGAACCTAATCAAGCCGCATCGAGTCGGCCGAACGAACAACGAGGTTGGAGGCATGATACCCAGAGAACACAAAGGGGCCAGCGTACTGGCCGACAGAAAAGATTACGTAGCCTTGGACCTCGAAACCACGGGATATGACCCACGATTGGACGAAATAATCGAAATCGGTGCCATCAAAGTCCGAAACGGGCAACCCATCGACCGGTACGGACAACTCATCAACCCTGGTCGCCATATCCCGAATATCGTTACCGAAATCCATGGAATCGACGACGGCATGGTAAAAAAACGCGCCAACGCTCGCCGACGTGCTCTCCGAATTCCTTGACTGGATGGGCGACGGCCTGATTCTCGGCCACAACGTCAACTTCGACATCAATTTCCTCTATGACAACGCCGAAGATATCTGTGGCAAGTATGTCGGCAACGACTTCATCGACACCCTCCGGCTCGCCAGATACCTCTACCCCGAAGAACGTCACAACCGACTGCAAGACCTCATCGTCAGATTCGATATCGCCGAAGACCAAGAGCATAGAGCGCTCGCCGATGTGGAACAGACCATCGCGTGCTATCGGTGGATGATTCGGCACATGAATGAGAACGGCATTCCCTTCCCGGCCGGAGATGGCCGCAGCCGCAGAGGCTTATCTTCGCTATTCCGTGGCGGAGATCAACTGCTGCAGATAGCCCCACAGGACGAAGTCACCCCTGATCCCGCATTCGAAAACCTCACATTCGTATTCACCGGCGCACTCAAGAAAATGACCCGCGCCAACGCACAACAGGCCGTCACCAACCTCGGTGGCATCAACGGTAAAACCGTCACCAAAGACACCAACTACCTCATCACCGGCAGCACCGACTACAATGCCGCCCTCAAAGGCTCCAAAAGCAGCAAATGGCTCAAGGCCGAAAAACTCCAACTCGCCGGACAAGACCTCAACATCATCAGCGAAGACGTGTTCTACTACATGCTGGGGGACAGCATCGCCCAAGCGCCAACGCAAAGCCAACTGAAATTCAAAATCACGCAACCAGCTTGCAAAAAGATTCTGGAAATACCCAGCGGAAACCTAGATGCGAAAGAAGTCAGCGTATTGGCCGTCGATGACAGAACTAAGCCCAGCATCGTTTTGAAAACTCAGGACGGCGAAATTCTCGCAGAATTCAGCTCCAGAATGAAAGCGTATGAAACCATCGCCGCCCTGGACGGTAGAACAATAGAATTAACCGCAACCAAGCACGATGAATTCGGGTCTGCCCCATACTTCAACGCAAAAGCAAAAATCATTCGATAGGGCAAACAGTCACAAACGCCCCGGCGCTCGCAGATGAGCGACCGGGGTGTTTTTTTGTTTATTCTTACAAGATTTCTAGTTTCTGATATGAAAAGCCCTGGCGCTCGCAGATGTGACCGGGGCGGCAGGAGACGCCACGGTTACGGCCAAGGCGGCGGCGTGCGTCGCTGGCGTCATCAGGATTTCGGCTGCTGGCGCGTCGGACTGGTCGCCTCGATGCCGCGCGTGGACTGCCCGGAATGCGGCGTCGTGGTCGCCCGGGTGCCGTGGGCGGAACCGGGCAGCCGGTTCACGAGGGATTTCGAGGCGGAGTGCGCGTGGCTGATGGGCGTCGCGAACCGGAAGACCGTCAGCGGTTCCTGCACGTGGCGTGGCGCGCCGCGGGCGACATCGCCCGCAGGGTCGCGGATCGGCTCAGGACGGCGATGCCGTCGCCGTTCGACGGGCTGACGGCGATCGGCGTGGACGGGACCAGCCACCGCAAAGGCCATACGTACATCACGGTGGTCGTCGGCCACGAGCGTCACCGCGTGGTCTGGGCGCACGACGGGTACGGCGGGGACGTGTTCGACCTGTTCTTCCGGCGGCTCGCCGAGGAGCGGAAGGCGTCCATCCGCGTGGTCGCCGGCGACGGGGCCCGCTGGATCGACTCATGCGTCGCCGCGCACTGCCCGAACGCCGAACGCGTGCTCGACGGGTTCCACATCGTCTCCTGGATGACCGGCGCGCTCGACCAGGTCCGCAGACGCCTGTGGAACCAGGCGAGACGCGCCGGCGACGAGGAGGTGACCAAGCGCATGCGCGGCGCCAAGTACGCCGTCCTGAAGAACCCGGACGACCCGACCGACCGGCAGAACGACGCGCTCGGCGCCATCGGGAACACGGACCCGAAGGGCCGGCTCTACCGCGCCTGGCAGCTCAAGGAACTCCTGCGCATCCTGCTCAGACACCCCCTCGACCAGGCGCGCGGCGAACTCGACCACTGGGTGTTCCGGGCCTCGCGCAGCCGCATACCCGAGATCGTCGAACTCTCCAGAAAGATCCGACGCTGACGCCCCGACATCCTCAGGACCATCCAACTCGGCTACTCCAACGCCAGGCTCGAGGCGTCCGACAACCGGATCAAGGCCGCCATCCGCATGGCCTACGGCTTCCACCACGTCGACAACCTCATCGCCCTGACCATGGCTCCGATACGGCGGACTCGACATGCATCTACCACAACCCGCAATCTAACCCACGAAAACAGCAGAAGCCTCCGTTATTACGAATACACGCTATACCGCGCTAGCGTAACGGTAATGCCTGACGCCTGGCGTTCCACTGAGTTCCATGTTGGTGCCAAGGACTGCCGCTGGATGACTCTTGATGAGATGCTTGCCGACCCTGTCATCAACGAAATCAATCATGATGTCGTCGCGATGGTGCGGGATAACTTGTAATTGTTGCCACTTCGGGCATATGACGATTGAGCCAAAGCATGTTCTATGTTTCGATAATCATCAAAAGCAGAGCATAGTATGCTCTACGGGGATTTTTCTATACCCTGAAAACACCGAAAATCAGGATATAGGGCAGTAGCACGAATTAGCCAACAGCGGTATACCAAGGAATAAGGCCTTTTCCGCCCGCGATGTAACGTAGATCCGTACCTTACGAACCTCATATATAGGATCGCGACCAAAGCGTCGCTCGCAACACCGCCCGCGCCATCATCGCCAGCCATCACCAGCATCACACACCGCTCGGTGAGTCGTATGTTTGCGTTCACAGAAATTACATGTAGTGTGTCTCCGCGTATGCGTAGCGGTGTGTGATGGTGTGTGATACTGCACGCACACGGAGCAGTGGCATACTGACGGTCGTTGGTAACTCCGTACCCCACGTAGCGGTGGCAAATCCGCCTCCGTTCCCGGATGGTGGGAACGACACGCCCCGTCGAGAAGAAAAGGTGCGTTATCGCGGGGGGGGGCGGCGGGGTGTCACTTTCCGAAAATTCCAAGGTCTTTACCAATATCGGGTAAGAATCTTCCCCTATCCGGGTGGACGCATTCGCACTTTCTGATTAATAGCATAACGCCTTGTACGTGTAACGCCAGGTTCTGGCGTACGCGATTGTAAGAGAGACGGACAAGGCTATGAAGAGAATTGCAGAATGGTTCGCAGCGGTAGAGGCCGCAGCGGGCAGGAGAGGCAAGCGGTTAGTGGCCGTCGTTGCCGCCGTGGCGATGCTCGGCGGCGTCGCCGGCGTGGCTGGGGTAAGCGCCACCGCCATGGCGGACGATGGGAATGCCTCCACAACACAATCGCAGACCGCCGATGAGAAGGCGGCCGCCAGCGTGCCCACTCCTCTTTCCACCGAGGGAACAAACGGTGTGCCAGATGATCCGACGTTGTCTGCTCCGGCCCGCGAGAAGACCGTTACCGCCAATGGAGACGGCACGTACAAGGTGGCATTGAACGTCACCGGTGCGAAGAGCGCGGGTACGGGCGAGATCGTGACGAACCAGCCGCTCGACATCGTGCTGTTGCTGGATGTGTCCGGTTCGATGGCCGAAAAGATTGCTTGGAACCAGCCTACGAAGATTGACTCGCTCAAGACCGCGGTCAATAACTTCATCAAGGCGACGGCCGACGAGAACGCGAAGATTACCGACCAGAACCTGCAGAACCGCATCGCGTTGGTGAAGTTTGCCGGTACTGCTTCCGATAATGTGGGTAACGACACTTATTGGGATTATCGTTGGGGGCAGCGCTATAACAACTCCCAGATTGTGACAAATCTGACGTCGAATCTTAATGGTCTGACAAGTACAGTCGACTCGCTGAACGCTGCGGGAGCCACGCAGGCTGACTACGGTTTTCAGAAAGCTCGAGTCGCACTGCAGAACGCGCGCACCGATGCGAAAAAGGTTATTATCTTCTTCACGGACGGACAACCGACGAGTAGTAATGAGTTCGAGAATTCGGTTGCAAATGGTGCGGTGAGAAACGCGAAGGTGCTTAAGGATGCGGGAGCAACCGTCTACTCCATCGGAGTGTTCGGCGACGCGAACCCGAACAACACGTCAACCAACTGGAACAATCGCTTTAACGCCTATATGCACGCTGTCTCCAGTAACTATCCGAATGCCACGGCGTGGAACAGGCTTGGCAATCGCGCCGACAACAGCAGCTACTACAAGGCCGCCACGGATGCCGACCAGCTGAACAACATCTTCGAGTCCATCCGCCAGGAGATCACCAAGACGGCAGAGTACGCCGACGTGACGATTCACGACAAGCTGTCCAGCTGGGTCGTGAGCTCCGACGGCGCCTCCGCGAATGGAAAGCCCGCGGGCTTCACGTACACGAAGACCCAGCACGGCCAGACCACGGCGTGGGCTGGCGCCCCGGAGGCGACGGTTGCGGCTGATGGCACCGTGTCTTGGCCGGTCACGTCCAACGGCGGCAAGCTTGAGGACGGCGTCACCTACACGGTGAGCTTCAATGTCAAGCCGACGCAGGCTGCGTTCGACGAGGCTGTTAAGAACCACAAGGACGATGCCAGTGCCTCCGGCGACAACAACTTCTACACGAACGACAACCCCAGCGCCACCGTCGGCTACAGGACCGTGGTGACCTCCTCGCAGGGCGGCACGACGACGAGCGATCCGCAGACCGCCCTCTACCCGCAGAAGCCGACCATCACCCTTCCGGTCTCCAAGATCACGGTGACGAAGACTTGGTCCGACGGCAGCGAGAATCACGCGGATGATTCCGTGCAGGTCCAGCTCAAGCAGGACGGCAGGGATTATGCCAATGGTTCAGCAACGCTGAATGCCACCGGCAATTGGACTCACGAGTTTACGGTGTCTGCCGGCCCTGAGGGACACGCATACTCGGTTTCCGAGGTCAAGGTTGAAGGCTATGACTCCAAGGTCGATAAGACTGACCTCAAGCTACAAGGTCTGACCGCACAATCCGGTGCCTTCACGGTAACCAACACACCTTCTTACGTGACCTTGCCCGCTTCGGATGTCAAGGTGACGAAGGTTGTGCAGGGACATGCTGCTAATTCGGACCTCAGCTTCAACCTGAAGTGCGTGGATAGCACGGATGCGAATGCTGGTAAGTGTGCTGACGTTACCGGCTTGGTCAACAATGGACTGACTACGACTGTGTCCAAGGGCGAATTGACTGCTAGCGGCGCGAGCGCGACGGTTGGCTTCGGCAATGGGGACCTGAAGTTCAGGGTTCCGACCGGTAACGCCACGCAGCTCGTCTACAAGTTCAATGTGACGGAGGACCGCACCAATGTCCCAGCTGGCTGGCGTTACGACGGCAGCACGAAGACGGTGACGGTGACCATTGCCAAGAACGATGATGGTCAGTGGGCGGCGACTGTGAACGACAACGACCCGACGTTCACGAACAAGTACGTCGCTGTGTCTTCCCTGCCGTTGACCGGTGGTCGTTCGGCCCGTGACTGGCTGGTGTATGGCGGTGGCCTGGGTCTGATGGCCTTGTTGGCTGCTGCGGGTTACACGGTGTGGCGCAAGCGTCAACTCGTCTAGCCCGTTCCTGGCTCCCCTCCCTGAGGGGAGCTGGCCGGCGGAGCCGGACTGGGGGCGCAGGAGACTTCCCTCAGACCGAAAAGAGCAATTAAAGATTTGCGGATTGCGAAGCCCCTTGTGAAAAAGGGTTCTTAGCCTCCGTGATTGCAGAAAACAAGTAGTAAACAAGTTAAGGAAGAGAGGGTTTCTCATGAAGTTGAGGAAGCTTTTCGCGGGCGTCGCTGCTGCGGCGACCCTGTTGGGTGGCATGGCGTTCGGTGCCGCCACCGCCAACGCCAACGCGGCGGATACTGACCAGGCCACGATTACGGTGAACAACGCCCAGACGGGTTACACGTACACGGGTTACAAGTTCGCCACGTTCGATAACGTCCAGGGCACGGCCCCGAATGCCACGTCCGTCGAGGTGAACACCGTCGCCGCGTGGAAGGACGCTGTGGCCGCTGCGGCCGACGTGGCCAACGGCAATGCTGCGGTTCCCGCCGAATACGCCGAGAACCCGGCCGCGTACGTGGCCACGTTCGATGCCGCCACCGCCCGTAAGTTCACCGACGAGCTGACGAAGCACATCCCCGTGGGCGAGCAGGGCACTGCCGCCGTGGACGGCGTGATTACCGCCACCGAGGGCTGGTTCCTCGTGACCAGCAAGGCAGGGAAGGCCGGCAAGTCCGCTTTGGTTGCCACCCAGATCACCAGCGGTGGCGAGACCTACACGAAGATCACGCTGAACGCCGAGGACGGCCAGCACAACATCGACGCGCTGGGCCAGTTCAATGCCAAGGACGAGAACGCCCCGACGCCGCCGACCAAGAGTGCTAACGGCACGGGCACCGTGAACGTGGGCGACACCGTGAACTACACGATCACCGCTGTTGTCCCGCCCGCAGCAGCCGGCTTCGACACCTACAAGTACACCATCACCGATGCCGCATCCAAGGGCCTCAACGTGGCCAAGGACAACGCCAACTTCGTGGTCGTCGTCAAGAAAGGCAGCACCGACGGCACCGACAAGACCCTGGCCGAGACAAGCGGCGATTACACGCTGACCCAGCAAGGTTCCGCCTCCGACGAGAACGGCACCGTGACGACCATCGCGTTCCCGAACGTGAAGGACTACGCCGGCAAGACCATCCAGGTGACCTACAAGGGCGTCGTGACCTCTGACGCCGTCGACCAGGTGACCAACAAGGCCACCGTGAAGAACAATAACGACCAGACCGGCGAAGGCACGCCTGTCGTCAAGAAGCTCGGCAAGTTCGACTTCACCAAGATCGGTGTCGACAACGACGCCAATGGTCTGGCCGGTGCCGAGTTCAAGGTTTCCGCCGATGGCGGCAAGACCTTCATCAAGTTCTCCCAGGACGCCAACGGCGTCTACTACCCGGACGCCAACGGTAACGAGACCCTGACCTCAGCCGACGGCAAGGGAACACAGAAGACCCTTGGTAAGGTCGCTGTCCGCGGCCTCGCCGAAGGCACCTACACCGTTCAGGAGACCAAGGCCCCGACCGGTTACGCCGAGAACTTCAAGGTCACCTTCACCGTGACCATCGGCACGAACGGCGGCGAGGGCACTCTGGCCGTTGACACGCTCCATCAGGTCAACACGACCAACAAGACGGTCTTGAACGTCAAGTCTATCACCCAGCTGCCGCTCACCGGTGCCGCAGGAACCATGCTGTTCACCGTGGTCGCCGTGCTCCTCGCCGGTGTTGCCGCGACCGTGTTCGCCAAGTCCCGTTCCACCAAGCGCGCCCTCAACGCGTGAGGCGATAGCAAATAATCTGCCATCTGATTATCGGTAGATGTTCAAGTGAGGCTCGTTCCAAAGGTTGTTTCAGGACGGGCCTCTTTTTTGAGAAAAAGGAGTTGTTTATGGGACAGCCGGCGAAGAGATATTCAAGCCAAGATGTATGGAACAGTTATTGGTGTGGTCCAACCATATTCGATCGTATCGGTAAGGATTTTGACAAGAGCGGCTATGACTTGCATTGGCTGCGTGATGCGCTGGCCTCTGCCTATGACGTTCAGGAGAGTTGCAGGTCGAGCGTCAATGAAAAGCTTCGGCGCCCTTACACGTTATCGGTGTTGGAGAAGGCGCGCTTGCTGTGTGACGCGCAAGATAATCGGCACGCGTCCAGTATAGGTATTGTTGATATTGCGGTGCTAGCATTGTCCGGTTTTGCCGTATTGGCGTCAGTAATTTCTACGTACAAGGATATGAATATCTCTCAGGAGATAATGCCTGCTAACTTGATACTGCTTATTGGACTCATCGTGCTGTTTGCCATTCTTATGGGTGAAGTAATTTATCTATTCAGGCGGGACAATCGGCGTGACAGGCTTCGCGAAGCTTTGGCTATTCTCATTGCGGAGGATGAACGAACCGCGAAAGAAAAGGAACAGGCTTCGGATGAGGAGCTCCGCCAACTGATTCATAATCCGTTGGCAATTAGTGTCCAAGCTGCTAGCGCTGTTAGCGATAATAGTGCTGCTGGCGGTACTGCTGATGCTGATGCCGGTAATGATGATGGGGATGGTGACGCTTAATAGCGTCTATTTTCCATAGTCATTGCCTGAGGGTTCGACACTCAAGCATACATAGGCCGTCATAGGCCGTTCTGCGAGATATGGAGGGCCATCAGTTCTGGACACTGATGGCCCTCCATCATGCTTCCCTATCGTTTCCCTCATCTCAATATCGGGGATGAAACCTACCCTACTAGGGGTTAGAAAAGTCCGTATAACAAGTACTATCATCCCAAACTATGACATGCCCCCATATTTAGGGGTGCGGACGAACCTTCCAGAGAGTGTAGGGGATGAAAATGACTGTCGGTGGAGGGGCCTTTAGCCCCGAAGAGATCAAGTACCTGAAGTCGTTGCCGGCGGTGGCGGAAGCCACTTCGAAACGCATTACCTACACTGACGACTTCAAACGGTATTGCGTGACCCGTTATAACGAAGGTGCCTCACCGGTGCGTTTGTTCCGTGAGGCCGGGCTCGATTCCGCCCTGATCGGGTACAAGCGCATCGAACGTTGCCTTGCCCGCTGGCGCGAGGCACAGGATGAAATCCTGGGTGCCGAAGCGCCGGAACCCGCCGAGAAAAACAGTCGGGGGGGGGGGTATCACATTCGAAGTTTTATCGATCGGGAACCGCTGGAACGTCAGATACTTCGAACGAGTGGCGTGAGGCGGAGGGTGCCGCAATTACGGCGAAAGCCGGCAGCGAATCCGATTTCCACGTATCCCCCGAACGCCGCGCCATCATCTTCCCCATCTCCCGCAAAGAGCAGAACAATGATTTACGTGACCTGCTGATTGTTCAGCAAATACGGCGTATCGATGAGCTGGAGCGGCAGGTCGATATGCTCGAGGCTTTGCTGCATGGCGGGCGACGGGGGAGCAGGGCATCATCTTTCTCGCTTCCGAAACGCGAATCGGGCGAGCGGGGCTTGTCTGCGGGCAATAATGACGTTGCTCCCGCGGATTCGGATAAGGAGAATCGTAGCGAGGATCATGGTGAGGACCAGGGCGAGTAATCGATCGTATCGGAGACTTGCCCAACACGCACGCTAAGATGGGCATCGCAATAATCGGCAATGAGCAGGTAATCGGCGAGGCGGTGCATGGAGCAGGAATCCAACGAGCAAGAACCTAACGAGGCGACGGAAATCGTGGGCGGCAAACTAGAGACCGTCGAGGTTTCCAAGCACCCCGAGGCTTCCATACCCGAGACCGATTTGTCTCTGGCGGATATCGAGCGCCGTCGTTCGCATCCGTTGCGTTGGGCGCTGATTATTCTTGCCGTACTGTGCGCCATCATCGCGCCGTACTGGTTCGGTCGCTCGTTGGCGGTAAATAATACTGACTCCATTGTGGCCGTGCTCGGGGGAGTGTCTCCGCAAGGCATCGCGCTGGTCGGTTGGGTGGCCGTGGTGATTGCGTACGTCGGATTGGCGATGGCGGTGGTCGTCTCGCCGTCCTGGCCGTGGCTGATTGTATTTGTGATCGGGTTGGCCGGCGAGCAGTTCATCGCGGGACTCAGCATGCTCAATCTCAATTTCTGGTATTCCACGTACGTGGTCTACGGCAAGCAGGCCGGCCTGGCGAATGCCGCGAACCTGGGCATTATGGGTGCGGCGATCGGCATCGCCGTATATGCCCTGGTGTTTGTTGGTCTGCTGGTGATTATCCGGAAGACCTCGCCGTTGAACGTGCTGACCAAAAGCTGGGCGAGTTTCATTCTGTACTTCGTGATTGAAACCATCGCCCTGCTCGTGGTGTTGTTTGGCGGATTGCTCACCACTGTGTGAGCGTACGTGAGTCGCCGTACGTCGCTCAGTACTCACCACTCACTGCTCACCACCGCGCAAACCGTGTGCCGCTCCCTTCAGTACTTATATGATGTGTTATATTTGTTGGCCTTTCGCTGTTTGTGGTGGGTGGTTTGGGTGCGGGGTGATGCCGGTCGGGTAGGTTGGAGGCATGGATGCCTCTCACCTGTTCACCGCCGCGCTTCGGTTGCAGTCACCTTGGAAGGTGGGGTCCGTGGACTTCCGTGACGCCGACGGCGGCCGGCAGGAGCTGCGCATCATGATCGGCTTCGAGCCCGGCGCCCGCTTCCCTTGTCCCGAGACAGGCCGCCGGGAAGACGCCTGCCCGGTGCATGACAGGCGGGGGCGTGTGTGGCGGCATCCGGACTTCTTCCGGTGCAAGGCGTTCATCCACGCCGCCATGCCCCGCGTCACGTGTCCCGAGCACGGGGTGGGGACGGTGCCCGCCCCGTGGGCGAGGCCGGGCGGCGGGTTCACGCTCCTGTTCGAGGCGTGGACGGTGGAGACGGCCCGCCACCTGCCCGCCGGCACGCTCGCCGGGCAATTGGACGAGACCGACACCCGTTTGTGGCGGTCCGTCGCCCGTTACGTCGACGAGGCGAGGAGGCTGGAGGGCTACATGGGTGTGGAGGCCGTCGGCATCGACGGGACCGGCCGCGGGGGCCGCAATTGCATCACCGTGGTCGCCGGTCTCGTGGAGCACGATGTCGTCAACGTGACGCCGGGCAGGGACCCGGCCGCGGTCGAACGGTTCGCGCGTGGTTTCATGGACCGCAACGGGGTCCCGGAGTATGTGCGTCTGGTCGCCTGCGACATGAGCCTGGGCTTCCGGAAGGGCATCCGTGGGCATCTGCCCCATGCGCGGCGGATCGTCGACAGGTTCCACGTGGCCGGGCACGCCGACGAGGCCGTCGGCAAGGCCGGGAAGACGGAAGGCCGCTCCGACCCGCTGCTCAAACGGGCCGAGTACCTGTGGCTGCGCGACGGGGAAAGCCTGGCCGAACTGCAGGTGGAGGCCAGGCGCAGCCTGACGGGGCGACGGTTGAGGACCGGCCGCGCCTGCCGGATGCGCGAGGTCCCGCAGGACGTCTGCACGGACGGCCGCACCCCGTCCGAGGCGTGGGTGCGCCTGCATCGCCTGTGCTCGTGGATGATGCACTCGAGGCTCGAGCCGATGAAGGACTTCGCCCGCATGGTCCGACGCCGCTTCGCCGAGATCGTCGCCTGCTTCGGGCACCCGTACGCCAACGCCGTGCTCGAAGTAGGCGACGGCGTCATCCGGAACGTCAAACGACGGGCGAGAGGCTTCCGCGACATGGACCACTCCGCCGCCATGATCTACCTGACCTGCGGCGGACTCGACCTCAAAGCCGTCACCACCACTTGACCATCACCCACCACAAACAGCGAATAGCCGTTTTATTTGTTTTTTTTTTAAGCCTTGGGGGTGCGGATGTTTTTTTGGACGGTCAGGCGGCCAGTCCAAGACTTCTGCGGTATTGCACGGGGCTCATCCAGTCCAGTGACTTCTTGATCCTGGTTTCATTGTAGTGGGTCAGGTAGGCGGCCA